>JAMPGS010000172.1 GCA_023663815.1 Clostridium sp.
GTCCTCCGGCAAATCGCAATTTCTCGCCACCATTTTCTTAACCGCTTCTATTGGTAAAGGAAATTCCCCGTTAAGCCAATTTAACTCCGCCGCATGGGCATAAAAATCTGGAAAATACTTGTGTCCTCCTATGTGGTCCCAGTGAATATGCGTTGCCGCCGCTGTAATGGGCTTGCCGGTAAGCTTTATTATTTCCGCATATAAGTTGGAAACGCCAAGCCCTGTGTCAATCAATAGGCTGCGCCTATTTCCATTTAGCAGATAACAATGCGTTTCCTCAGGGTGCCGATACTCGCTAATAATATATGTTTCCTCGTCAATTTTATCTATGGTGAACCACTCGTTCACGGTTTTATGCCCTTTCATGTAATAATTTTTTACGCTTATCATTTATTATGTAATTATATTAACATATACTGCAAGGGTTTTCCATACGGGCTCTTAATTCAATGCTGGTTTGCCGGCCCATAACTTATCAATTCGATGCTGACCTTAGGCCCCGGTTCCCGCTAAATTTTACGCACAAATACGCACTAATATGGTAAGATAGACTGCAAAAGCTTTCAGCAACAAACCCCATGCCACATGCTTTTTGACAGGAGGCTCCCATGAAATATTATGAAAACATTTTAACCTATAAAGAATACCGTCAATTGCGTGAAAGCGTCGGCTGGACAAACTTCTCGCAAGCGCAGGCAAAAAACGCCCTCAAAAACAGCTTGTACACAATAACTGCAGTCAAAGATAATGAAACGGTTGCCATGGGCAGGTTAATCGGCGACGGGCAGTATTATATGATTGTAGATGTGGTTGTGCGCCCTGATTTTCAAAAACAGAAAATTGGTACTTCTATTTTGAATAGGCTGCTGGAATATGTGGACAAACATACGCCCGCCGGGGGACGGTCAAGCGTTCAGCTCATTGCGGAAAGGGGGGAAGAGCCCTTTTACGAATCGCTGGGATTTAAGAGAATTCCGCATGAGTTTTGCGGTTGCGGGATGCGGAGGGTGTTTTATGTGGCATAAACGGCGCCGCCCTGTCTTTTTATTCTTCTCCATAATGGCTTTCCTCCGCTATTTTCAATGATTCAAAATTATAATCTTTATCCTCATATGGCGACAGCCGTATCTCTTCATTTTTATCAAAATAAGAAAAACACATTGGATAAGCAAGCCTTCCTGATTTTAATTCCTCCGCAAGCAATAACAGGCTCGCCGTACTTACCGCCGCTCCTGCAACTCCTGTCCTTTCATAGATATTTTTCAGCCTGTCCCTAAAACCGCCGGTAAATTCGCCCGACACAAAAGCATAATTAAATTTTTCGACAGAATCATCAAATATCCGCCACCATTTGTTAGGATTAACCGCTATCTGCCTTATCTTATTCTCCTCGATATAGCGCGCCATCTCATCCGCTTGACTCATTGGCAGCGTATATCCATTTGCATATGCCTTATTGTCGATAATCAATCCGTTTTTTCCATAATACACGCATACATCCGGCTTCCGCGTATCTCCCAATCTTGCACCCTTAAAATCAAGCTCGGAGGTCAGCAGCTCTGCCGTCTGTATCTCATAATCCCTATTTGACTTGCTGTCAAACCCTAAATCAATCAACAAAAGATATTTGTGATTTACATGCTTTAGCCGTTTCCTTATATCGTCCTTTATCGTATCCTCTGTCTCTGATATTTCTTTTCCTTTGAGATAGCTTTTAAGGTATTTCAAACTTCTATAATCTGACTGTAAAGCGTTTAAAAGATAGGTGCGGCGATTCCGCAAATAGTCTCTGTCGGCGGCTTTCGTCGCCAGCATATCCCACATCACCCTTTTCGGTATTCGCTGAAATCTTGATGTTCCCTTAATATACTTAACTGCTTTTATACCTGCTAAAGTAATTTGGTATGACTGCGCAATCGTACCTGTGTATACAATTCCCCCTACAGTAGCAGAGACGTCTTTTTTGAGTTGAATTACCCATCCCAATTGCTTAAGCCAGCTGCATATAGTTCTCGCATACTTATCGCTTGTTCCTTCCGTATCAGCTAGTATTTTATTTTTCTCCTTTGCATCCCTTGCTTCAGATAGACCTTGTAAAATAAGATGCTGGGGGATGGAAGTAAATCCTGCTTCGCCAATAAAACCAAGCTTTTCACCAATTTCAAATTTTGTATGGGGGCGATTATCTTCTAACAACAAGAGTACCCTGCAAGCAGGCGGATATGACAAAAATGCTCTTGTCAGTATTTCTTTTTCTTCATTGCTGCCGTCAGGAGATACGGCATACCTAATTTGGATAAAGCACATTCATCAGTACTTCTATCATAGTAAAGGAACCCTATACTGACCGCCCACCGCAAAAAGGAATCTGCCGGCCAGTCGCTTTGATATTCCTTCCTCTGCCCCGGCAATGCCGCCTGAACAATTCCAGAACAAGGGGCATTGCTCCTTGTATACCCTTTGGGCGTGCCCTTTCCCTTTAAATCTGTGTAGGGAATACTGATATTCTGTATCGATAACTCGTCAATAAATCTTTGCTTTCCATACTCGTCAGCAATTAAGCGCGGAATCTTGTCAAACCGTAATTCCTTATTTACATCAGAATCATACAAAAATATTTTTATAACTCTTTTTAGACTGGAAATCAGATAGGCTTCCTGCACCCACCCAAACGTTCTTTCCGCCATTTGCCGCCTCCGCTAATAATTGGTAATTAAAACTTCTCTTGTACTGTTTTCGCCATTTTTTGTATGATAATTGCAATTGTCATAATTAAAATTTATTTTGTGCATATGATATTTTCTTTCCTTGCGCCAATCTAGCAAAATACTGTTCTTTTCTCCTTTATGATGGGATACGTTGGACAACGCAAATTTTATTCCTTTTTCGGACAACATATCGAGAATCTCATATAATTCCTTCTCGTCCTTTTCTCCCCAGCCCTTAAAACCCCTTTTCCCGTCGTTATAGCTGCCGCAGGTTATCAGATACGGAGGGTCGGCGTAAAGAAAATCTCCGGGCCGCATCAAATCATAATCAAACTCCCTAAAATCCCACGAGGTATACCGCACCTGCTCAATAATTCCGCTTAATTTGATTAAATTTTCCCTCATAACACCATTAAACGAGCTTCGGGCTTTTCCAAAAGGATTATTGTATTCATGCGACGAGTTAAAACGAAATTGATAATTGAAGCTAAAGCACATCAAAACGTACAAGTCCAACGGATTTTTCGTCTTGTTATAGTAATCCCGAAAATTTTCATAGGCTGCCTTATTTTCCTTTGTCAACTTCCAATTATCGATTGTTTTTTCTATCTGTTCAACTGCCTCGTTCATTCCCAGCCTTTGAAATTCCTTGTAAATATCAATCACAAAAAAATTTAAGTCATTGGCAATATGTTCCTTTGCGGCCGTGTTAAACGTGACGTCGCATCCTCCGCAAAAAATATCTACCATCAAATTTATTTTTCTTGGAAACCATTTTTGCATCTGCCCCATAATCCGATATTTATTTCCTATATAATTCATGGGCGCCTTTATATACTGCATTAGTGCCTCCTTAAAAAATAAAGCTGTTCTTTTAAGCCGACTTTATTATTAGGAATTTTATTCTTATATCTCCGGTAATCCATCTCTAATAACCTGAACGAGTCGTTAATCGCATACTGTCTGCACAATTCCGATAAATCCCCGGTGCTAATCAACCCTTCATTGTTGTAGCTTATTAATATATATCTGCTTTGGCAGTCTCTTATCAGCGTTTCAAACGCATCGTAAACGGTATTTTTTTTACAAAAATCACTTTTCTGCCGCGTATAATCCCTAAGCCCCGTCACGCCTTTTACTTCCGGATAATCATATTTTGCTATCGTCTCCAACACATGGTAATTTGGCAAATATTCTCTGGAATTATAGGGCGGGTCGGCGTAAAGCAAATCATATTGCATGGGTAAAATTTCCTTATAGTCCTCGTTGCGGCATATCTGAATTTTGGTGGCTGGAATAATCACCGGCCTCTCAAGGCATAATTTGTTGTATGTCCTTGCATCCCAATATTTAAGATACGCTCCAAACACTCCCGTTATATTTGCAACATATGGAACCGCATTGATTAACGCCGCCAGCAGATAAAAGTATTCGTCCTCCGTCAACAGCCCTTCCTTTTTCCATGCTTCTATTTGCAGACGTATCAAATCAATTTTAATTGCATTTTCATTTTGAAAATACATCCGTTCACAATTTTCATTTGGCGAATAATTATTATATATAAAGCATTGTTCCAGCGTATACGGCGTTTCCTCAAATTTTATATGATTCAAATAATCAATAACGTCAAAATCAAAACCGCTAAATAAGGGCTCCGAATTTATCCCCAGCGTTCCCCTTGCAATCACATAACTAAAATACAAAAAATCATTCGACAATACGTTGTATCCTGATTCTTTGAGCCTGTTTCCAACTACCCCTGAACCTGAAAAAATATCTATAACCGATTCTACGGCTTCACCATAATTTTGGATTGTTTCTATTATGCTGTTTAGCAACAATGACTTCCCGCCAATGTAGCGCATAGCTTTATCTCCGTTTCCTAATCCTTAAATTCCGTCACGCCGCCTATACTGCGGGTGAGGACTTTGTATAATTTATTTATGTTTTCGTTTTTTCTATAGTTTATCATCGTTGACAGCGCTTTGGCTGTTCTACCGGATTGGTTATATTATAACATTCTTGTCGATTACTCACAAGAAAATCTCTGATGATGATGGAATAAATGGAAAGTATTAAATTTTGAATCTCATATCAATCTCACAGAGCAAAAAGAAAGACCGAAAAACCGCATAAAATCAAGGTTTTTCGGTCAAATATCTGTCCTTGCAGAAACTCCTTTGTGCTTTTGCAAATTTTGTTTTATCCTCTTCCT
>JAMPGS010000173.1 GCA_023663815.1 Clostridium sp.
AAAAACCGCCGAATGTGTGCTATAAGATAGGTAATATTTAAGTAAGCGATTTTAATGGGGTGAAAACTAAGCGAACTCTTACAATAGGATACTAGGGCTCATCGCCTATTCGAGATGGCGCTGGTTCCCTGACATGAAAAACTAGGGAAATCAGGACTAATTTGAATAAGGGTAGGATTGATAAATGAAAGCACCAACAAAGACTACCGCCTCGATTGTCCTGATGAATATAAAAATAAATTGTTCCTTATACCTACTGATATAATGAAGATTTTTGGTATAGGTGAATCGTTGGCATATAGTTATCTTAAAAATGCACCTTTCAGAACTGAAAAAAGAAAAATAACAAGAGTTCCGAGTATGAAACAGGGGACTCTTTTATTTTTTATAAATTTGGTAGTTTGGATTTTGGTAGTATGTCAAAAACTACCTATTAAACTACCGTAATTCACAAGGTAGTTTGTGGTATAGAAAAATAAAAAAGGAAAAATGAGGTTGAGGCTCAAAAATGACAAGGAATAGAAAGGTTGAATACTACCAGAAAACGAGAAACACAAAACTGGTCGCAGAATATCGCTTTAAGGTGTAAAAAATAAAATAATCATACTGTCCTGCCAGATGTTTTGTTAGCAAAAGAGATTTTTCTTGAAAAATTACCAGTATACAAAATCGTAATTTTGATATATACTAATTGCAATAAGACTTATTTCAAAAATAGAAAGAGTGATATATATGACAACAGCAACAAATACAGCGAAACAAGAGTATACAATAAATGACGCTATGAACGTATTATTTAATAAACTTGATGAAGCGATTGATGATATGGAAAATGGGAGAGTTCAAATGATAGAAGAAGCATGGGAAGAAATTGACATCATATAAGAGGTGTAAGTACCGTGAATATGCTGAAAATTTTTCTAAAAAAATAAAAAAAGCCGCTGAAGAATTAGCTTATTTTCCAACCAGTCACAGGGCAACAGGCTTTCAGTACAGAGGATATGATATTTATATAAAGTCTCAAAGCAATCACCTGTTGTTTTATACCATTAATGATAATAAAGGCATTGTAACGGTACTTCGTATTTTACAGGACGGTATGGATTGGGAGAATATAATTCAGCAGTGGATTCAGTTAAATTCATAAACAAGAGATTTTTAGATACCTAACGAGGTAATATGAGGTTATAACGCCAGAGTAGATTTATACTACCGGTTTAAGGCATAAAAGAGAAAGACGGGATTATGAATGTTGAAAAACATTGTTTATGAGGATAAAGACATCATAGTGGTTTTTAAACCGGCGGGAATTGCAACCCAGACGGCGCGGGTAGGGCAGCAGGACATGGTAAGCGAGCTGAAAAACTACCTGTTTCAAGGTCCTGAGTATTCGGGCCGGGGCGAGCCTTATCTTGGCGTGGTACACCGATTGGATCAGCCGGTTTCCGGCCTTCTTGTATTTGCAAAATCAAAGCAGGCGGCCGCAGGCCTTGGCAGGCAGGTAAACGACGGCGGTATGCAAAAGTACTATTACGCGGTGGTTTACGGGAGGCCTGCAAAGGCGCAGGAGCGGCTGGAGGATTATCTTTTCAAGGAGGCCAAAACGAACAAATCTCTGATTGTGGACGAGAATACTCAGGGAGCAAAAAAGGCGGTTTTAAATTATAAGCTGGTAAAAACCTTAGCGGCGCTTGAGGAAAATACGGAGTATGAGGCGGAGGCTTCCCTTGTGGAAGTGGAGCTGCTCACGGGACGTCATCATCAAATTCGGGTTCAATTGTCTGGCAGGGGTATGCCGATTCTTGGGGATGGCAAGTACGGCAGCGAGGCCTCAAGGGAGCTCGGTCAGCGGGCAGGGTGTAAGAGCGTCGCCCTGTGCGCCTATAAGCTCATCTTTTGTCATCCGATTACAAAGAAGCGGCTTACCTTTGAGAGACAGCCGGAGGAAAAAATTTTTCTTCCTTTCTTTACCAGAAAAATTTAAAAAAAATCAATTCATATTTCAACTGAAATTACTCATACTAGCAATAGTGTTCCATGAGACTGGCAAAGTGTGGGTGATTTTATGTTAAAAGTAAATTTAACAAATGGAAATAGGAAGTGTTTAGTGGTGGTAGCGGTGAGTTTTTCAGTGTATTTGGCGATGAAGTATATTAGTCCCATTGCGTCGCCTTTTATTTTAGCCTTTTTGCTGGCCGGGCTTTTGAATCCGCTGGTTCAGGCGTTGCACAAAAAAATAAAAATCCGAAAACCTATCTTGGCCGGGCTTATTTTGTTCTCCGCCAGCGCGCTTGCGGTGATACTGGCGTGGGCGTTGATGGCAACGCTTATCACAAACGGCGGGAAGCTGGCGGGGGAAATGCCGGATTATCAGAAGGAATTAAATCATTTTCTGGATGACTGCTGTAATATGATGGAAAAGCAGTTTGGAGTGGACGGCGTGGAGGTTGAGCGGTTTGTGCTGGAGCAGGTAAACATATTTGTAGAAAATCTTGAGGTAAAGATTTTACCCACGATTATGGGGAAGTCCGTGGATTGCATGAAAAATATCGTTAGTTTTGTGAGTTTTTTCGTGGTAATGTTTATTGCGGTGCTCTTAATTATGAAAGATTATGATAAAATGATTTTAAAGCTGAGGGAGGAGGAAGAGTTTAAGGGCGTCAGGGAGATTGGGAAAAAAGTTATCCTTTATGTGAAAACGTTTATCAAGGCCCAGTTAATTATTTTATGCATCATTAGTACGGTATGCGCGGCAGCGTTAGCCTTTATGGGAATGAAAGGCGGTATTTTTTATGGGATTTTAACGGGAGTGATGGATATGCTGCCCTTTATTGGGACAGGAATTATGCTGATTCCGCTGGCAATTTCCCGGCTCATTAACGGCAGTTATCTGCAGGCTGTTTTGTGCGTATGCCTTTATGCGGTGTGCGCGCTTATTCGGGAATTTTTGGAGCCTAAGCTGATAGGAGAAAAAATCGGAGTATGGCCAGTGGGGATTTTGTTTGCGGTGTTTGCGGGAATCCATCTGTTCGGTGTGTGGGGAATCATTAAAGGGCCGCTGTCGCTGGTGATTATCTGCGAAACCTGCAAATATTTGTGGGAGAAGGAGCGGGGAGCGGGTGCGGAGACGGCGGAGAGCAATTAACTTTTTGAGAATTTGCAGAGGAAGTAGCTGTCAAGTCAGCGGAGAGCAATTGATTTTTTCAAAAATAACAAGTTGCCTGCAGGGTATTTACGGGAGCGGACATTAGCTGATATACTGTAAAGGCGAGAGCAAATCAGTTTCGGCAGAGGTGTACTGTAATTGGCAAAGCGGACGGAAAATACATTTCACAGGAATCTATTTCAAGGAAACGTATTTCATAAAAAAGTATTTTATGGAAATTTTTTCGATAAAGAAAAAGCGGGACGGGCGTGGGGAAATTTGTTCGCCACGGCGTATTTGCTGTTGATGTTCGGCGTGTACCCTTTTTATATGAAGCAGGGGTATGTGAATATTGGGGAGGCTAAGTATCGGTTTTTTATATACTGTTCGCTGGCGGCGGCGGGGATTTTGGGAGTCATTGGCGGCTTCTGCTGTATTCAGATTTTGCGGCGGCGTGTCAAGCGGCGGGAACCCTATTTAATTCGTTGGGAAAAGCTGTCAATTACGGATATGTTTGTAATTTTGTACGCGACGGAGCTGTTTGTCTCCTATGTCTTGTCGGATTACAAAAAAGAGGCTCTGTGGGGAACGGAGGGATGGCATATTGGGCTGGCGGCATTGCTGGTCTTATGCAGCTTATATTTTTTTATTTCCCGGTTTTGGGACGGAAAGGCCTATGTTTGGTATGTGAGTATGGCCGCTTCCGGCGCGGTGTTTTTGCTGGGGATTTTGGATAGATTTTCCGTTTATTTGATTCCTCTTGAAATCAGGCAGCCTGCGTTTATTTCCACCTTGGGAAATATCAATTGGTTTTGCGGATACTTGTCGGCGGTGGCTCCGGTTGGAGTATGCCTGTTTTTGTATGCAGGCGATGGGGTAAACGGAGATGCCTGCGCCTGCAGCCTGCAGTCGATGCATGATAGCAGCGAGGAAAGCGCTAAGTTTCAGCTAAAATGGAAAAGGCTGCTGGCCGGAATCTATGTAATTATTGCTTTCACGGCCGGTTTTTGTCAGGGGAGCAGCAGCATTTTCTTGTTCTTTGGGGCTTTGTTTTACATATTATTGTGGATAGCGGTAAAAAAAAGGGAGTGGCTGCAGGATTATTTTTTGCTTGTTTTTTTGTGGGGCATGTCGGCTCAATTGGTGCGGGTGCTGCGGCTTTGGCAGCCGGGGCGTTTTAACTATGACACCGATAATTTGTGCGGGACTTTGACGGATTCAAATTTCACATTGTTTGTGGGGCTTGCGGCGTTAGTTTGCTTTTTGCTTTTGAATACAAAGAAATTTAGACAAAAAGAAACGGGGAAATTTGTGGAAAAAGTAGTTCACAGGCTGATGGCGGGCATTTTGGCGGCGGGTGTTTTTTTGTGGCTGGCCCTATCCCTTTTTTACACGAGGGCAGGGGATTTATCTCTTGCTCAAGATAACTTTCTTACTCAAGATAGTTTTCTCGCTCAAGGCAGTTTTCCCACTCAAAATAGTTTTTTTACTCAAAGCAGTTTTTTTGCGCAGGACAGCTTATTTCTTTTTGATAAAGATTGGGGAAACGGCAGGGGAGCGGCTCTGCAGGCTGGATTTGAAATGTATAGGAAAATGACGCCTGTGCAAAAGCTGTTTGGAGTGGGGCCGGACTGCTTTTCCGTGTATGCTTATTCCTTGCCGGAGGTGGCGCAGGAGCTGCGAAGCAGTTTTGGAAACGATAGATTAACCAACGCGCACAACGAGCTGCTTACCAGTTTGGTAAACATCGGAGCAGCGGGGGTAGTTCTG
>JAMPGS010000174.1 GCA_023663815.1 Clostridium sp.
GGTTGGCCAAAAATTGCTGAACAAGCTCCGTTTTGCCATAGCCGCTGGCGCCGTAGATATAAACGTTTTGCCGCCGGTTGTGGGCGGTTTTTAGTTTGCGCAGGGCAGCAGCAGGAGCAACATAATCTTTAATCACGGTTTTTACCTTCTGTTTTGCATAAGAAATTTTTTGTGGGCATTGCCACATTTCCTGCCCTATTTGGGTTGATAAATATATTTTACACCAATTTAAGCAAAATGTCTACTATTTAAGCTGAAAATTTTTTGGCAGGTATACTATACTTGATAGGCCATTTCCCTATATCTGCGGCAGAAAGGGGGTGGCTAATTGTGAAGCGTATTTTTTGACATATTGACCGGTGTTATGGCAGGTATGATTACCCATTATATCTGCAAATGATTGGACAAGCTAAGATAGGAAACGGCCAGCCTTAGTTATGGCTTAATCCGTGCCTTAAAACGGAACAAAAACCCCCGGATTGGTCCTCCGAGGGTTTTTGCTGTGATTAAAGTGAACGCATTTGATTTTGACAAGGTTATTATAGCACAGCGTTTGGCTGTTATCAAGAGCAATACCCCGGATTTTAGCCCACTCAGCCTGCGGGTTGGGGGCTAACTTTGTGTCGCTGCCTGTAATCGCTAAGTGTTTACGCACAAAACCGGCCGCAGCCAGAAATAGCCGCAGCCGGTTTTGCTTATAAGCAAGCCAGCGCTATAATGGAGCATAAAACAGGGGAACGCCAGCTTTGGTTTACCGTGTTATCACGGGAAGAAAGGCCAGATAATCGGGATAATAGCTACGCAAGCTACGCCTACCAGCAAGAACAGCGGAACACCAACCTTTACATAGTCCATAAAGGTGAGGCCGCCGGGGCCGTATACCATGGTGTTCGGCGGGGTTGCAACAGGTGTGCAGTATGCAGCGGAGCAGGAGAAGCCGATTGCCAAAACAACGCCGGAGGGGTCGGCGCCCAAGCCCTGGGCGATAGACAAGCCGATGGGGCAGAGCAGAGCCGCAGCAGCGGTGTTGGACATAAACTGAGTCAGGCCGCCAGCCAACAGGAACAGAACGATCATCAGAACGTAGGGGTTCGGAGCGCCGCCCAGCAGGCCGATAACTTTGTCGGCCAACAAAGCGCCAGCGCCGGTGGTCTTCATAGCGTTCGCCAAGCCCAAAGCGCCGGCAAACAGGAAGATCGTGGTCCAGTCGATGGACTGATAAGCTTCTTTCTCAGTCAAGCAGCCGGTGAATACGCAAAGCAAACCGCCGATAACAGCTGCGGTCTCCAGGGTGATAACGCCGGTGGCCATAACGATAACCACTGCAATCAACACAACGCCGGAGATGATCTGTTTCTTGGTGTCGTATACTTTGCCGGCTTCTTCGTCAGCAGCTTCAACGTCGGAATGACGATCCGGGATCAGACGGTTGCCAACGAACATCATGTAGATGATGGACAGAATGGCGATCGGGATACCGGCCCAAGCAAAATCAAAGAAGCCAATGTCGATGCCGTTGTTGGCCAAGGTTGCCGCAGCAGACATATTCGGGGGAGTACCAGCCATGGTAATCATACCGCCGGAAGAAGCCATCATTGCCAAAGGCATCAACAGCTTGGCGCGGTTCATACCCTGAGAATCCGCAATGCCCAAGCAAACGGGCAGCAAGCAGGCAACAGTACCGGTGTTGGACAAGAAAGCGGACAAAATGCCGGTGATGATCATAATGAACAGAACCAGCTTGGTTTCGGAGCCGCCGGCCGCTTTAACGCAGGAAATACCAATCTTCTGCGCCAAACCGGTTTGGAACATAGCGCCGCCTACCAGGAACATACCAGCGAACAGGATTACGGAGCTATCCACCAAGCCGCCGAATGCCGTTTTGAAGGGCATAAAACCAAAGGCGGAGTAGTAACAGGGGATAACCATAGCGCTGATGGCGATCGGGAACGCTTCAGTGATGAAGAAGTAAGCGATAACAACCAGCACGCCCAAGGTCAGATAAGCCTGACCCTGCAGAATCTCGGCGTCATAAGCCGCTTTTGCGGTTTTGTAGGCTTCAGAATCGGCGCCGCCCAAAGCGTCAGCACTGGGAGCTGCCGGTTGGCCCATGATTGTGGAAACAGTCCAGGCAATCAGAGCGACAAAAAGCACGATGCCAATGATTCTGACTAATTTTTTGTCTTTCATGTTTTGTTCCTCCTTTTTTTCTTACTTTGCGTTTGACGGCAAAAAAGGAGCAAATATTCAATTTTTATAGGCAACGCCGCCTGCCGGAAAGAAAAATAATAGCTGTTTATTTAGGTAATCCCGTTTGCCGGCCCGCCCAAAGGCTTTGAATTAAGCTTTTTTTGCTAACGCTGTGCGCAGCGGCTGAATGAACGTTCATCGGCCAAACTAAATTTCACCGGCTGCAAGCTTCAGCCGACTTTTGGCGCACAACGCCTGGTTTTGCCAAACGCTTTCCTATATGTAATGCTGTTTTGCGCAGCCGCCCGCCCTTTTTTTGGCCCGGCCAGCTTGCCCCTGTTTAAAGCGGCCGCCGCCTGCAAAGGCCCAAGCAAAGCGCCTTTCAGCACATAAGGAACGCTGATTATAACCTCCTTTTTGGGGGGTTTTGCAGCCCCAACCCTGTGTTTTGGCCAAAGCCGGATAGCAAAATAGCAGTTTACACAGAGTTTATCTTAGCTGATTATACCACATCTTTTGTCATACGTAAAGGGGTTTTGTGTTTAAATTCAGTTAAATTTTTAAATTTTTTTCACATTTTTTTCACCGGAAGTTCAGCTTGTCCGCCTGGCGAGGGCATTTGTTTTGCCCAAGCGGCGGTTAGTGGAAAACTGCCGCAACAGGCGTGAGGCGCAGGGGTTGTTCCGGGCCGGCCCTTCGGGCGTTCTTTTTGCCTTTTTTAGCGGGAAAACGGTTGACAGAGCCTGGGAAATAGTATATAATAAAGACATAAAGAGCTGATCCCTTAAACCGGGTCAGTCCTCGAAAATTTTGACTAAAAGATTAGCCGCAAGTCTTCGACAAACTGGGCGGCTATTTCTTTTTGCCGTACTTTATAGCAAAATCGGCAACTGCTAAAAGCAGCATAATCAAGGCCGAGATTTCTAAAAAAGTCACAAGCATCACCTCCCCGCTTTATGTAGTAAGCGACGGAGGGCCCCAGGCCTCTCCTCACTTCAACAAAAGTTGCGTGAATCATCGAGGACTAAGCGCCTGTTTAAGTTTTCAGCTCGTTTATGCAAGAGTGCAAATCAGCGCTCTCTGGGAAGCTTGGAGATAACCTCCGGGCTTCTTGTTTTACATTATAGCATAATTTTCTGCCTAAAGCAAGCTTTTTCCCTTGCCCTAGGGGTTCTCGTCGATAGCTAAAAAATTGGCAGAAAATTCAGCTAATAGTTTTTCATTAATTTCTCATACTAAAAACGCAGCAACACATTTACAAAATTTTTAGTTATTGGAGGAATTTTTGATGATGAAGCTTAAAATGAAAAGATTGGCCTGCTTGGCCGCCGCCGCCCTGCTTTTGGCGGCAATGGCCGGTTGCAGCAACACCAAAAGCGGCGGCACAGGCGCCGGCGCCACAGGCACTCCCACCGGCTACACCAACCAGGGCGCCGGCTTAAATTCCGGCTATGGGTTGGATAACTATGGCGGCCAGGGTTATGGCAATGCCTCCGGCGGCAATGCTTACGGCGGCGCCACCAACAACAGCGCCCGCAGCAACGGCGGCACCAGAACCACCACCAACGCCGGCAACATCAGCGGTGCGGCTGGCAATGCTATGAACGCCGTCCGCAACGGCCTGGATAATATGGCCGAAAACGGCAACGTCAGCGCCGATATGTAAATGCCGGCTCTTGTGTAAGCGCATACAAAAAGCGGAGGTTGTCAATGTAGCCTCCGCTTATATTATATTTATAATGGTAGATAACGGGTAAGAACTCCTTAGGCTTCAGGCGTCAGGGCCTGGGCGATAAAAACCAGGCCGCCGGCTTCTTCTGTGGTGAGCATATAGCAGCCCCCCATACGCCGCAAAACCTGCCGCTGCCTTTGCACGGCCAGCTCCGGATTGGTTTTGGGGTTATAGGCGCTGGGAGCGTTGGGCAGGCCGGCCAGCAGGGCGCTTTCCGCCTGGCTCAGCTCTGCCGGGGCCTTGCCGAAATAACCCCAGGCGGCGTCGTGAATATTGTAATAGCCGGCGCCGAAGTAAATATCGTTAACGTAGAGCTCCAAAATTTCGTCCTTGCTGCAAAGCTGCTCCAAATCCCAGGCCACAAAGACCTCCGCAATTTTGCGCTCAAACTTTTTTTCCTGGGTGAAATACAAATTTTTGGCCAGCTGCTGGGTTATGGTACTGCCCCCTTCCACCAAAGCGCCCGCCTGCAAATCCTTGGCCACGGCCCGGCCGATGGAAATAACGTCTATGCCGCCGTGTTTATAAAAACGTTGGTCCTCCACGGCCACCACGGCGTTCAGATAGAACCGGGGCAAATCCGCCAGGGCGGTGTAGTTTTCCGCCGAGCGCATCTCCGCCAAAACCTGCTCCAGGGGGCGGGCCTCCACCGCCTGGCGATATAGCTGCCAGCCCTGCCAGGTTAGGCTGGCGGCCAGCAAAAAGCCCAGGCAGCAGCAGAGGCTTAGCATAACCTTTAACAAACGCCAAATTTTTTTCATAGCAACACACCTCCAAATCACAACTAAAAATTATCACTATAAAAACACTATCTTAAAAACACTATCTTTTTATCCGGCTTTCACTATAAATACAACTTTGATTCGGAAAAACTTGCGCTTTGCCGGAAAATTTAGCCAACGACTGTTCGGTAATAAATCCGAGAGGTTATCAAATAGGCGGCGATATAAAACAGGGCGAAGATTAGATAGCAGCTCAGGCTGAT
>JAMPGS010000175.1 GCA_023663815.1 Clostridium sp.
GTAATTTTATCTTACATCAGTTTGGAGGTTTACACAAACTTTAGGATACTCCCTATTACCGATAAGCAGTTTAAGTGTCTCCTTGACAGCAGCTACCTTGATAAAATAGTGAATAATTGGATATGTTCATAAATTTTTCACTCATTCAAAAACCGTGTTCCCAAACAAAAACCCGGCAGGCGCAAAACCATTCCCGTCCGCGCCTGCCGAAGCTATTTCTACAAAAAATCTTATTTAAAACTCAGCCCAAACCCATATTCATAATAATTTCCGGCCGCATCCCGATATGCGTAGGCTTTTCCGTTTTCGTCCTTCATGGAATCCGGCATATACTGGTCTTTGTCAAATCCGGGAACATCATTCGGACTGACGCAAACGCCGTTTTTGTCAACCGCCAGCACGCCGTCGCCCTTTGGAAGCGTAAATGGAAGCCTGCCCACAGGCGCAAACCGCCCGAACAGCACGTCGAGAACCGCTTCCGGGAAAGTGTCAAACCCGGCGGTTAATGCGTCGGCGCAGGGCTCCACATTCCCCACTATCCACGCCAGAGGGAAGTTCACGTTTATCACAACCTTGCCGCCATTTTTATGGACAGCCTCCGCAATAGCGGGAATCCGCTTTGCCCCAAACAAGGTGGTCTCGGCGTGTGTCTCCTCCGTGGGCTTTCCCGTCTCGTCAACGTTGCAGACAATTTTATCCTCGCAGATATCCAGCTCCAAAAATCCGGGCGTTGCGTTAAAATAATTTCCGCTGCTAGGGCTTAGGAACAAAAGGGCGGCTTCCGCCTCGGCAGGGTCGTCCACCAAAGTCACATTGCCCAGCAATTCTCTTAAAGCCTTGGTATTTGCCTTCCCGCCTTCTTCCGTTTTTCCAAAGGCTTCGGCATACACCTTTATTCCATCCTTTAAGGGAAGAACGCCTGTATTTTTCAATAGCACCACGCTCTGGCGGTGTACTTTTTCGGCCGCCTCCCATGGAGCTTTTTCCGCAACAACTTTTTCCGCCTTTTCAGGGTCTGCATAGGGATTTTCAAACATTCCAAGTAAAAACAGCTCCGTCAAAGTACGGCTTACCGCCCGGTTAAGGCTTTCATCCGTCAGCACAATATCTTCCTTGGCAAAGCCCTCAGGAATAGAGTGGGTATCATAATAATCATTGGCAGAACGGGCATATGCTTCGCGAGCCGCCGCGTCGTCAAAGGAACCGCTGATTAAGTCCACGCCGCTTTGGGTAATTGCAAAGCCCACCCGCTCAGGGATATCCAGCATCTCCACGCCCCACGCCATATTTTGGGTAATGCCGCTGTCAGAATTAATATATCCGTCAAAGCCCATCTGATTCCGAAGCATCTCATCGATAAAAATCTTGTTATAGGCAAAGCCATAAGGACGAAGCTCCACCGGCTCTCCCTTATAATCCGACTGCGTCCCGCTCCTGTCCGCAGAGGGCTTGGAATAATAGGGCATAATAGAGGACGCATGATATTTAACGGCGGCCTTAAAGGTGGGAACATGATATTTCTGGAGACTGCCGGGCGTGGCGTACACATTCCACTGGCCGGTTGCATAGTGGGGGTCAAAGCCGTTCTCGCGGGCTCCGCCTCCCGGAAAATGCTTTACGGTCATGGCAACGCCCTCCGGCGTAATCCCTTCCTCGCTGCCCTGAATTCCCGGAATCAACCGCTCCATAATCTCTGAAATCAGCTCTGGATCCTCCCCAAAGGTTCCAAAAGTCCGCTGCCAACGGGGGTCTGTTACCACGTCGGCCATGTACATGTAGCCTTTTTTCAACCCGCAGACATTCCACTGACGTCGCACCGTCTCCGCAAAGGCGTCAATAATGCCTAAATCGCCGGTTCCCTTCACGGCCGCCGCAATCCCAAGGGTTCCCGGATAGGTTGCAAACACGCCGGAAGCATCGTTCATGCCAAAGACCGCCTCCCCGTTTTCGTTCCGGCTGTTGCTCATCACCTGAACCGGAACAAAATGCTCGCAGTCCTCCGCCAAATACTGCAATTGATTCAAGTAATCCGCTAAATCCCTCGGCGTGGGATTTTCCCTCAAAATCAAATGACGCGAAAAATTCTTTTTAATCAGCTCGCTTGTGCCCGGCAGGCGCAAGCTTCCGAAAATATTTTTCGCCGCTTCCACCGGCGCTTCGTCAACCAGCCCAGTTTCATCCCCCACCGGAACGTGGCCGGAAGCCTTAAGGTTCGCGCTGGGATACTTCGGCCCCATGCGCCAGTCGGCGGTAAAGAGCTGTCCGATTTTTTCATCGGAGGTTAAAAGCTGTGCATAAGCCTCCGCCCTCTCCTTGGCCGGAAGCCGCCAGTCGTTTACCTTGGATACCTCGCCGCTCCCGTCGATATCCTTAAAATACAGTCCGTCCTTTTCAATCACCTCTCGGTCAACCGTGCCGATAACCGGACCGGAGGGATTAGAAAAATAACGGACGTTGTCGCTTGCTTTCTTTCCCATAAGTCAGCGCTCCTTTCAGATTGAATTATTTTTATCATAACACGAATCTATTTTTGGAGCAAATTTTATCTTGCAAACGCAATCTGCACCTCTCACAGGCAACAATCTGTAACTCTTACAGACAACAACTTACAAATCCTATAAACAACAATTTACAATTTTCACAGCTTCCGCAGTTCCCGCTCATAAATCTCCTTGTCCTCATCCTTAAACACGTTAAAAATAACGCGGTCAAACTCCCGCCCATGCTCCGCCAGCATCCGCGCCACGGTTTTCACCGCAATCTTTGCCGCCTCATCGTTTGGAAAATGGAATTCGCCGGTGCTGATACAGCAGAAAGCAACAGTTCGTATTTGATTTTCCGCACAACATAGAAGGACGTTCCGGTAACAGTTTTCCAAATCCTTCCTCAGTTTGTCGGTAAGCCGGTATCCCACAATCGGCCCCACTGTGTGGATAACGTGCTTTGCCGGAAGAGCGTACCCTTTTGTCAGCACCGCCTGCCCGGTGGGCTCCTCATAGCCTTTGCCGTACTGCATTCTCCTGCGGCTCATATAATGGCTGCACTCCTCCCTAAGCTGGATGCCCGCAGAGCTGTGAATGGCATTGTCTATACATCGGTGGCAGGGAACAAAGCAGCCCAGCATCTGCGAATTAGCCGCGTTTACAATAGCGTCCACAGAAAGCCTTGTGATATCCCCCTGCCATATGGAAATTTTCTCCCCATAAGGGCTCTCGTTTCCGTATGCTTCTTTTATGGAAGGAATATCTTCCAAAGTAACAATCCCCTTTTCCTTTGCCTCCTCAGCTAAAAATTCATTCTGTATCCTTACCACGTCTTCTTTCATATATCCCGGCATACGGATATTCATAAGAGAACGCAGGGCCATCCGCTTATCCCCGTAATCCTCCCCCGCTTCCAGCTCTCTGTAACGGCCGGAATCCTCCTTGAATTCATGGAGCAGATAATCGAGCCTCTCTTCCTGCGCTTTACTGTGCATTGCCATTCGCCCCTTTGCTTTTTTATTTATTCCATTCATACTCTGATTCCAGCCCGTCGGGAATCTCCGTAACGCTATTTTCCTTATACAACATCGCGCCGCCGTCCACCGTAAGGTAATTGGCAACCCACCCGCTCAGTGGATAATCCTTATACTCGCATACCCTATCGCCTGTATCCCCGTCAATATAACCGATGAGCGTCCCGCAGTCGTTTTTGGAAACCACACAAAAAGGCGCATTGCGCCTGTCCTCCCAGATAATAACCACGTGTCCGTCCTCCTCGGTCATACTCATATTAACCGGCTCCTGTTTTTCACCGCAGGAGCAGAGCAGAACCGCCGTAAAAATCATAAATCCCCATGCTCCTATCCTTTTCATTTTTCACCTCTATCTTTCAGATTTTCCTCCAATGCATATCTCACATACTACTATTATCTATATCGGCGCATCCTTCCATAAAGTTTTGCCAATTCCATAAACAAATATTTGCAAACAGCCGCTTTGCGCCGCCCGCGGGAATTACCGCAGCAGCGCCATACTCCCGGTTAATTTATTGACCTTCTTTTTTGCGCCGCAGACAGCGATTCCAAAATAATTTAACTCTCTCTCAACAGTTTCTTTCATTTTTTCCGTAAATTCATCATAGGTCTTACAGCTCTGCGCCAAATCGGAAAAATCCACCGCCGTCAAATCTGCAAACTCCGGTTCATGCAGCCTTTCGCGGATAGCCTTAATTATCTCTCTGTTTCCCTTTAAAATAGGAACCGGAAATTCTATAATTCCCAAATGTCTGCTGCCTGTACTGTCGTATACGTCCGCGCCTACCACCTCCGGCATTTGCTTTCCAAGAGTAATCCCCATGATAGCCGCCGTGTTTGCAATAATTCCAAGGGGAAGGCTTTCGTCAATCACCATAACGCATTTTTCATTCTGTAAATCCATTTTCCCAACCCTTTCCATACTTTCTCCTTATTCTTTCTGTACTTTCTTCCTAATACTTTCTCTTTCCGCTTTCTTTCTATATTTTCTTTTTATACTTTCTCTTTCTGCTTTCTTTCTATATTTTCTTTTTATACTTTCTCTTTCTGCTTTTTTTCT
>JAMPGS010000176.1 GCA_023663815.1 Clostridium sp.
ATGCGCTGCACATCGCGGGCCACCTGATAATGCTCCTGGCCCACAATCTTGGGATCCAAGGAACGGGAAGAAGAATCCAGCGGGTCAACGGCCGGATAAATACCCATCTCAGAAATGGCGCGGTTCAAAACGGTTCTGGCGTCCAAATGGTTAAAAGTGGTCGCCGGAGCCGGGTCGGTCAAGTCGTCGGCAGGAACATAAATAGCCTGAACGGAAGTAATGGAGCCGTTCTTGGTGGAAGTAATCCGTTCCTGCAACTGGCCCATCTCAGTGGCCAGGGTGGGCTGATAACCCACGGCGGAAGGCATACGGCCCAACAAAGCGGATACCTCAGAGCCTGCCTGAGTAAAACGGAAGATGTTGTCAATAAACAGCAAAACGTCCTGATGATCCTCGTCCCGGAAATGCTCCGCCATAGTAAGCCCCGTCAAAGCCACCCGCAAGCGGGCCCCCGGGGGTTCGTTCATCTGGCCAAAAACCAGCGCCGTTTTGCTGATAACGCCGGATTCGCTCATCTCGCCGTAAAGATCGTTGCCCTCGCGAGAACGCTCGCCCACGCCGGCAAAAACGGAATAACCGCCATGCTCCTGGGCGATGTTGCTGATCAATTCCTGAATCAAAACGGTTTTGCCAACGCCGGCGCCGCCAAACAAACCAACCTTGCCGCCTTTGGTATAGGGCACCAAAAAGTCCACAACCTTAATGCCGGTTTCCAAAATCTCCGTGGAAGGGCTCAGTTCCGCAAAGGGCGGAGCCTCCTTATGGATAGGAGAGGTTTGCTTGTAATCACACTGCGGCTTGCCGTCAATCGGCTCACCAATAACGTTGAACATTCTGCCCAGCGTTTCCTTGCCCACAGGCACGCTAACCGGCGCCCCCGTGTCCACAGCCGTCATGCCCCGGCGCAAACCATCTGTAGATGAAAGCGCCACGCAACGGACAAAATCATTGCCCAAATGCTGCATAACCTCCAAGGTCAGATGAATTTCGTCTTCATCAATCTTGATGGCGTTATAAATAGCCGGCAAGCCGTCCGAGGGGAACTCGATATCGACAATAGCGCCGATAATTTCTCTAATTTTTCCCTCTGCCATAATTCAACCTCCTTAAAAGCAGGGTTCTTTTCATATATCGTGCCGCCGGCTTATTCAAGCGCAGCAGCACCGCCGACAATCTCGGTAATTTCCGTCGTAATCTGGGCCTGACGAGCCCTGTTCAAGGACAAAGTCAGCTTATCAATCAGTTCGGAGGCGTTGTCGGTCGCCGAATCCATAGCCGTCATACGAGCGCCATGCTCGCCGGCTTTGGCTTCCAAAAGCAGACGGTAGATAGAAGAATCCACATATTTTGGCAGAATAACGTCCAAAATCTCCTTGCCGCCCGGCTCAAAAATATAATCGGTTTCAGCCTGCATTCCCGTTTGCTCCGCCGGCTCTTGGCCTTGCGCCTTGGCCGGAATCGGCAGCACCTGCTGGCAATCCGGCACCTGGGTCAGCACGGAAATAAACTTGGAATACACCACATGAACCTCGTCAACCTCACCATCAAGGTATTTTTTGATTACATAATCACTCAGCGCCTTACCTTGGCTGACATTGGGCGTATCGCCAATGTTGGTGAAAACGTCCATCACATTATACTGCGGCCTGGTGCGGAAATGTTCCGAGGTCTTGCTGCCAATCAGCAGCATCTCGCCCCGTTTGTCCTCCGGCACCTCCTGGAGCTGCCGTTCCGCAAAACGCAGCAGGTTGATATTGTAGCCGCCGCAAAGTCCTCGGTCGCCGGCAATCACAATATACAAAATATTTTTCACCTCTTCGCGAGGCTGCAAAAACGGAGTATCATAATCATCGCCGCCGTCCAGCAGGTGGTTCATAACCTCCTGGATTTTGTCGGAATAAGGGCGTATGGCCAGCAGAGTAGACTGGGTTTTGCGCAGTTTGGCTGCGGAAACCATTTTCATGGCCTTCGTAATCTTCTGCGTGCTGACAACGCTCTTAATGCGGCGTCTGATGTCTCGCATATTAGCCAAAGCAATCTCACCACCTTTACGCTGTAATCGAAATCAAATAGAGAGGCTGCCCTCTTAGGCAAAAATCTTCTTATATTCAGCCAAGGCCTGCTCGATCATAGCCTGGTTGGCATCGTCCAATTTCTGCTTGGTGGCAATATCCGCCAACACGTCGCTGCGCTGAGAACGTAGATAATCCACAAATCCGTCCGCAAAACGTGTAACGTCCTTAACCTCAATATCCTTCAACAGGCCGTTAACGCCAACATAAAGCACGGCAACCTGCTCTTCAACCTTCAGCGGAGAGTACTGATCCTGCTTCAAAAGCTCCATCATGCGCTCGCCATGGGCCAGTGTATCCCTGGTGGCCTTGTCCATATCAGAACCAAACTGAGAGAACGCCGCCAACTCCCGGTATTGAGCCAAGTCGCCGCGTAGAGTGCCGGCCACCTGTTTCATGGCCTTAATCTGAGCAGAACCGCCAACGCGGGATACGGACAAACCAACGCTGATAGCCGGCCTAAAGCCGCTGAAGAAAGCGTCGGTCTCCAGGAAGATCTGGCCGTCCGTGATGGAAATAACGTTGGTAGGAATATAGGCGCCGATATCGCCAGCCTGGGTTTCGATAATCGGCAAGGCAGTCATGGAACCGCCGCCCAAATCATCGGAAAGCTTGGCTGCGCGCTCTAACAAGCGGGAATGCAGATAGAATACATCGCCCGGATAAGCCTCGCGCCCCGGCGGGCGGCGCAACAGCAGGGAAAGCTCGCGATAAGCCATAGCCTGCTTGGTTAAATCATCATAAACAATCAAAACATGCTTACCGTTGAACATAAATTCCTCGCCCATGGCCGCACCGGCATAGGGAGCAATATAAAGCAACGGCGCCGGCTCAGAGGCCGCAGCGCAAACCACAATGGAATATTCCATAGCGCCGCCCTCCTCCAGCCGCTTCACCACGGAAGCCACGGTGGAGGCCTTCTGGCCGATGGCAACATAAATGCAGATCATATTCTGTCCCTTCTGGTTCAGAATAGCGTCCACGGCGATGGCGGTTTTGCCGGTTTGGCGGTCGCCAATGATCAACTCGCGCTGACCCCGGCCAATCGGCACCATGGAGTCGATGGACTTCAAGCCCGTCTGCATAGGCTCAAACACGGATTTACGGGAGATAACACCCGGCGCCTTTGATTCCACCGGACGGAATTTGCTGGTTTCAATCGGCCCTTTGCCGTCCAAAGGATTGCCCAACGGATCCACAACCCGGCCAATCAAAGCCTCGCCCACCGGAACCTCCATAATGCGGCCGGTGCGCTTAACTTGGTCGCCCTCATGGATATCGGTGAACTGGCCCAAAATAACGCAGCCAATGTTGTCCTCCTCCAGGTTCATCGCCAGACCCATCACGCCGTTTTCAAACTCCAGCAGCTCGCCGGCCATGGCATTGTTCAATCCGTAGATGCGGCAAATGCCGTCGCCTACGGTGATAACCGTGCCCACCTGCGAAACATCAACGTCAGCTTGATAATTTTCTATCTGCTGCTTCAGAATGGAGCTGATTTCTTCTGGTCTGATGCTCAAAATTTTCACCCCTCTAAGTTCAAAAGTTCCAAAATCTGTTTCAGGCCCGCCGCCCCCAAGGAAAGCCGGCCCTTATCAGTTAAACGCCTGTTTATTCCTCAACTGCCAAAGCCGCTTTCAGGGAACGCAGCTGCTGGCAAAGGCTGGCGTCATACACAGTATCGTCAATTTGCACCTTCAGGCCGCCGATAAGCTCCTTATCAACCGCCGTCTTCAGGCGAACTTCAGAATTAAGCTTGGCTGCCAAAGCTGCTTGCAAAGCGATTTGCTCCTTTTCCGCCAGCGGCACCGCCGTATGCACCAAAACCTGGCGCACCCCGACCACCTCATCGTAAATCTCCTGATAAGCCGTTGCAAATTCCGGCAGGCTGGCTTCCCGGCCCTTATCCAAAATCACAAAGATGAAGTGTTTAACCTCCAGCGGTATGTCCTCTCCCACCAGCTTTTCAATAAGCTGCTTTTTAACGGAAACCGACATATTTTTGCCGCAAATCAGCTGTTTAAGCTCCTTATTTTGCTGCAAAAGCTCCACAAAATCCTGCAGCGCACGGCCAAAGGCGGCCTCCTGCTGTTTGGCCTGCGCCAGCTCCAGCAAAGCCTTAGCATAGCGTTTTGTCAAACCGGCCTTAATCATTTTTTGCCGCCACCTCTGCAATATATTTGTCCACCAGCGCCATATGCTGCTTATCGGTCATATCCTCAGCCAGCAAACGGCCGGCCACGGAAACCACCATATCAGCAACCTCGCCCTTGATAGCCAGAATAGCGTCGGCCTTTTCCTTGGCAATTTCAACCTCCGCCCTGGCCAAAATGCTGTCTGCGGAGTTTCTGGCCTGGGCCAAAATCTCCTCCTTGCTTTCCTCGGCGGTTTTTTGGGCTTCATCGATAATAGCCTTGGCCTGGCGTCTGGCGTCGGCAATTTCCTCGGCCAGCT
>JAMPGS010000177.1 GCA_023663815.1 Clostridium sp.
TAGGTGCGAGGGTAACACCTTTATAAAGAAGTCCCAGCAGAAGATTTTGCCCTTGCGTTTCGGCGCAAGGGTTTTTTTAAGGAAAGCAGACATGAATAAGGAAAACAAAAAATATAAACTTAATTATTTATCAGTAGAATTTTACAAGAAATACAACTCTAATATTTATCCTGAAATTGTGAATAAGGAAGATCGTCCATATATGGTATTGCTGGTAAAGGTGGCTAATAATACATTTGCAATACCATTTAGAACGAATTTAAAACATAATAATTGCTATAAATTCAAAAATTCAACAAGAGCCACTTGCCGCACAACAGGACTTGATTACTCTAAGGCTGTCATTGTAAATGATACAGTTTATATAGGCAATAAAGCTAGAATAAATGATGCTGAATATACGGAGCTAGACGCTAATTATCATATTATTATAAAACGTTTTACTACTTATGTTCGTAATTATGTTAAATATGCAACTCGAAAATCGAATAAATATAAGGCTTTAAATTATAAATATACCACACTAAAATATTTCCATAAAGAACTGGGGATTTTATCTGCCCCGGATTACTTTGACAAGTAATTATGCCGTTCCAACTACCAAGATAACCTTGATTATAAGCAAAAGTCAACCTCAGTCGTTTCGTCTAGCAAACGACCGAGGTTGATTTTTTATGCAGGAGTTTTAATACTCATAATCCGGCGCTAACAACGCAATCAGCTCTTTATCGTGATTATGCGTCAGATAAGTTTCAATATCGAAAATCATAGTTGCACCGCCCTCTCTGGTATATTGCTCCCAGTCAGGCAAATCGCCGCCGTTGGGGTCGCCGGTTCTGGCGAAGTTCAGCCAAGCCGTACTCATGGTATCCGCCAGCTTTTGCGCCGCCTCGTTGTCATTGCCCATTCTGGCCAAATTATTAAACACAAAAGGAATTTCTGCCGTATGATAAGAGCTGCCATAGCTGAAAATATAGGCGTAAACCGGCGCGCCGCCTTGGTCGGCCTTATGCGCCATGGTTTTCAGAATTGGCAGGCGGATTAAGGTATCGATATACAACGCCGCCGCAGGAGATTCGTTGGGATAAGCCGTGGCAAAGGCCGCCGCCACTGCTTCGGCTTGTTCGCCGTAGGCCGCTTGCAGACGCTCCGCCAGTTCCGTCTCGCTCAGCGGCGCGTCCGGGTCGGCAATCTGCGCACCGAAAACCGTCCATTCGTTTAGGTTAGTGCCAATCAGCAGAGCAATATCCCGTCCGGCTTCGGCAAAGCCCTCCGGCGTTACCGGGTTGCAGGGCAAAAAGCTGCCGTCCACCACCGGCTCCCAGTCCATGCTGTAACCGCCGCCCAAGGCCGCCGGCATTTGCAGCTCCTCGCCGGTTTGGGTTCTGGCTAAATCCGCCGTGGCGTTCAGTTCCGCATAGGGTACGGTTTGCAGCATTTCCACCGTTTCCGCCGTCGCGCCCAGCCCCTGCAAGGTCAGCTCTGCCACACGTCGGCTGGCGTTCAGGGGGTTAAAATTCGGGCCCATGGTTTCGGTTGCGCCGCTTTCGATAATCCCTTTATGGAACAAGCCCTCGGCCTGCGGCGTAGTCATCAAAGCCAAAATCTTTGCGCCGCCGCCGGATTCACCGAACAGCGTTACGTTATTCGGGTCGCCGCCGAACTGCTCGATATTAGCCTGTATCCATTGCAGTGCGTTCACAATATCCAAAATGCCCACGTTAGCGGAGTCCTTGTATTTATCGCCGTAAGCGGATAAATCCAAATGCCCCAGCACGTTCAGCCGGTGATTAACGGAAACCACCACCACGTCCCCCTGCCGACTCAAATTTTCGCCGTCATAAGCAGGGCTTTCTATCGAAGAGCCGGTGGAAAAGCCGCCGCCATGCAGCCAAACCATCACCGGACGTTTGGCGTTATCCAAGCCGGGCGTCCAGACGTTCAGGTTCAGGCAGTCCTCCGCCGTTTCCGGCAGGTTAGCCCCGGCCTGCGGCGCAATCGGCCCGTAATTTACCGCCGGACGGATACCAACCCAAGGCTCAGGCTGACCGGCCGCCACAAAACGCTCGGTTACCTGCGCATAAGGAATACCCTGATAAGTATAAATACCGTTGCTGATATAGCCCTGCACCAAACCGGCAGCGGTGCTGACAACGCCGCCGGGCAAGGCGGCATATTCCTCATCGGAGATACGGTCGAACCATTCCAGCCCGGTCAATTCGAGATTGGTGTTGACGGCGATATGGGCAAACTGACTGTCGGCGCTGCCGCCGTGCCAATGCTTAACGCCGGGCGGGCAGAGCGCCACATCGCCGGGATACAAAACCTCTACCGGCTGCCCCTCAATCTGGTGATAACCAATACCGTCGGTGGCAATCAAAATTTGACCGCCTTCGTGGGTATGCCAGTTGTTGATAACGCCCTCGTCAAACACCACATAATGTAGTCCCGGTGCACCGGCCACGTTATCCGGCCCGATAATATTGGAAACGTAGGCCGGGCCGCTGAAAGTTTCCGAGTTCATTGCCTGCGCCGCCTTAGCAAACATAAAGTTATCCTCAGCGGTTACAGTGCGCCCGGCAAACTCCTCGCCGACCAGACTGTTATAATACGTATCGTCAACCGGCTCTTCCGGCTGCGGATTTTCCTCCACATAAGCCGAATTGTAAATCACAATCTGGGAGAACCAACTGTCCGGCGCTGCGCCGTGCCAGTGGCGCACACCCTCGGCGCACTCGATTACATCGCCCCGGCGGATAATCTGAGCCGGTTGCCCCTCCTCCTGATAATAGCCCACGCCGCCGGTTACCAAAATCACCATGCCGCCGTGGCTGTGCCAGCTGCTATGCGCCCCAGGCGCAAAGGTGATATGATTGGTCTGGGGAAAATTGTAGGTATCGTCGGCCATAATCATCGGCTCAATATAAGCCTGGCCGGTGAAAGCGTCGGAATTGATAGCCATACCCAGCGGCAAAGGCAGTTCGCTGGCAGTGGTCGCAATACTGCGCAGTCCGTCCTCGTTCTGTGCGGTTTGCCCGGCATTGCTGGCGCTGTCAGCTCCGCAGGCCGCCAGCAGCAAAGCGCCTAGCGCCATGATCAAACATAAGGCTAAATACTTGCTTTTTTTCATTTTTTGCACATCTCCTTTATATTAAATTTTATTTATTAAATTGCCGCTCCCAGAAACTCACAGCATCGTCCAGCCAGCCCTCGGCCACCGTGCCAGCGCCCAGTCCAAAACCGTGCCCCAAGCCCTCGTAAACGTGAAACTCCTAATTGCTCGTAAGTTCTTTAATTTTCCGCTTGATTGCTTATTTTGTTCTTGCATAAATCAGCCGAAATTGATATAATATAATAAAGTAAGAAATTATGACTTTCCAACTAACAAGGAGGCTTAACATATGCTTGCAGAATTACGCCCCAAGGCGCAGATTACAATTCCCCGTGAGATTATTATTAAACTTGGCTTGTCCGAGGGGGATAAACTGGAGGTTTCTGAAAGAAACGGCGGCATTTATTTGATGCCGGTTGTGGTTTATCCTAAAAAATATCTTGCAGAATTAAAAGACGAATTGGCTGAAGTCAAAGCCAAGCTGCAAATCGGCGAACAGCCGGTGTTTGACGATGTCGACGCTTTGCTCGCTAAATTGGAGCAGGAATAAAACAATATTAACTTTGTAGTATTTATCGTTTGTTTATATTATAAACCAAACCAAAATATATGAGAAGTCTCAAATAGTTCATCTATTTATACCCCAAGGTTGAAACTGATGAACTATTTGAGACTTCTCTTTTTGTGAAAAATAAGGTATGCTTATTATAAGATTTTTTAATAACTTTAAGGAGTGATTTATTATGGATAAAACAATTAAATTAAACAACGGCGTAGCTATGCCCTTGGCCGGTATCGGCACTTTTATGCTCTCGCCGGACGAGGCGGAGGCCGCCTGCCTCTCCGCCCTGCAAGACGGCTGCCGGCTTATCGACACTGCCAACGCTTATGTGAACGAAAAGGCAGTAGGCCGCGCCATGCGAAAATCCGGCGTAAAGCGCAAGGAGATTTTTCTGGAAACCAAAATTTGGCCGGCCTTTTACGAACAGGCGGATGCGGTTGAGAAAACGCTGGAGCGGCTGGCGACCGATTATATTGATTTGTTGCTGATTCACCAGCCTGCCGGGAACTACTTAGCCGGTTATCGCCTTATGGAGCAGGCCTATAAGGCCGGCCAGGTTAAAGCGATTGGCCTTTCCAACTTTAATATGGCGCAGATTAAAGAGATTTTGGCCGTCTGCGAGATCAAGCCGACTATTCTGCAAACCGAAATTCACCCTTATTATCAGGAAAAAGAGTTGAAAGCCTTTTTAGCGGCGCAAGGGATTGTTATTCAGGCTTGGTATCCGCTGGGGCATGGCGATAAAGCCCTGCTTGAAGAGCCGCTTTTCGGCAAGCTGGAGGCTAAATACAGCAAAAGCGCCGCTCAGGTTATCCTGCGCTG
>JAMPGS010000178.1 GCA_023663815.1 Clostridium sp.
GCCCCCACCTCGTGGGCCAGCAGAGTATTGCCGCCGTAAAGTACCCGGGCGATAGCGTTTATCTGATGTTCTCGCAAAGTAATTTCCGGGCTCATTCCCACAAAGTTAATATGGCTGCCGTCATATTCTCTGGGGCGAGTACAATTCATTTCCTCATTGTATTTTTTAACCAGCTTTTCCCGGCGTTCCGGGTCGCTCCAAATCCAATCCTTAAAAGCGTCCTTGAGGGCCTGCTGTTTCTGCTGGGTGAGGGTAGTTTCCTTGGCGTTAATAACCCTCTTTTCGCCGCCGCTTGGGGTTTCGACGGTATCGTAAATCCGAGCGTCTCGCAGGTTCAGGCTGTCCTCCAGAATTTTATAGCCGTTGGCCCTCTCCGTGCCGTAGGTGTTGTAGGCCGCTACATCGTCTAAACGGACGGCGTTCTTATTATCAATGCGCCATTCGTTGGTATATTTGCTGTAAAGCAGCTTTATGGTTTTTCTGAGATGGGGCGGCGTTTGCAAGACCTCCCACATAAATTGCTCAAAATATTCTTTAGGTATCCAAGCCGTCCCCAGCCGCACCTCAATTTCCTGCGCTTCCAAATCCCGTGGCTGCACCTGTTTCAGAGCTTCCACATTGATATTATAGGCAGGATTTTCCAGCGCCGCCGCTTCAGCGATTTTTAATTTCCGCCGCACATTGCCGGAAAGATACTCGTCGGCGGGCTGCCACTCTCTCTTTATCGGGTCGAAAAAGATAATACCCTGCAATTCCGATGTTAATTCCTCCTCCGTCTTGCCGGTAAGCTTGGCCATATAGGGCAAATCCACTCCGGCCTTTTCCGCAATAGAGATAGCGTAAGCCTCCACGGCGGTATCCGCTTTTTCCGGCGCTTTATGGGGCATAATAGTGCGCTTGGTGAACATATCCGCTTTGCGCTTTAGCCTGCCTTTATCGTCCAAAATCTCCAAAGCGCAGAGCAGGTAATAGGAACTGTCCTGCGCAAAGGCCAGCCGGTTGGCTCTATCGTTGATTAGGCCAAATTCAGCGTTAAATTGGTTATAGAGGATATTAAGCCGTTTCTGCTGCGTTTGTATTTCTTCATCGGAAGTTCTTTCGTCCATTTGCTGAGCGATAAGCTCCCTTGTGCAGTCCCGAAGCCCGATTAAGCCTTTTAAGCGGCGTTTGGCCAGCGCCCCCAGATTTTGCTTTTCGTTTTGGCCGTCCAGACAATAATATATATCCCCGTTGATTACGCCAAAAGTGTAGTTCTCCAGCTTCACGCCTGATATATCGGGGGTTTCCTGCGGCAGCGGTTCAACAGCCAAATCGGGGGCTGCCGGCAGATATTCTCCGTGGATATTGCCAACAGCCCCTTGCAGCAAAGCCGCCAAATCTGCGCCGGGGATAGGCTCGACGGTATAATCCTGCCCGGCATACTGCGTACTTTCCGCTGTGGCAATCCCCAGAACCTGCTCCGGCCTGTCCAGAAAGTATTCGTTGATTTTGAAGCCCTCGGCATTTTCCTCCGTGTTTACCCAGTTCGGCATATCCTCGCTTAAATCTCGCAGCTGTTCCCGTTTTTGCAGGAAGATAATATCCGCCACCACCTCAGTTCCGGCGTTGCTCTTAAAGGCGTTGTTGGGCAGTCTGATAGCCCCCAGCAAATCCGCCCTTTCCGCAAGATAGCGGCGCACCGACTTATCCCGACTGTCCATTGTGTAACGGCTGGTAACAAAGGCCAAGACGCCCCCCCGGCGCAGCTTATCCAGCGCCTTGGCGAAGAAATAGTTATGAATAGAAAAGCCCAGCTTGTTATATGCCGCATCGAATACGCCATAGTTGCCGAAAGGCACGTTGCCCACGGCAATATCGAAGCTATTATTTTGGAAGTTCGTATCTTCAAAGCCTTTAATTTGGATATTGGCCTTGGGGTAAAGCTGCCGGGCAATGCGGCCGGTGAGACTGTCCAGTTCCACTCCGTAAAGTTGGCTTTGGCTCATTTCCTCCGGCAGCAGGCCGAAGAAATTGCCCACGCCACAGGACGGCTCTAATATTTTGCCGCCTGTAAAGCCCATTTGCCGCAACCCCTCATACATCGCTTTAATCACCGTGGGGCTGGTGTAGTGGGCGTTTAGCACGCTGCCCCTTGCCGCCGCATATTCCTCCGGCTCTAGCAGGCTTTGCAGCTCTTGATATTCGGCCCGCCAGTTTTCTTTGGTTTTATCGAAAACCTCCGGCAGCGCTCCCCAGCCCACATATTTAGCCAAAACCGCCTGTTCCTCGGTTGTGGCTTGCCGCTTTTCCGCTTCAATTTGTTTTAAGGTGCGAATTGCCGCTGTGTTCATTGCATATTTAGCCTTTTGGCCGCCTGCGCCCAGATTAGCGTCGGTGATGCGGTAGTTTTCTGCCGCCACAACCTCAACTTCCGGCTCGTTTATTTCAACCTCCGGCGTTTCAATAACAATATCTTCCGGCTCTGCCACGAATGTTTCCGGCTCGACCTTGGCTGTTTGCGCCGTTGTTTCCGGCTGGCTCGAACCTGTTTCTTCTATATTATATAGCGGTTTATTCCTCTCGTCCTGCCGCAGCAGCCGCTCAAAATTAGCGATATTTTCCACTCGACCTATGGGATAGACAAAGCTTAAATCCAGCAGGTGAACATTGTATTTATCTATTGTTTCTATGCGAAAGGGACTGTTATCTAAATATACCGTGTCCCCAACCGCATACTGCGGCTTGTTTTCAACTGCCGCCACTGGTATTTCTTCAACTGATATTTCTTCAATAATTTCCGGCTCAATATCGACAATCTCAATTTCCGGCTCGGCCTGCTGGGATAATATCGGGTAGGTTTCCGCCAAAATCTCCTTATGCAGTCTGGCGCTAAAGGAGGGCGTATCCCAATACAGCTTTTGCAGATTGGCGTTATCGCTGGCCAGAACCGCTCGTTTAATCGCTTCGCTCCCCTCCAGATAGGCGGTATCTTTATCCGAATTGCGGCAGGCGTTAATATATGCCGTATCCTTGGCCACAAGCTCCGCTATCTGCGGCTTGTATTCGGCATAGCTTGCCCCGATTGTTGGTTCATTTTCAGCCGCCGTTCTTTCCGGCTGTTCAGATATAACCGGCAGCGTATAAACCTCTTTGTTTGTTTCCGCCACAGTAACGCTTTGCGTCTCTTGCAGTTCAACGGTATAACGCTGCAACAGATATGACGGAAAACCGCACATCGGTATTGGTTCAGCGTTATGAATATTCCGTGAGGTCAGCGTTAGATTGAATTGCTGCGCCAAAGCCTTAGCGTCCTCGCCATAAGCTTCAAAAAAAGCGCCCACCTGATATAACACTATATCCGCTGGGCGTTCCCGTTTTATATTTAGATATTTTGCATAATTATCTTGCTGTTTTTGCCGGCGATTTTCCGCCTGTTCCGCCCACTTCGCCAATTCCTCCGGCGTGACGTAGCGGCCCTGCTCAAGCATTTTGTCTATACGTTTGGCAACCATATTCCAATTTAGCTGCACGTTAGAACAATTCGGTTTGCTATATTTTACGCCTTTGCCGTCGTGCCATTCGTCAGATCGAAAACTGCCGGGAAATGCGTTGTTGCCGCCGCCTATACCATACTCATTTTTAAGAAAATCCGCCTTTTCCTTGGCGGTGTGCTTTTCCCTAAAAAAGTTATATATCCGCCGCTTGCTGTCAGAAAAACTGCTGCCAAGGCTCAAGGCCGCATTTATTTCATCTTCCGTTATAAATTGCGGAGGAATTTTAATTTCAGATATATTGCTGGCATATTCAAGCCTTGGCAGGGTCAAATCGTGCAGCTGTTTAAGCGTTTCCGCAAAATCATAATGCTTAAAGCGCATAACCTCGCGGTTCGCTCCATATACCGCCATAAATTCGGCATACTCCCGAATAATTTTATCCCGACTCTCCGGCTCGCTTAAAAGCTGAGCGCATTTTTCAGCTTCTGCCGGAAAACCCTCCTTTACCTGATTGACTTCCGAGCGCAGATAGGCAAGCAGACCCATTTCCTTGCCCTCGTCGCTTAAATCCCGGGCAATATCCCAAAGCTGCCGGGCCGTCTGACGGCGCTCATAGCTTAAAGCCTCGGCAACTTCTAACCGGCTGGCAAATTCCCCATTAGAGAGCAATTCGTCTATCCGCTCCGCCGCCCGCTCCCAGCCGATAACCTGCACGTTATCTCCATATCTGGCGCTGCCGCCCCGGGCAATGCGTATGCCCATACCGCTGCATTGCCCTCGTCTCGCAGAAAGCCGTTGCCGCCCTTAAACAGCTTTTGCAGATAAGCCGCCTTATCCGAGAGAGGCTTTTGCTTGCTGAACTCAGCCGCAATCTGCATACGGCTTTTTTCGGCATTACTGCCAAAGCGCAGCACATTGTCGATAATTTCTTGGCTGAATGTGGGCGCAAACGCAAAGGGGACGGCCTTTTCAATGGCCGCCCTCTGCTGCTGTTCGCTGGGT
>JAMPGS010000179.1 GCA_023663815.1 Clostridium sp.
GGATGGGGAACAAATTACAAGAAATTACTGCGCTTTTTGGAAGAAGGATAACTCCGGCTATTACGTTGAAGAATTTGCCAACATTTTAAAAGAACAGTTTCATGCGTAAAAACACACGGATTGTGGATATTTGTGGAGAAAATAAGGGGATGAATTTATGAAAATAAAGTATTTGGGAACGGGAGCATATGAGGGAATACCGGCGCTTTTCTGCAATTGTCAGGTCTGCCGGGAGGCAAAAGAGCTGCGGGGGAGAAATATCCGTTCCCGCCTGCAGGCGATTATCAACGACGAGTTGCTGCTGGATTTCCCGGCGGACACGGTTTGGCACTCGATACAGTACAATCTGGACTGGACGAAGATTGGCGACTGTTTGATTACCCACAGCCACAGCGACCATTTATACCCGTCGGACGTGGAGATGGCGGGAGAGGGCTTTACCGGGAAGCATCGGCCTCTGCATTTTTATGCGGCGCAGGATGGTTATGAAAAGCTGCGGGAGGCCATGGAGCGCATGAACGTTGGCGCGGGAGCCTCCGCTGCCTTAGTGGAACCGGGAAAGGGCTTTTTGGCGGGGGAGGACGGGCAGTATCAGGTGACGCCTCTTTGGGCTAACCACAACGAGGAGACGACGCCGGTTATCTACTCGATTTTTTGCGGGGGAAAAAGAATTCTTTACGCCCATGACACGGGGTATTTCCCGGAGAACACATGGGAAGCACTTGCCGGGCAGGGGCGGTATGATTTGATTTCCTTGGACTGTACCGGGGGCCTGTGCGGCCTGCACGATTTGAAATGTCTGGGAAATACCATGAAATGGCGCGATAACCACATGAATATTCAGACGAATCTGGAAGTAATGGAGCGTATGCGCAGGGAAAAAATGATTGACGAAAATACGGTGATAATCGCCAACCATCTTTCCCACAATGCGGGCCTTGGACATGAAAAAATGCGTCTTGGGGCGGAGAAATACGGGATTTTGACAGCCTATGACGGGATGGAAATAGAAATTTAGGAATTTAAAATTCCTTTTTCAATAATGCCAAAGCCCAGCGGATAGGGCCCTGTGTGTACTCCAATGGTAGCGCCAATTTGATAAGCCGGCATTTCTTTTATATTGTAGCTCTTTTCTTGTAAGACGGACAGGGCAAAGTCGCGGAAAGCGACGCCCTCTTCGCGGTCGTAGCCGTAGCCCACCGTAATGCTGTAGTTTTCGATTCCAAGGGAGCTTTCCTTTAGGTACGCAAGAAGAAGGTCAAGGGCTTTTCGGGTGGTGCGTTTTCTGCCTCTGTCCATGCCGGAGGGGAAAATTTCTCCCTGCATCAAGGTAATCACGGGGCGGATATCCAAAACGCTGCCTGCGATGGCCGCAACCTTCCCGATGCGCCCGCCGTGCTTTAGGTATTCCATATTTCCCACGGTAAAGAAAATCCTTCCGGTGCTCTTGATTTTTTCCAGACGGGCAATGGTATCTTCATAACTATAGCCGTTGTCCCGAAGCTGTACCGCTTCCAGCACATACTGGCCCTGCAAAACGGTGTTGACGGTGGCGTCGATGACTGTAATTTCCGCCTGAGGGTAAGTTTCCAGTATATTGGTCCGGGCGTTTAGCGCGGACTGCATGGAACCGCTGAATTTTGTGGTGATACAGATACAGATAACAGGGATTCCTTCTTTGGCAAAAGGAAGAAACGCTTCTTCATAGTCGCTGGCGGAGGGCATGGAAGATTTGGGGTAGACGCCTTTTTTGTCAACCATTTGCTGATAAAAGTCTCTGATATCGATATCCACATTTTCTTTTAAGTAATGTTCGTCGTCGAAGGATACGTAAAACGGTACTACCGTGATATTTTTTTCCTGTGTCAGTTTTGCGGGCAGGTCGCAGGAACCGTCGCTGATAATATGAAAAGCTTCGCTCATAATTTTCCTCATTTCCGTGCTGTTTTGAATGACCCAGCTTTGCTGAGACATTGCGTATTTTTTCTTCTTATGTAGTTTTAATTAACAGATAGTGATAGATAGAATACTACTTTTGAATGGGAAAGTCAACAATTTGCGCAGGCTGAAAAGAGAGAATGTGACAGACAAAAAAATTGCGGCAAGCCGAAAAAATTGTGGCTGGCTGAGAAAAAAGGGAATGTGGCAAGCTGAGAAAGAAGAAATATGGCAAGTTGAGAAAGAAGAAAATGTGACAGGTTGCAAAAGAAGAGCGTATTTACAATCAAGGAATAATCAATATAATTGAAAGAGAAAGGGGAATTTTAAAGATGAAAAAGACAAAAGCAGCGCAAGCAACAAAAACAACACAAATAGCAAAGAAAGCAGCAACGCAGCAAACCTCCAAAACAACAAAGACGTCAAAATCGCCCAAAACATCAGGAACAGCCAAAAAAGACAAAACCTTAAAAACGGATTTACTGTTTCAGAAAAGGCTGGAAAAACACCACGACGAGCTTCGCTGGCTTTACATGGAATTGTATGAGAACGATTCCATGTTTGCGGAGCTGTGCGATAATTTGAAAATCTTTTTTGATGAGAGGAATGGGGCGTTAAAGTCGCTGGATACAGAGCGGGAAGCGGACTTGGAGTGGTACAAGCGCAACGACATGCTTGGAATGATGTTTTATATCGATAATTTTGCGGGCGATATGAAGGGCGTGGAGGCGAAGCTGGATTATATTGAAAAGTGCAATGTAAATTATATTCATTTGATGCCTTTTTTGGAGACGCCGGAGGGACGCTCCGACGGCGGATACGCCGTGTCGGATTTTAGAAAAGTGCAGGAAAAGCTGGGAACTATGGAGGATTTGGAGAGCCTTACGGCGGCCTGCCATAAAAGGGGCGTCAACGTGTGCATGGATTTTGTCATGAATCACACCTCGGAGGACCACGAGTGGGCGAAAAAAGCCCGTCAGGGAGACGGGGAGTACATGAGCCGATACTTTTTCTTCCGGGATTTTGAGGAGCCTTCTCAATACGAGGCGACGGTGCCGCAGGTATTTCCCACCACGGCGCCGGGCAATTTTACATGGATACCGGAGGCGGGGCATTATGTGATGACAAGCTTTTATCCCTATCAGTGGGATTTAAATTATAAAAATCCGAGAGTGTTTAATGAAATGATGTACAATTTCCTCTATCTTGCCAACCGGGGAATCGACATTATCCGTATCGATGCGGTTCCTTATATATGGAAGGAACTGGGAACACAGTGCCGGAATCTGGCTCAGGTACATACGATTGTGCGCATGATGCGTATGATTGGGGAGATTGTCTGTCCCGGCGTGCTTCTGCTGGGCGAGGTGGTGATGGAGCCGGAAAAGGTAGCTCCCTATTTTGGAACGGTGGAGAAGCCGGAGTGCCATATGCTCTATAACGTTACCACCATGGCAACCACGTGGCACACGGTGGCGACTAGGGATGTAAGGCTTCTTAAAAAGCAGCTTGATATTGTAAATTCCTTGCCGAAGGAGTACCTTTTTTTAAATTATCTCCGCTGTCATGACGACATTGGCTGGGGCCTTGACTATGGCACGCTGATGGCGGAAGGGATTGGAGAACGTTCCCATAAGAAGTACTTAAATGACTATTTTCAGGGGCTTGCAGGGAACAGCAACAGCCGGGGCGAGCTTTACAACGCCGACCCGGTCAGCGGCGACGCCAGATTTTGCGGGACAACGGCTTCTATGTGCGGCGTGGAAAAAGCCGGTTTTGAGCTGGACGAGAAGGCAATGGAGCGGGCCCTGCGGCTGGATGTGATGCTCCATGCGTATATGTTTATGCTGTCCGGGATTCCGGTGCTGTACAGCGGGGATGAAATTGGGCAGGTAAATGATTACACTTACAAGAACGACCCTAATAAAGCGGCGGATTCCCGCTATATCCACCGGGGGGCCATGAAATGGGAGAAAGCCGAAAATATTTCTGATTTGGACACCGTGGAGGGAAAAATTTTTCACAAGCTGGAGCAGTTGGTGCGTATCCGTAAGAGGGAAAAGGCGTTTATGTCGGAGGCCGACACATGGACCATAGAAACGTGGGATTCCTCCGTGCTGTGCCTTGGAAGATGCTTTGAGGGTGAAAAAATGATAGGTCTGTTTAATTTCAGCGAATTTGACAAGACGGCGTGGATTAACGAGGAGGACGGCGATTATGTGGATTTGATTTCCGGCGGGGAGAGGAAAGCCGCCGGGGTGGATATACCGGCCTATGGGTTTTACTGGCTGAAGAGAAAATAATAAGAGACTTTGGCATTTGCTGGAGGTCTGGCTGGATATCTACGGCTGCCATGCGGATATTTCCTAATTTTATCTTAAATTTTCTTTTAAGGGCTGTTCCTTGTATTGTTTTTTTTTGACAAATATTGTATGATGATTTAACAAATGATTTAGCAAGTAAAA
>JAMPGS010000017.1:0-20825 GCA_023663815.1 Clostridium sp.
CGCCCTGTTTGCAAAAGACGATTGATAAGACAACTTATTTAGTCGAGGTACATTTCAATGACAAAAGCACCCAAAGCGTGTTATTCTCCATGACTTAGAGCATGGAAAATAAGGCAAAACAAGAAAAAGTGATGAGAAATGATGAATAAGTCCTTGACAAGTTGCAACAGAGAGGCGAGTAAATATATATAAACCAAGGCTGCGTAGTGTACTAATATGTTAATTATATCATTGCTTATTTCAATCACTGTTGCTTGAAATGTTATAACTCCCAGCTCATTATTTCCCTTTCCCTGTTTTTCACATGCACATAGTGTAATTACTGCTAAACATAACAATCAATTATTTGCATAATCCACTTGACATCGGAAATGATAAGTAGTAGTATCATAATACATTATATGTAGTTTTTAAAACTACTTGTTGTATCTTTAATTATTTTGGAGGTGCCTTATGCAAATTACCATACGGGAGCCGGGAAGCGCAATCACTCATTTTATCGGCATGATGATGGCCGTCTTTGCCGCAACTCCGCTTTTAATTAAATCCGCCCTTTCGTCCGGCGGAAAAACCCTGCTGGCCTTGAGTATCTTCTGCCTCAGCATGATACTGCTGTACGGCGCCAGCGCAACTTATCATTCTTTAAATATCACCGGGAAAGCCCTGCGCGTTTTCCGCAAACTAGACCATATGATGATTTTTGTGCTGATTGCGGGCTCCTACACGCCAGTCTGCCTGATTATCCTTGGAGGAAAAACCGGCTATACTCTGCTTGCCGCCGTGTGGGGCATTGCCCTTGTAGGCATGATATTGAAGGCCTGCTGGATTACCTGTCCGAAATGGTTTTCCTCCGTGATTTACATTGCCATGGGCTGGGCATGCCTTGCCGTATTCGGCCCTCTATGGCGTCTATTGCCCCACGCGGCCTTCGGCTGGCTCCTTGCGGGCGGAATTATCTACACCGTGGGCGGCGTAATCTATGCCTTAAAGCTGCCTCTTTTTAATCAAAAGCACGCTTTTTTCGGCTCCCATGAAATTTTCCATTTGTTTGTCATGGGCGGAAGCATCTGCCATTTTATCTTTATGTATTTTTATGTGGCGTGATAAATCGTGCGCCGCCAATTTCCAGCAAAAAATTGACGGCCTGCTCGTATATCAATGCAACACAATATTTTATCTATATGCACCCTGAATTCCTTGGAAACCACAGACTTACGCAGCGTCCCTCCTCCTGTATCTCAAAAACCCCCCTATGGGCCAGCACGATTTGTTTTACAATACGAAGTCCCATAATGTGGGGCTTTTTTCCCTGAAAGCTTTCGCCGGAAAAAATATCCCTATCCTCCCGGCCCTTTTCTTCCGTCAGGTAATTTACAACCTCCTCCGGTATCCCGCACCCGTCGTCCCGTACCCGCACAAGGTACCCGTCGTCCGTCCTTCGTCCCGACAAAAAAATTCGGCATCCCGCCGGATTGTGGCAGATACTGTTGTTTAAAAGATTCCTCACCGCCCGCGCCATAAGGCCCTCGTCCCCCTCGATTGCAAACCCTTCCAGTTTCCCGTCAATCTCCGGAAAAAGCTCGTACTGCCCGCCCGGCTCCTCGTTCATCACCTCCGCCGCAAGCCGGCGCAGAAGGGACGCCGGGTAAAAAGAGCGGATTCTAAGAGGCTGCATATGATATTCCAGCTTGGAGGTCAAATTTAAATCCTCAATCAACTGCCGGATTTTCAGGCTTTGACTTCTTATCACCGCCGCTTTTGCCCGCTCCCCCTCGCCAAGGCTTTCGCTGCGCTCAAGCTCGTCCGCATAGCCCATAATCATGGAAAGCGGCGTTCGGATATCGTGGGAAACCCCCGCTATCCACTCGGTTCTGGCCGTATCCCTTTTTTCCAGCGCGCTCCTTTGCAGCTCCAAAACGTCTGAGGTCCGATTAATCTGCGCCGCAAGGCTGGATGCAACGCCTTTTTCCGCCAAATGGATTTTTTTGTTTTCGGACAAAGCGCCGATTCCATCGGATAAAGGCCGCAAAGATTTATAATAGCGATATCCCAAAAAGAACGCCACCGCGAGAACTACCGCAAGATTCAACGCCAGAAAAAATTGAATGTACACCAGCGCGTCGTCTAACATACTTCTGGAAATTTCTATTGAATATTTCCACGCGCTGTCTTTTTCCCGCCCTGCCACAAAAAGGCCCCTTTCCGTGCGGAGCGTTTTTACGGGATAATCGTCAAGATACCACCTTGTAAAACCAGCCACTTCCCCCAAGGTATAATGCTCCTTGAGCTCCTCCGGCTTATTCCACGAGCCTATCACATCGCCGTCATCGTTTAAGACCATCAAAAAGATAAACTCTCTTTCCGTCAGATATTCCTTTATCTCCTCCGTCACCTCAAAGGGCTCTCCCGGATTTCCTTCACTTATAAGCTCGTCCAGCCCTCGAATCCCCTTTGGGAACAGAAAAGCGTTTCCTGCCATATGGCAAATCCCAAAAATCATCAGGCCTCCCAAATTCACCATTATCAAAACGCCGATGATAATCCATGTGACGCCGATGTATCTGCTATAAATTTTTAGCAAGCTTTTCATGCAGCCTCCCTACCGAACACATTTTGCGCTCTTTATACCTTTAACTTATATCCCAGCCCTCTCACAGTCAAAAGGAACGCTGGTTTTGACAGGTTTTCCTCTATTTTTTCCCGCAGCCGCCTGATATGTACCATAATCGTGTTTTCATAGCCGAAATAATTGTCCTCCCACACCGCTTGGCAGAGCTGGTCGAAGGTCACAATATTTCCCTTATTCTCCCAAAGCTTGCGCAAAATCAATAGTTCCTTGGCGGTAAGCGGAATCTCCCTGCCGGGCCATAAGACCACGCCGCCTTTAAAGTCCACCCTGCACTCTCCCAAAACTAAAGCCTCGTCCTCCTGCGGCGTCTGGCCGCCTTTTGGAAAATAAGTCCTTTTCAGTATGGCGCTAATCCGCAGTATCAGCTCTTTAGGCAGAAAGGGCTTCACCATGTAATCGTCCGCCCCAAGGCCAAGGCCCAGCAGGCGGTCGCTGTCCTCGTCCCTTGCGGATAAAAACAGCACCGGCGCTTCCGAAACAGTTCTTATTTTCTGCATAAGGGAAAAGCCGTCCCCGTCGGGAAGGTTGATATCCAAAATCACCATGTCCGGTTCCTTTTTCATAAAATAGTTTTCCGCCTCCCGCACGCCGGCGGCGCAGTCTATGTTGAAAAATCCTTCCCGCCGTAAAATTCCCGCCGCCATCTGGCGGAATTCCGCATTATCGTCCACCAAAAGCAGCGTACTCTCAAAAATATGTTTCATCTTCCCATACTCCTATAATTTCTTTTCTTTATTTTAATATAGAATTCTTTTTCTGTAAGCAATCCTTAAAAAATTTAAGGTAAATGTAAGGGAGCTTTCATTTTCACTTAAGGGAGCCCTTGTATACTTTTCTCAATTTCAAAAGAAAGGAAGATGTGCAAAAAAGCGCAGAAATGAGAAAAATATGAACAAACAAAATTTTATCATTCAAACAAAAGAACTCACTAAAAGCTATGTATCAAGCCATGCTGCGGGCCATGCTTTCGCAAAAAACGGCCGCGCGGCAAACGTCGTTGACAACGTAAACCTTGCCGTCCCAGAAGGGTGCATTTACGGATTTTTAGGCCCCAACGGCGCGGGGAAAAGCACTACCATGAAGATGCTGCTGGGCCTTGTGAAGCCCACAAAAGGGGATATTTCCATTTTAGGGACGCCCCTTGTCTCCGCTGGGAAATCCGTAGGGGAAAAGGAACGGCTTGCCATTCTCGCCCACACCGGCTCCCTGATTGAATCGCCCGCCTATTACGGGCACCTGACAGGAAGGGAAAACTTAGAAATTCTCTGCGCGTTAAAAAACGTGCCCCAAAAGGAAATCGACGAAGTTCTTTCCATTGTGAGAATGGAAAAACAGCAAGATAAAAAAGCCGGGCATTATTCCCTTGGCATGAAACAGCGTCTGGGCCTTGCAGGCGCTTTGCTGGGCCACCCAAAACTTCTTCTCTTGGACGAACCCACCAACGGCCTTGACCCCGCGGGCATTTCCGAGATGCGGGAGCTGATATGCTCGCTCCCCAAAACCTACCGCATGACGGTGATGGTATCCAGTCATCTTTTAAGCGAAATCGACCAGATGGCGGATTACGCCGGTATCATCAACGGCGGCAGGCTGATTTATCAGGACAGCCTCCTGCACCTCCACCAATACAGCCGACGCCAATTGCGGCTGCGCACCACCAATAACAACCGGGCCGCGGCTATCTTAAATGAAAATCAAATTGACTATCAAGCTGTAGAAGAGTTTCTCGCCTTCCCGGAAATCAGCGACGAGAAAACGGCGTTCCTTATTTCCACCTTAGTGAAAGAGGGCGTCGGCATTTTGCGGGTGGAGGAACATCAAAAATCTCTGGAGGACATTTTCCTTGGTTTAACTGGAAAGCAGGTGAGTCTATGATAAAACTATTTTTAACGGAATTAAAAAAAATCCGCCGCCGTCACGTGGGCCTTCTCTATCTGGGCGCGCTGGCCCTCTCCTTTATCTGGGCTTTATGGGCCATGTCAAAAATGGCGGCTAAAAACGATGTTATTGCAAATCAGGGGTACTATTATCTTCTCTTCAGCTATCCTACTATGAATTCCGTTTTTCTCCCCACCATCATTGCCTGCGTGGAGAGCCGGCTTTGCGATATTGAATTGAAAGGAAACACTTTGAAGCTTTTATGCACCATGCAGCCAAGACGCAGCATTTACCATATAAAGTTTCTTGTCAGCGTTTTGTATCTGCTTCTCTTTTCGGCGGCGCAGACCGCTTTAATCTTTTTCCTGTGCGGCCACTTTCATGTGCGGCAGCTATTGCCTGTAAACCATATGCTGTTTTTCTTTCTCGCCAACATAACGGTGGGGATTATGATAATTATTTTACAGCAAACCCTGTCCCTTTTATCGGACAATCAGTTATTTCCCCTGTTTTTTGGCGTAGGCGGAACCTTTGCGGGACTTTTTTCGGGATTTTTCCCCAATATTCCCATCCGCTATTTCCTGCCGTGGGGCTACTACTATGTTTTTACTACCGTCAACATGGATTACGAGGAGGCGTCCCGCATTGTCACCTACTATCCCGTTTCCTTTAACTTTAAATTTTTTGCGGGTTTTGTCGTCTTTGGAATTATCGCTTACCTGATTGGTAAAGACAGATTTATGAAAAAGGAGGTTTGAAAAATGCTGACTGCCTGTCTGAAAAGTGAACAAATAAAAATAAAGCGCTCTTTTATCTGGGCCGCTTTTCTGCTCATTCCCATTATCCCCGCCGTTATGGGCGTGCAAAACTACTTAAATAATCTGGATCTTTTAAAAAACGAATGGTTTTCCCTGTGGACGCAGATAACTCTTTTTTACACGGACTTTTTCTTCTGCCCGCTGGTTGCCATTTACTGCAGCTACCTATGGCGGATGGAGAACCAAAATAAAAACCGGCATATGCTTTTCACCGCGCCGGTAAAAGTCAGCAATATCTTTTTCGGAAAGCTGATAATCGTAGCCAGAATCACCGTCATGACCCAGCTTTGGATTTTCCTGCTGTATCTCCTTGCCGGTAAGCTGGTTCGGCTCCCCGGCCTGCCTCCCGCCCTATTGTTCGCCTATATAGTCCGCGGCTCCCTTGGCGGCCTTGTGGTTGCCGCTCTGCAGCTCGTCGTTTCTATGCAGATTCGGAGCTTTGCGGCGCCCATTGCCGTCGCCGTGATAGGAAGCATCACCGGCTTTTTGGCCTCCAACTCCAAATACGGCATCGTCTATCCCTACTCCCTTATGGCTTTCGGGATGAACGCCAACAAAAGCGAGGACATGCTTTCTGGGAACGGGATTATCTTTTTCTTAAGCTGCGCCGTTTATTTTGCGCTGTTTTGCGGGTGTGCCGTTTGGATTCTGAAGAGGGAGGATGTGAAGGCTTAAATATTCATTGCTTTTAAACGTAAAAGCGGATATACTATAAGGGAAGAACAAAGACAAATGAACTTGATGGCGGGAGGGGCAATAGTCCATGGCAAGACCAGTGAGTATTGGAAATCAGGATTTTGAAAAAATAAGGGTCAACAATTATTTTTATGTGGATAAAACGGATTTTATCCGGCAATGGTGGGAATCCGCCGACGATGTGACGCTGATTGCGCGCCCACGGCGATTTGGAAAAACTCTGAATATAAGTATGCTGGAGAAATTTTTTTCGGTGGAATACGCCGGAAGAAGCGAGCTTTTTGAAGGGCTTTCCATATGGCGGGAGGAAAAATACCGTATGCTTCAAGGCACCTATCCGGTGATATCCCTCAGCTTCGCCAATGTAAAAGAAACCGACTATAGCAACGCTAAAAAGAAAATATGCCAGACTATTGCAAAACTATATAATCAATATGATTTTCTGTTAAACAGCGAAAAGCTGAATGAAAAAGAAAAGGAATTTTTCTGGAAAATTTCAGCCGATATGGAAGATTATATCGCAACGGATTCCCTGAACGCCTTGTCAAGCTTTTTGATGAAGCATTACGGAAAAAAGGTAATCCTGCTTTTGGACGAATACGACACGCCTATGCAGGAGGCCTATGTAAACGGATATTGGAAGGAGCTGGTTGCCTTTACCAGAAGCCTATTCAACGCCACCTTTAAGACGAATCCCTGCTTTGAGCGCGCTATCATGACCGGTATTACAAGGGTCAGTAAAGAATCCATTTTTTCTGATTTGAATAACCTAAAAGTAGTGACAACCACCTCTGAGCAATACAAAAATTGTTTTGGCTTCACGGAAACGGAAGTATTTGCCGCTCTGGAGGAACAACATTTAAGCGACCAAAAAGAAGTAGTGAAAAGCTGGTATGACGGATTTACATTTGGAAGCGAACGGGATATTTATAATCCATGGTCTATCATTAATTTTCTTGATGAACGGCGCGTTGGCATTTATTGGGCAAATACCAGCTCCAACAGCCTTGTAGGAAAGCTGATACGCGAGGGAAGCGTAAATGTAAAGAAAACCTTTGAACATCTGATGCAGGGGGAAAGTATCTGGATTGACATTGACGAGCAGATTGTTTACAACCAGCTTTCAGAAAAAGAAAATTCTATCTGGAGCCTTCTGCTTGCCAGCGGCTATTTGAAGGTAAAAAGCTTCCATACCCTCACCACCGAATATGGAGAATGGAAGCAGGAATATGAACTGGAATTAACCAATTTTGAAGTCCGCGTTATGTTTCGCAGTATGGTACGGGGCTGGTTTGACGCTTCCGCTTCTTCCTACCACAATTTCACAAAAGCGTTGCTTTTAGGCGACTTAAACGCAATGAACACTTACATGAACAGAGTGACTTCTGAAATATTCAGCTATTTTGATACGGGGAGCAAGCCTTCTGACGAAACGTCGGAACGGTTCTACCACGGGTTTGTCCTCGGTTTAATGATGGAAATGGCCGATAAATATATAATCACCTCAAACCGCGAAAGCGGCTTTGGAAGATACGACGTGATGATGGAGCCTAGAAACACAGCGGGAACTCTGGAACACGACGCCATTCTTTTGGAATTCAAGGTTCAGGGACCGCGTGAAAAGGAGCTTTCCGACACTGTACAGGAAGCCCTTTGGCAGATAGAAGAGCGAAATTATCAGGCAAATCTTATCGCTAAAGGGATTCCGGCGGAGCGCATACGAAAATATGGATTTGCTTTCTGCGGAAAGAAAGTCCTTATCGGGGATACTTTATTGCCGAAAAATAAGGTGTAAATCCCCTGCCTCTCATTGCCCCCATGTCGGAAAGGGAAATGCCCGACGCATCTACCAGCGCGGATTTATCTTGCGCCTGTTCCTGCGAGGTGGACGGTATTGTTCCGTCAAGCTGCCCCGCAACGCTCCCTGCCCGAAGCAGGCAGAATTCCTTCAGCGTCTCGGCCCCTTTTTCAAAGGCTTCATAGCTGCAGAACTTTGTGGGGTCTTTTTCCACGAAAGGCGCAATCATTTCCTTCACCGAGGATATCATATTCTCAAAATAGCCGCTGGAAAAATAATCGTCTATCAATTCCGCAAAATATTGATGATACATTTCCGTATACTCTTCTTTTTCAAATATCCACGCCAGCATGGGCCTCTCTTCAATTGTACCTCCTGATACCGGAGAATCAATGGGGAAATTTACCACTGTGTCCGCATCCGATTGGGCCTCAAAGCCTCCAAAGGCCAAATTGTAGTCCCATGGTATCATAGACAGTTTTCCGTCCTTTTCATATAAGTAATAATTATGCATCATATTGCCCGTGTAGCTGTCAAAATTGCAGACAAAATTGTGCACCACAAAGTAACGGATAACGGCCTCCACATCTACAGCCTCCTCTATCTCCCCGCCCTGTCCCAGCTTCTTCAAGGACGCAATCAAGCGGTCTTTATCAGAATTAGAAATATCTGTCTTGGCATTGTCAAAAATATTTTTGTAGCTGCTGTACTCGTCGTCAGAATAAACAAGAGCTACGTCGTCGCTGCCTCCAAACATGCCCCCGCCCGGCGGCATACCGCCAGCTTCAAAGCCTTCTCTTCCTTCAGGCGGGTTCCCGTCAAACATTCCTTTGGCTCCAAAGATGCGCCTCCCGTCAGGTCTTTCCCCGGCTTCAAAATCCTGCTGCCCGTCGGGCAATCCGCCAGCTTCAAAATCCTGCCGTCCGTCGGGCAATCCTCCAACTTCAAAATCTTGCTGCCCGTCGGGCAGTCCGCCGCCTTCAAAATTTCTTCCTCCTCCCGGCATACCGCCTTCAAAACCTTGCTTTCCATCGGGCAATCCTCCAACTTCAAAACTCTTTTCTCCGTCGGGCGCTTCTCCGGCTTCAAAATTTTCCCTCCCGTCAGGCATTTCTCCGGGGAATCCTTCAGGCAGTTCCGGCATCTCGCCCTTCCATTCTTCCCCGTCTTTTCCGCCAAAAAATTCCTCCATGGCTTCCCTGTCAAACTTTCCGCCGTTTCCCCGGCCGCCGCCCATATCCATGCTGTCGGGTTTATAGAGATTGCCGTAATCGCTTCCGTAATTGCGCGCAAGAAAACTTTCTTCCACGCCCTCCACCGCCAAATACAATCCCCAATCCTCGCCGTTTACCGTAATGTAAACATAGCTGCAAAGCGGGGCCGCCACATCAAAATCCCGCATCATACGGTAAGTGAGATAATCCTTCATATATGTATTGTCCTGTATGATGTTGTTCAGGCTGAGCTTATCCAAACCATGGTAGCTCTTTCCCTTCTCGTAACAATCGAACTCTATTTTAAAGCTGTATCTATCGTTTCCATAGGACGATACCTGACTTAAGGAGGTGTTTCCCTTTGCGCGAATCCCCACATTTTTGTACGCCTCGTTGTCAATGATAACAGAGCACGCCGCATACTCCTCGTTTTCACAGGTGAGAAGAAAATTCTCCCAGTCCTCCATCACAATATCGATATTATGTACCTTGGAATCGTCAAACAATACCGACGCATAGCCCGCTTCCGCCATCACCGGCGCAACGCCTAGATTTTCTCCTTTTACAAAAAGTACCGTCAAAAGAATTGTCGCCGCCAACACCGCGTAGCATATTTTGTCTATGTGTTTATGAGTTGACATACTGCCTCCTTCTCAGGGATAGTCCAGCATCAGCCGAACCGCTGCTTTTTAACCCATGTACTCGCCGTTGTAGCTAACCAGCACCGCGCTGCTTACGCCGTCCATTTCCGCAAGCTCATTGACAAAATCCGTGTTGTCCTCTTTCATGCGGATTTCCATGTTCAGCTCTATCAATCCCTTCTGCGCCGTCTTGCTTTTCACCACGCACCGCTGCACCCGGCTTTTTAAAAAGTCCGCCGCCTGCTTTTCACTCTCGCTGTTCTCGCAGCGAAGCACTACAATATACGGATTTAAGTGCGTCTTGCGATTGACAAAAATTAGAAGCACAATCCCTATGAAAATACTTCCCGCTACTGCCAGCGGAATCATGCCCGCCGCCAGCACAATACCTGCGGCAATCGCCCAGAACAAAAAAGCAATATCCAAGGGCTCCTTAATCGCCGTCCTGAAACGCACAATCGACAGCGCGCCCACCATGCCCAGCGACAGCACTACGTTGGAGGTGACCGCCAAAATCACCACGGTCGTAATCATCGTAAGCGCAATCAATGTCACGCCAAAGCTAGAGGAATACATCACCCCCGAAAAAGTCTTTTTGTACACAAAGAAAATAAACATTCCCAGCCCAAACGCCAATAGCAGCGCAATCACCATGTCAAAAATGCTGACGCTGGATACATTTTCCAAAAAGCTTGATTTAAAAATATCGTTAAAAGTCATTGCTGTTCTCCTTTTTTTAATTTATATTATATCGCTTATTTGTACTTGCTTCTCAATTATCTGCCGTTGTTCCGGCACCCATGCCGAACCTTTTTGCCTGCGCCTTCACCCATAAACGCGACATGCCGCGTATTTGGAGTAAGCGCCTGCTCTCCGCCCCATCAATTGAACGGCGTCTCTGATAATGTCCGGCAAAAATGCATCCCATTTTACCTCCAAAATGATTGGTGCATCCCCCGCCGGTACCGTCGCGCAGTCAGCGTTTAAAAAATCCGTGCCCCCAAGCCCGGTCCTGATATTGTAATCCAGCGTCACGCGGACATTTCCCGGCGCGTACACAAAAGCCTCCCTTGTGTAATCCACAATTGTCTTTGGCGCAAGTCCTTCCGCCGTTATTTTGCTGTACAATTCTGCGAGAAGCGGCCTTTCGTTCTGCAGCATAAAATGGTAGTCGCCCTCCACGATTTTCTGCGCCTCTTCCTTGGACAACTCGGTGCTTTCCTTTGCCGTAAGCCCGTTGCACTTTCGTTTCTTTTCCAGACGAATAAAAGCGGTATCCCAATTGTAACATCGGATACGGAATTTTTCTCTCATGTTCACGCCGTCAATTTTCTCCCGCAAAGCCTTATCCGCTAAATTATCAAAATAAAGACTTCTGATTTCATATCTGCCGTTCTCCCCGTGGGAATCCGTCTCGGCCACCGCCAGCATGCGGCTCCTGATAACGGCGGCGTCTAAAGCGTTAATCTCATGCTTCCATTCGTGCCTGAACTCCGCCACTTATTTTTCCTCCCTTCACAATTTTTTTCATGACAAAATTCAGCCTTGCCAGACCGGAATTCTTTTTACTCTTACAATAAATTTAGCTGTAATATTTGTTCAAAACGTGGGAAAATTGTGAAAATTTTGTGAGCTGTGATGTTTTTGTGGAAATGATATTTGATTTAAAAGATAAGGAATAATTTCTTTCCAGTATATATTTTAATCTTCATAATGGCCTTTGCATGATTTTACAATGATTTGATTTCCTAGCTATTCCTCCATCGCAATAAGTTCTTCCATTGTCTTAATAACTACTTGGCCGTTTTTAACCTGTTCATCCGCTTTGCTTAGCATTGCAAGGTACTCGGCATTTTTCTTTGCTTTCTGAAGCGCATTATACTCTGCTTCATTTATCATATAAATATTTTCATTTCGTGGCCTTGAAATAACTACCGTTTCTCCCATACTGATTTTATCACACCACTCTTTAAAATTATCTCTGACATTTGTTGATTTTACAGCTAACATAATTTATATTCCTTTCTAAAAAACGTACATTTTTTGTACTATTATTATATTTATAGTATCTCCTAATGTCAATCAAAAGAAAAAGGGAAGAATCCCCATCCTTCCCTTTTCCGTAACCCCACAATTTTTACTTGCTTAACCCTAAACCTTCTGGAACTTTCCAATGTAAACAGGGAAAGTACTCGTCCCCTTAATTTCCTTTCCGGCTGTGATTGTAACGCTCTTATCCATAATAAGATACTCCGCATCTACCCCGGATTCCACCACGGTGCCCTGCATTAAAATGCAGTTCTTTACCTTAGCGCCCTTTGCAATCTTAACGCCGCGGAACAAAATGCAGTTCTCCACTTCGCCTTCAATGATGCAGCCGTCGGCGGTCATCACATTCTGTACCTTGGCTCCCTCAATGTATCTGGTAGGGTTGTCGTCGTGAATCTTAGTGTAAATAGGAGAGCCAGAAAACAGCGCGTCCAGATTGTACTCGTCCAGAAGCTTCATATTCTCGTCAAAATAGCTCTTCATATCGCAGATGCGCGCCAGATACCCTTCATATTTATATGCGCGTATGTTCAATTTATTCAGCTGAGGCATCAGCACGTCGCGCTCAAAGTACTCCTCGCCGTTCACAAAAGCGGTGTCAATCAATTCAATCAACAGCTCCCTGTCAATCACAAACATATTCATGGAGAAGTTCTGAACGCCTTCCGCTCTGGAATTTACATAAATCTTGGTGATTCTACCGTCCTCAATATCAAAGGCATAATAATAACCTTTATCGCTGCCGGTAGACTTGCGGAGACTTTCAGGAATCTCCTGCTCGTTGTAGGCAATGGTAACGTCCGCGCCACTGTCAATGTGAGCCTGAATCATTGCCTTAAAGTCAATATTGACAACAACGTTTGTATCCGTTATCAGCACATATTTTTCTCTCTGGTCGCGCAGGAAATCTAAAATGCTTGCCAACGCCCCTACCCGTCCGGTGTAAGGCTTGGAGCCTTTTTCCGCAAAAGGTGGGAAAATATTGAGGCCGCCGTTTTTGCGAACTAAATCCCATTCACGGCCGGAATCCAAATGATCCATCAGGGAGTGATAATTGTTGTTTACCATAATGGAAACGTTATTGATATCACAGTGGGTCATGCTGGATAAAATAAAGTCAATCAGACGGTAACGGCTGGCAAACGGAATGGATGCCATCAAACGCACATTCACAAGCTCCGGAACCAATGCATCATAACTGTTTGGGAAAATAATGCCCAGTGCATTTGTATTCGAGTTTAACATACTTCTTCACCGCCCTCCACATTTTCTCTTACCATGGCTTTCGGGCCAATCTTGGCATTTTCTCCAATGGTAACGCCTGAACCTACTGTAGCAACGTCCTTTTCATCGCCCGAAGGCATTGCGCCTACTACGGCGTTTTCGCCGATTGTCACGTTTTCAGCCACGATACAGTGTTTTACAACAGCGCCGGATTTAATCACCGTGCCGCCCATCACAACCGCATCTTCAATCACAGCTCCTTTTTCCACCCTTACGCCGGAAAACAGAATCGAGTGCTTCACTGTTCCTTTTACCCGGCAACCGTCGGTAATCATGGAATCCTCAACAACGGCGCCCGCGCTGATTTTATGTCCAGTCATACCGCTGTTACGGCTGTAAATCTTCCAACCATCGTCAAACAGGTTGATTCCGCTGTGTTCGGGATCCAATACTTCCATATTTGCTTCCCACAAAGAAGAAATCGTCCCTACGTCTTTCCAATACCCGTTGAAATGGTAAGCGTACATATTGCGCTTGTCCCTCAAAAGATTCGGAATAATGTTGTTTCCAAAATCATTTTCAGAATTGGGGTCGGCCTCGTCCTCTTCCAGATATTTTTTCAAAATATCCCAATTGAAAATATAAATACCCATGGACGCAAGGTTTGACTTGGGCTGCTTCGGCTTCTCTTGGAACTCCGTAATCTTATCGTTTTCATCGGCAACCATCAGGCCGAAACGGGAAGCTTCATCCCACGGAACCTCCATAACCGCTACGGAAAATTCCGCGTTTTTCTCCTTGTGGAATCTCAAGAAGTCGCTGTAATCCTGCTTACAAATCTGGTCGCCGGAAAGAATGATAACGTACTCCGGGTCATAACGCTCAATAAATGAAATGTTCTGATAAATTGCGTTTGCCGTTCCTTTATACCAGTCTGAGCCGCTTGCCTTCTGATAAGGCGGCAGAACATGGACGCCTCCGTAAAGACGGTCCAAATCCCAAGGCAGGCCATTCCCAATATATTCATTCAGGATTAACGGCTGATACTGCGTTAAAATACCTACCGTGTCAATTCCTGAATTGACGCAGTTTGACAGCGGGAAATCAATAATACGGTATTTTCCGCCAAACGGAACTGCCGGTTTTGCAAGCTTTTCTGTCAGCGCGTACAAACGGGAACCCTGTCCGCCGGCAAGAAGCATTGCAATCATTTCTTTTGCCATAATACTACCCTCCTATTTAGAATCTCATGTAGAAATTATACAACATTATTTCCATAATTAATAGATTTTTGTGGAAATAATTAAAAAAATATTTTAAAAATTGCCAGTTTCATATATTTTTTTGCCAAAATTTTCTGTATTTCGCCAAATATCCATAAAAACACGTCCATCCGCAGCGTTTTTGAGCTGCCTGCAGGCCGACGATTACCCATTGATTACGAAAGTCAATATCCCCGCTGTAGGCCAACGCAGTGGAGCGGCAGAGTATTAGCCCCTCGCCGGGGGCCATCAGCTCTTTTCCAAAGGCAGATAAGTTTTGCAAAAATAAATCACCCCAAGTTTTTTATCCTCTGCAAGTATTCAATATCCCTGCGGGCGAAAGCTAAGTCCAGTTCGTCCCGGATAACTGCCACGTCCTCTCTTCCCTTTACCCACTCCCAAAGAGGGGCAAGCTCCATCACGCCGTCCCCTAAAGCGCAGGCCTTCCGTTCCCCTTTTTCATCTACGGTAAAATCCTTCACGTGAAGAGCGGCAATCCTGTCCCCGCCAAGAGCAAGACACCGCTTCCAGTAGGCCTCCTGCCGTACCTCCTCCGGCCGCTGCAGCAGATTGGCCGGGTCAAAAATAATCCGCAGCTTACCGCTCCCTATTTCCTCTAACACCTCCGCGGCCGTCTCCATATCCTCCAAAGGATAAAAAACCACCGGCTCAAGGCCAATCTCTTCGCCAACGCGCTCCGCCTCCTCGGCAATCCGCTTAATACTGTCCATCATAAAAGGAAAACGGCGGCTTTTTTCTGTTCTTCCCAGCTTTTCATAGGAAGTTTCCGTTCCCACCATTTTCGCTCCCGCCGCCTTCGCGTATCCAAGGCTTTTGCAAAAGGTATCGACTGCCCTTGCCCGCACCTCATCGTCGGGATTTGACAAGTCCACATAACAGCTAAACACTCCTATTTCCACCTTCTGCTTTGTGAACTCCTCCCGTATTTCCTCCAGCAACGACGGCGTAATGTCGTCAAATCCGTTTATGCCGGTAATTGCCTTGGGCACCGCCAACTGAACCGTGTCATATCCCTCGTCATGCAAAAGCCGCGCATACTCGGCAACGCCGTGCCGCCCGTAATCATGCCCTCTAACTCCGATTTTCATTTCCTTCCTCCTTTCTGTGCCGCGCTACTGCACACAAGCAACGATATGCATGCATCGCCCCATGTGCTGACAGCAATCGCCCTCATAAGCTTACACCCCAGCCATGCACAGCTTCTTCCCCGTTTATCTCTCCAAACCAAAAAACAGCCCAGCATCATCATAAATATTCGCCGCATTTCCGGTAAGCACAAGCCTAATCTCATTTTCCCCTTTTTGGAGGAAAGGTCCAATCTCAAAGCGGTGTGGGCTATAAAAGCTAACTCCTGCAAAATTACCGTTGCAGTAGCACTCCGCCATCTCTTCACCGGTCACCTCAAAGGCCTCCGCTCCGGTTACGTCCTCCGCCTCAAAAATGTAAGAATACTCCGCTTGATTGTCCTGCCTGCGCTCCGCGGTAAAGCGTCCGTTCCAATTTTCTAACGGCTTCCGCACTGTTCCGGCAAGATATGACCTACCTTTCTTCCCTAAGGCATTTTCAACTTCCGAATTCTCCCATCTTATTCCGCCTTCCGCCAGCTTCGACACTCCCGCACCTGCTGCGTGCTCCGCCAGCTTCAAAACTTCCTCCCTCTGCTCATCTCCAACGCGGACAACCGCCGCCATCTCGCAGGGAAGCATCTCTATCTCAAAGCCTTCCTCTACATTCCCGCCGCCACAACACAAGGGATAAAATATGTTTTTCCACAAATCATACCCCACAAGCTCAAAGCCCGCTCCGCCAAAGCCGCCATGAAGCCGAACCCTTGTCCGTATATGTTCCTGTCCTTCATTGGAGAGCAAGAAAATTTCCGTTTCTTCCTTATATAAATGGGCCGCGCGGAGCGCAGGGCATTGCTCCGATACCAGCACTATGCGAAACCTATCCTGCAAAAGCTCCTCCGCACTGTGGAAAATCTCCGTTCCGAAGATTTGTCCGTCGTATTCCTCCCCCAGCAGATTTAGCACCGCCTCGTAACGGTATCCTTGAATACACAAGGCGTTTTCCTCCGCTTGGCAGTCCGCAAGAAGCGCCGCCGGAAGGTAATTAAACTCTATTTGATTCTCATAAAAAACCGCAATTTCCTTATAAGGAATCCGGTTATTGTCGCAGAGAACCGCAATCTTCGCCCCGTTTGCCGAATCGGTCATAAGATAGGACAAGCGTTTCATGTAATCGGAAAACAGTTTGTAATGCTTCCACCAGATATTGTTGGGCCCCACATCGGGCGGCCGCTCCTCTTTCCTCTTCCCCGCCACACTGTAATAAAAGGCATGGGGAATAAACAAATTCACGCCCCGGATTCCCATCCAATTCAGATACCACTTCATATCCTTTCCTGTAAAGTACCACGGAATCTCTTCCCGACAGCACACGCCAAAGCACTCATTGGAATTCCTCCTTCGCCCCAAATGCCTTGCAATATCCGCGGCCAGCTTTGCCTGAACGCTGTCAAACTCCAAAAGCCCGCCGGTTTCAGGAGCCACCCGCCGCATAATCAAATCCTGCCCCGGCGTATAGAAATACAATTCCTCCTCCACGTCGTCGCTCTCCGCCGGGTGGCCCATAAGCCATATGCCGTGGGATTCGCACCAATCCCGCAGGGCCCCGTAAAAAGTTTCCCGCAGATGCTTTTTGATGAGCTTTCGATAAACGCTCACGGTGGGATTTTCTCCGCCGGTAAATAAAGCCTCCAGCTCCGCAAGCTTCCCGCCCGCTTCCACTATCTCCCGCTCCATGCCCTCAGCCCAATCTCTGTAGCTCTCCGCGTTTCTCCCCAGCGCGCAGGGCTCGTCGGTGAAAAATCCAATCACTGTGTTTCCAAAATATTCTTTTAACTCTTCATAATAGCGGTCATGAGTAAAATGAATAAACAGCTTCACCGCCTCAGGATTTAGGATATCCGCCGCCGCGGGCGCGCCCGCTTCCCCGTCGTCCTCCCCAAAATGGATTCCCCGTATGGTTCCGCCCGTCTTTCTCCTCACCAAATACCGTTCCCCCGGCAAGGCCGCAATCACAGGGTCGGCCCCCGGCTCCTTGGTTATGGTAATCCCCTTTGCGGCGTATTCCGGGTTAGCGGCCACTACCAGCCCGTGGGCGGAGCCCGAAGGATACATGCCCTCGTCGTACAGAACCACCTTCATGGAAAGCTCGTCCGCCGTTTTCACCACAAATTTTACCACCTTAAAGTATTTCTCCGAAAGATAGGGAATCTCCCTCGGAATTCCAATTCGAGGATGCAACACCAGACCGTTCACGCCCTTGTCTACATAATCCTTAAGCTGCTCCTTTATCCTTGTTTCATCGGGGCTGTCGTTAAAAAACCAAAAAGGAATCGGGGTGAATTCCTCGGACGGATTTTGCAAACCCTCAATCAACCGCTTTACACTCATACCTTCTTACCTTTCCATTTCCTGTGCAAACCAAACTCATCCTTGCTGCAAACGCAGACTGCAAGCGCAGTGCTTCCACAAACTGCAAACGCAGCCACAGACTGCAAGCTCAACGCTTCTGCAAGCGCAGCGCAAAGACTTCTTTCATTTGCAATCGGTGCATAGAAGCTTGCGCCTTCCTGCAATTACAGCGCAAGGCTCCGTATCATACCCGCCGCCTCGCCTCTTTTTACCGTCCGCCCCGGCTCGTCGTCCTCTGACAAAATTCCAAGGCTTAACCCTTCCGCCATGGCTTTCTTTGCAAAATCTGCCGCCGCTCTTACAAGCGCGGGCTCTTTCCCCGCAAAATCCGCCGTATCTATCTGCTTTCTGCCCCGAAATCCGTTCATCATCATTGCCATAAGTTCCTCAAGAGAAAGCTTTTCGTCAGGATGATAACAGCCGTCCGCCGTCATTTCCGCCGGAATAATGCCGTTCTGCCATGCGCACTCCACCGCCCCCGCGTACCACTCATGTCCAATTACGTCGCCGTACATGTCGTTGTAGACGTTGGTGGGGAAAAACTTCAACGCCTGTATCAGCATCGGTAATACCTCCGCTCTGCTAATCATGTCCTCCGGCCGCTCCACCTCCAAGAGAAGCTCCGCTTCCTCTAAAGGATTTTTCTTGTCCTTCATTCGCTCCGGGCAGATGGGCAACTCAAGAGCCCCTTCCGGCTCCCAACGCCCGTCCGCGGCGTCGTTTCCCGCAAAAAGCTCCGGGCAAATTTCTTCCAACCCTTCCGCAATCACTTTTGCCGCGCGGAAGGCCCCGAAATCGTTGCTGTGAGTGTAATCTGCAGGATAAAACCACGCCTTGGCTTTCTCCAATCCCGTCCTTAAAATAAACTCCATGCTTTCCTTATGCAAATCTATCACAGGCACTCGAAATTCCTCCGAGGACTGCTCCGCGCCCACCAAAAGAACCGTCTCCGCATACTCCGCCAGAAAATCATTGTAGCTGTTGTCATCGCCTTTCCAGCTATTGCGGGCAATGGGCGTTATCAAAATCGGGTAAGCTCCCTTCTCCCGTATCTCTTTGATATAGCGGAGCAGATTGTCCCGGTAGCCTCCCTTTGCCAGCAAGTGCGCAAGCTTTTGGTCGTTGTGGGCAAACTGAATCAGCACGTAATCCCCGGCCCGAAGCCTTTCCGCCACAATCCCATAGTGGCCCTCCTCCCGAAAGCTTTCCGTGGTAAGGCCGGAATGGGCGTGATTGCTCACCGCCGCTTTTCCCGGCAGGAAATAGGCCAGCATCTGCCCCCACCCGCTATAACTGGTTCCGGGGGCATAGGGATATTCCGCGCTCTGGTCCGTTACCGTGGAATCCCCCGCAATATACACTACCGGGCATTGCTCCGGCTTTATGGTGAGGGAAGCAAGGGCGGCATCGCCAATCAGCGCAATGTCCACCGCCGTATCCTCGTAACGCTCCGTCTTTCCTCTTGGAACAATGGCGCACACGTGAATCAACGCCTCAAACGTCCGCGCTTCACGGGAGGCCAGCTCCCCTTTCCACACAAGATGCCTTCTTCCCGCAAAAAGAATTACCTTCACCGGATGCTCGTTGGGATTGCAAAGCTCTATGAAAAGCCGATAGCTCCCCTCCTCCTTCATATCCGCTTTAAACAGCAGAGGAAGCTGCCTCCCGCTGTCCTCCCACTCGCCGGAAACAGCGCAGGGGGCAAGGCTGCATCCCTCCTTGCTTTCCTGAATTTTTATGAGCTCCTCGTCCTGATACCACCAGATGGGCTCAAAGCCGGAATTTAACTCCGGCAGTTGAAGCCGCTCCTGCCCTCTTCTTGTCTTTTCATCTATAAAACCAAAACCGGTTTCCTCCGTGTAGCGGGCCTGCGCGCCAACTCTCACCGCCGACGCGCCGACGCTTGCCTCATAATTTCCAAACAAAAACTTTTTTGCTTCCATAATTACAATGCTCCGTCCTTATCCTCGTCGCCTGCCTGCAGAACTCCTGAGAAAAATGCCAGCGCAAGGCCCTGTCCCCAGCCCTGTATCCAGCGTTTAGAGATATCCCTATATCCGTCCCTGTCCTTCATGACGGCGGTTCCCCCCGACACGTTCATCACTTTCCCGTCGGCTCCGATATTGGCGAGAAGTCCTTGAATAGATTTGTTGATATATTTGGAGTGCAGAGGATTGCCTTTTTCCACCATGGCGGCGGCAATGCCCGCCGACGCGGATATCTCCTCGTAGGATTCCTCGTCGTCAAGTATGGTTCTCCACAAGCCGTTTTCCGTCTGCAGCATCTTTAAAGCCGCAAGCTGCTCGTTTAAAGAGCCGGTAATTTCAAGAAATTTCGGATACAAATACGCTTCCGGCAAAATGCCTCCTACCCTCGACATGGTGTAGGCCGCCCACGCGTTGGCCCTGCCCCAATAAAAACCGGACATATGGTCGCCGGTGATATTGTTGTAGCCGTGATAATAAAGGCCGTTTTCCGGGTTCTGCAGATAATGAATGTGCCAATAATATTGATTTAAAGCGTCGTCAATGATATCCGCATCCTTTAGCTTCACGCCCACCCGAAGCAAAAAGTAAGCCGCCATAAACAGGGTGTCCGCCCATGCCTGCTCAGGAAAATCATTATTGGCGGAAACGGTATGCTGCAGCACGTTATCCCCAAAACGAAGGGCCTCAGTCCTTATGTAATTTATCTTGCTCATAACCACGTCCCAATATTTCTGGTCCCCGGTCTCCTCGTAAAGCGTAATCAGACAGTGTCCCATAGCGCAGGTGTTTACCGTCCAGTTTTTTGGAAGGCCAAGCTCCATGTACTCGTCCACCCGCTCCTTCAGCATATCCAAATATTCCTTTTTCCCGGTGGCTTCATAGGCACGGCTGATTCCATAATAGGCCACGCCGCAGGGCCAGTCCCAAGTCATGTCCATGTTCATGGTTTTTTTCACAATGCGGTCGATTGCATCTTCAATCACGTTTTGGTCATAATTTAATTTCAGCATTTTTCCTCTTTTCTGCGCCGCTTTGTTACTCAGCCTGCTTGTGTTGTGCTTGGCTTTACTTTGCTTTGCTTTGCTTTGCTTTGCTTTGCTTTGCTTTGCTTTGCTTTGCTTTGCTTTG
>JAMPGS010000017.1:20925-37551 GCA_023663815.1 Clostridium sp.
CTATACATTCTGCTATGCGCTTTGCGTTATGTCAATGCGCACAAGCATAAATGCACAAACATAAATGCACAAGCATAAATGCTTGGGGAGTTTGCGGTTGCAGCGCGGACGCAAACTCTTTAAAATTAGGAAGATTTATCTTTCACTTTTCCGCGATACAAAACCTCAGGATTACGTATAAATCTCCACTCCCTCGCAGTTTTCAAGAATCTCCCTTGGGCTTATATATTCTCTCATACTTTCTTCTATTTTAAAACTCCCTTTCACCTTAAGGCCTTTTACATTTCTCGCGTAAAGCCTTGGAATTTCATGCTCGTAAACGTCCCTTGGGGAAGGCTGCTCGTCGAACACGCCCGGCGCGTGAAGGCTTTGCTTTTTCCATGTAAAGGCGCAGTCCTTTATCTCGATATCCTCAATTGCCGCGTCCTCCTCACCGCCCATAAAAATACAGGACTCCGAGGAAAGCCTTACCTGAGTAAAGGTGATTTTCCTGATTTTTCCGGGACGGTTCCTCTCCTCATTCCGGTAAGTGGAGGAGATGAAGAAGGGCTCGCCTTTTCCCCACCAGCGGGGAACGCCCCTGCCCCCCGGCGCGTCCGCGTAACGCTTTGTGCTGCCCGTAATGTGGTGTATCAAAACTTCTTCTATCGTGCCGCCGTCCCTCACCCAAATACCCACGGCGCGGGAACATTCCTTCACCACGCAATTAGAGAAAATCACGTTTCGGATATCCCCATAGGTTTCCGTCCCCATCTTAACGGCGGAATCTCTGGAGTGCAAAATACAGTCGGATATCACAATGTTTTCGCAGTTTCCATATTTTTCCCAAATAGGCTTTGTAGCTTTCAGCACGATAGCGTCGTCGCCGCTCTCCACAATACAGCCCCGGATAACCACGTTCTGGCAGGCGTCGGGGTCGATGCCGTCGTTGTTGGGCCCTCTGTCGTTGTTCAAAATGCGGATGCCGTCCACCAGCACATTTTTGCAGCCCGCCATATGCAGCGTCCAGAAGGAAGCGTCGTAAAAGGTAATCCCCTTCACCGTCAGGCCTTCCACATCCTCAAGGTAAGTGGTGCGGGGACGGAAATTTTTCACGCTCAAGGGACACTCGTGGAAATCCCCGTCAAGCCCCGCGTCAAAATAGGCGTCCCGGCCTTTTCCGTCAATTTTCCCCTCGCCGCTGATGGTGAGATTTTTCTCATGGCAGGCATAGATAAAGCAGCCGTCCGCAATGCCGTCCATGGTGTTGTCTTTGTCGGATTTTTCCGAAAAATCAATGATATCCGCCGGGTTAAGGCTCACCGTGAGGGTGCTTCCCGCTTCCAGATACAGCTCCATATCCGAGCGCAGGCGAATGGTACCCGACAAGTAGTTTCCCGCCGGAACGACTACCCTTCCGCCGGTCCCGGCGCAGGCGTCGATGGCCGCCTGAATCATTTTCTGGTTGTTCACCGTGCCGTCGCCTACGGCTCCGTAATCTAAAATATTATAAATCATGCGTTTCCCTTTCTCTTAGCATAAGGTTCCTCTGCGGCGCAAGCTCAATTTTGCTCTGCAATTTACAGTGCAAGCAGGGCTTCGCTTCGCTGCGTCTTGCTCGCGTGCTTCGCCCTATGCAGGCAGACAAAAACACCGCCGCAGAGGCCCTTTTGTGGCTCCTCTGCGGCGGCTGTCACTGACAGAGTGCCGTCAGATTTTCATGTTCTGATTAGTGATACTGTCCAGCATCGTATGCTGCTTTCTTCTCATCAAGGATTTCCTGATATCCAGCATCCAAGTACTCCTGCTTCATTTCTTCATACATGCTCTCAAACTCTTCGTCGGTGGTTGCTCTGGTAACAAGCTGTACATAAGACTCTTTCCAAAGCTCGGCCAAATCGGAGGAGTACTCGCTGAGGGACTCAATCGGTACTGTGAAGCATGTGTCAGGATCGAAGCCTGCTTCATGTTTCTCATTGTATTTCAAAATATCTTCAATCAAATACTCATAACCGGCAGGCGCGTTTACGAAAATAATAGCTTTTCTGAATTCTTCTTCAGAATCATACTGCTTGTTGGCATTTACCAGACACCAGTAATCACCGTTATCATTGTTGGAAAGCTTTTCTTCTCCTGTGTAGCCTGTAGGAACCTTCACGCCGTCCTGTAATTCATAATTCTTGCCTTCAAAACCATTCTGCAGCGTGTTGATTACATCCTCCTGGCTCATCCACTCAATGTACATCCATGCAGCGATTCTTTCTTCATCAGTTGCGTCGGCGTTGATGCCATAAATCATACCAAACGGCCAGTACTCACGTCCCTGTCCTTTGCCTGTAGGAGAGAAAGCTCCGAAGTCAAGGATTGCGAGTTCAGCATTGGGATCCTGCGCTAACAGAGAATCAATAACTTCCTGAGTACCAGCATTGATATAGCAGCCGTAGGTAGCAGCTTTACCTGCGATAAAGTTTGCCTTGCCCTGATTTCCATCGGTATCAAGATAAAAGTCGGGGTCAATCAAGCCGTTCTGATATTGATAATTCAGATTTTTTAAATATTCCTTTGTGGGCTCCCAGCTAAATGCTGCTACTGCCAAGTCGGAATTAAGGGCAATACCTTCTCTGTCTGATAAATCTCTGAAAGCATTATCAAAGTTAAAAGATTTTGCAAGAAGCGGCGCAGACGCGAAGCCGTAACCTGCTTCCTTAAACTTCATCAGCATGTCGTTGTACTCTTCCAGATTGGAAGGCATTGAGATTCCAAGGGCATCCATCCAGTCCTTACGAACCAGAGTGCCATAGTTGGAAGATACCAGCTCGGTACGGTCGCCCATAACAACCATCAGCTTGCCGTCGATTACGCCATAATCGGAAATAACGTCGCCCATTCTCGCCCAGAAAGTGGGCGCATAGTAAGCGATTTCATTGGCATCCAATTCCTGATATGCATCCTGCGCATAATAAGCAAGGATATTGGGATAGTCATAATGGAAAATAAATGTAGGCGCGCTGCCTGCGGACAAAAGCTGTGTAAAATCCTGAACCTCAGTAGAACGTCCGATAGAAACAAATTCTACGTTTACGTTATACTTGTCGCCAAAATTCTCCTGAATCCACTTCGTCCAATAGTTGTCTGTGGGATTCCAGCCTTCCCATCCTCTCTCGTAAACGGGAACCTGAAGGGTAACCGCCTCCGGGAATCCAGCGGAATAATCCGTAAAATCTCCTGCTGATGCAGAAGCTTCTCCTGCGTCCGCCGCGCTGTCAGAGCCTGCGTCTGCTGCGGGGGCCTCTTCCCCTGAATCCTCAGCCTGCGCTGCATCCGCCCCTCCGTCGCTGCTGCCTGAATCGCTGCCGCCGCCGCAGCCTGTAAGCGTTCCTGCAACCAACGCCATTGCCAGTCCGGCAGCGGCAAGTTTTTGTAACACTGTTTTCTTTTTCATTCTACGTCCTCCTTTTTTTATTCCGCTTAAGCCCCCGCTACGCTTTTGTCTGGAGCAGCTTTTAGCTGCCTGCATGTCTGCAAATCATTTCGCGCACCGTCCGGGCTTCCGCTTTTTTATAGCAACCGCCTTAAGCGGACACTACCATAAGTAAATTAACCTTTTACCGCTCCAATCATAGTGCCCTGTACAAAGTATTTCTGTACGAAAGGATATACAAGAATAATTGGAACTGTTGCAAATACGATACATGCGGCTTTCAAAATCTCAGGGTCGGTGACCGTGGACATTGCCACATCATTGACGGACCCCTGAATACTCTCCGTTGCCGCCACGATTAAATAGTAGAGCTTTAACTGCAGAGGGCGCAGCGCCGTGTTCTGCTTGATATAAAACATTGCGTCGCTGTATGTATTCCACCGTCCTACCGCATAAAACAGGGTAAGGGTTGCAATAATCGGCTTTGACAGGGGCAACACAATCTTTCCAAGAATGGTGTAATGATTGGCCCCGTCAATCAGCGCGGATTCCACCAAACTGTCGGGAATACTGGATTCCAGCGAGTTTTTCATAATAACAAGATTGTACGCGCTGAACGCTAAAGGCAGTACCAGAGAGGACATTTTCTCAAGCATCCCCAGCCTGTTCATTAAGATGTAATCGGGAATCATACCGCCCTGGAAATACATCGTAAAGATAAACAAAAGGTTTATCACCTTACGGCCCCGCAAATTCTTTCTGGAAAGGGGGTACGCCGCGCACACGGTGATTATCATACCCATCAAGGTAAATAAAACTGTCATCAGCACTGTAACGCCGAAGGAAACGATAAAAGAATTATCATTGAACACCTTCCGATAAGCTTCGGTAGTAAACCCTTTGGGCCACAAAACCACCTGCTTTGCGATTACATAAGTCTCTGAGCTGAGCGATTTTGCAATTACATGAATATAAGGAAGCACGCAGGTCAGGGATACAAGTGTGATGAAAGCATATATTAAAATGTTAATTGCAACGCTGCCGTTGCTAATTTTATTTGTTTTAGCTGTTTGCTGTGCCATTTGCTCTCCCTCCTTATACCAGACCGTCTTCACCAAGCTTCTTGGAAACCCAGTCGGAGCCAAGCACTAAGGCCAAACCGATAACCGACTGGAACAAACCAAGAGCCGTTGACTGGCTGAATTTCATGTCCTGAATACCCCATTGATAAACCAAAACCGGAATCGTCATAGTGTACTCTGTAGTGGCGTAATTCATAAGAGCCATAATACGTTCGAAGGAACCGCCCATAATTTTACCAAGCTGCATGATAAGAAGAATTACAATGGTGCTTCTAATACAGGGAAGCGTTACGTTTAACATCTGCTGCCAGCGGTTGGCGCCGTCCACTCTCGCCGCCTCGTAAAGCTCCGAATTAACGGAAGTAATGGCCGCCAGGTAAATGATAGTTCCCCACCCCATGGACTGCCATGCACCTACTGCAATATAGGTAATCAGCCAGTTGGTATCTTCCTGCAGGAAGTTAATCGGCGAGCCGCCCGCGTTTTGGATAAGGGCGTTAATCACGCCTGTATTTACGGAGAACAACTGATATGCCAAACCTCCGATGATAACCCATGAAAGGAAGTGGGGCAGATACAAAAGGGTCTGCGTTACTTTCTTAAAGGCGATGTTCTTTACTTCATTTAACATCAACGCCAAAATAATCGGCATCGGGAATCCGACTATCAAATCAAGAACGTTCAGCAGCAGGGTATTCCGCAATGATTTCAGGAAATTTCTGTGCCCGAATACCTTGGAAAAAATTTCAAACCCGGCCCAGTCCCCTCCAAAAAATCCATCTTTAATCTTCCAGTCCTTAAAGGCAATCTGCAGCCATGCCATGGGCACATACTTGAAGATAAAGCAGAATATAATAGGAATTAACAGCAGAGAATAGAGCTGCCAATCCCTTTTGAAGCAGTCTTTAAAACTTTTCTGCTTCTTTCTGGCTTCTTTTATAGCCAGCTTTTTCGTAGTTGCATCACTCATGAAATTACCTTCCCTTCCTTATAGAATAAGTAATCCAGCACGGCCCGTGCGTTTTGCTTACGTCCCTCCCCGCTCCGGTTCCCCAGCCATGCTTTTATACAATTTTTATAATTTTAATATAAAGATTTTATTTTTTTTGTAAACATTCACTTTTGACGCAATATTTCACTTTTGGCTATGTGCAAAAGCCTTGATTTTGGCGGTATTTTCCCATTTCCTGCCTGCTTGTTTTTCTTCCTTTATCTTGAATTTGATTCCTATTTTTACAAATTTCTGCCATCTTTCAGGACAATTTTAAAGGTTAAAGTCAAAATCCATAGTGCAAAATGTCTTTAATTTTTTAAAAACAAACTTTTTATTTGTCAAACTTTCTAAGGCTGTTGGGCGTGGTCCCCTCGTACTTCTTAAAGAAACGGTTTAAGCTTTGTACATTGTGATATCCCACCAGCTCGGCAATTTCCGTGAGCTTTTTGTCGGTCGTCACAAGGAGCTCTTTCGCCTCGTTTATCCGGCAGCGGTTAATATAATCCGTTAAGCTTGTATCGCCCTTTTCCCGCATCACATGCCGCATATGGGAATAACTAACCCCCATCTTCGCCGCCGCTTCCTCAAAGTCAATATCTTCCCTGTAATTTTCATTTAAGAAAGCAAGAATACGCTCGTATAGCTGTTCCTCCTCCTTTTCCCCCTCGTTCTCGCCAAGATTTTCCTGTATCTGCCAAATAAAATTTTTTATAAACTTGTCAATTTCCTCAATGGTATTCATCTCAGCAATTGCGGCGTAGAGCTTTCTCCCTTTTTCAAGGAATCGGGACATCTGGCCCTTTTCTCCCACCAGCACCCGGACGATGCTTCCAATCAACTGCTGGTAAATAAGCACTACATTGTCATAGGAAATGTTGTCCGTCGCCACAATCTTTTCGCGCACCTGCGTAAGCTCCTCGACGACTGCCTCTATGTTGTGAAGCTTTAGATTGTTCACAATCTTCCGCTCGCTGTCGTATGGATAATAGTAGTATTCGCCCTCGTTCATACGGTTCCGCCAGAAAATCAATTGATTTTTTCCCGCAATAATCCGATGCTTCATGGCCCTGTCGGCTTCCATCAGAGCCTCGTTCAAATCCCGCACGTCGCCGTGAACCGTGCTGACGCCGATTGTCATGGTATAATCGAATATCTTCTTTATTTCCTCCTTAATCAGCCCAATCCTCTCTATAAGGAAAGCCGTCACTTTTTTCTGGTCGTAAGTTTTAATATTTAACACCGTCACACAGGCTGTGGAGCGGAAATAAACGGTTTTTGACACATACCCCTCCCCTTGAAGAAGCCGGGAAAATAGTTCTTCAATCTGAATAAAAAAGTACATTCTCTCGTCCCAATTGGTACTGCGCAAAAATTTTTCGCTCTCATCCGTCCCAATAAACAGCACAATAAAGTGTCCATAGGGAAACATGGCGTTTAAATTTTCCTTTTTCTTATCGCCGTCAAGGGTTCCGGAAAGAATTTCCCTGAGCAGAAGCCGCTCCGTGTCGGAGTTTCGCGCCTCCAATATACTGTGTATCTCGCTCTCCTCCGCCTTCATCTTGTCAAAGGCCTCCCGCAGATAATAAATTTCATTCTTGGGACGCTCGCTTTTTTTCTCTTCCGCCGTCATAGCCTCGCTGACTGCGTTAAGCAGGTTGCGGAAAGGCCGAAACAGCCAGTAAAAGGCCAAAACCACAAGGCCAAGCCCAAAGGCTATGGCAAGCATAATCACCATCATTCCCTGATAGGAAATGGTTTTAGCCGCGCTCATCACGTCCTCTAAATTGTAGGAGGCAACATAAGTCCAATTGTTGCTGTTGGATTTTTGGTAAGCGCACAGGTAGCGGACGCCCTCATGCTCATAGTCAAAATAGCCCTTCTTCTGCCCGGAATCCGCAATCATTTCCGCAACTTTTCTTTCCTCTTCCCCCGCCTTTGAAAAAGCTTTGTCCGGATGGCATATCACATTGTTTTTTTCATCCAAAATATAGCATACTCCGGAAGTCTGTCCGCCCGGATTCATAAATTCGCTGAGCTTCGACATATAAATATTGCAGACCACCGTTCCGCCGTTAGCGGAAATCAACGGGTTGACGGTATAAACATAGGTAAGAACCGATATCCTGCTTGGATAATAGCTCAGCGTCTCGTTATCGTCCTGTATTTCCGCCCTGTAAAAATTCCTTGCAATCCATTTCCCCCTGATTCCCCTTTTAGGCTCAAAGTTTTCCTCGTCGGACAGCCAGTCCAGAGAAGGATAGTCCTCCACCCTGCACACGCCCTTGTCCGTGGAAATCACGTAATCGGAATTATTCCCCAGATAAAAGCAGGACTGCACCATTTTTTCCGTCCCAAAGCCTCTGTCCAGATAATCCAACGCGTTCCACACCGCCTTAATTCTGTCCATGTCCGCGCCTATGGTGCGGTAGGGAATTGCCTCGGCCACCCCTTTGCAGGCGGAATTATTGGCAAACTGAATGACGTTCCTCGTATATCCCCCAAGGACAAGCTCCGTCATGCTGCTGATGGATTCTAAATTATCCAGCTTCGACATGGCGATATTTTTTTCCGAATACTGCGCCGCATTATTTAGTACATGATAAGAAATAAGCGCGGTAGGGATAATCAGCACACAGAGAATCGCTAAAATACTCTGCCACAAAATAGATATCCTTCTCACCCTTTTCCTCCTCCTGTCGTAACTCCCTTATTGTTTTCCGCGCTCAGCAGATTCCCCCGCAGGTTCTCCTATCGATTAAAAGAATCGGCTCTATCACCCGGAAATTGTCTCCTCCGGCTTTTTCCCTGTCAAAATGGCTCTCCGGGTTGGCCGCCATCCAGCCTTTTATTGCCTCGGATTCCGCCTCCCTATCGCCGCACAGGTTTACGTTGGTTCTAGGCTCCTCGTAATAGGAAAAAAGAATATTTTCATGCAGCGAAATGCACTGATACTTATCGCCGGGCAGTTTCCCCTCGTCCACAATGGCCTTGTGCCAGTAGGTGTAGGAAAAAAGCTTGTCGGGATACAAAAAGGCAATCCGGCCTATTTTCGTCTTGTCCCCGCCCCTCTCCTTCTCCCAGCTTTCAGGCTCCTCTGGCAGACAGTGGTGGTAAATATGATACATAGGGGCCCAGGGAGTTTTTCCCTTCTCCTCCGGCCAGCTCTCCATTAGCGGCGCAAGCTCCGCCAAAAATCCCTCCGGGCAGATACCCTTCTCCAGCGCCTCATAATACAAAAAGCACATCTGCCTGTAGCGGTAAAGGTATACTGCCAGCAGTTTGTTATCGCTAATCATCTCCTTGATTTTTTCCTGCGCTTTTAGGAGGGCTCCTTTCAGGCTTTCCTCTGTGATGCCGTCCTTAAAACAGCCTCTGTATTGGTTTCTTGCTATCATGATGGTTTTCCTCCCCTGCTTTTCAGATTTTTGCAATTATGGCTTTCCGGTTGCTTTTATATTTCTACAGTTTCCCCGCCCGGAATCTCATAAAAATCCTTGTCCACCTGAATCCATATACTGCAGGCGTTGGGATTGTAAACCATCGTCTCGTCCACCGTAAATTTCAAATTTTTTGCGGCCTTCATATAATCCACAATCTCTATATTCGTGGCATACCAAATATCCTCTCTGCCTCCTGTCATTCTGCAGAACTCCTCCATGAGCTCCCAATTGTTATCCTGCGTAAACTCATAGCTGTGCCCCCACACGTACATCAAATATAAATACTGCGTTTTGTTCAAAGCGCAGAACTGCTCGCCGTTTTTAAGCAGGTTATGATTGTGATGGCAGGTTGCCTTCCACGTGAGGAAATTTTCCGGCAAGGCAAAGTTGTCCGTATCTCCCACTACCCGGCTGTACTCGATTCCCAGACCGGGAAGAAGCTTTACAATTTCTTCATTATAAGAACCGTTCGGGTAAGATAATCCTCTCACCGGATATCCGGCGATTCTCTCAAGAGCCCTTCTGTCCTCCAATACCTGAATCGCAACTTGCTCTATAGGGCAACGGCCTATGGTGGGATGGGTCACAGTGTGGCAGGAAATTTCATGCCCTTTATACAGCTCTTTCCACTCTTCCTTGGGAATTCTCCCCACGGCACTTAAACCGGAATTTAAATGAAAGGTTCCCTTTATTCCGTATCTATTAAAAATTTCAACCAGCCTGCGGTCCTCCTCCCGGCCATCGTCGTAGCTCATCGTCAAAGCCTTGTGCTTTCCTCCCGGAAAACATATGTATACTATTTTCATGAAAAGTCCTCCTATTTACATAATCCGTTTTTCTAATACGATTATTATTTTATCAAAGATAACAGCAAACCGCAATCAAATAGAATCAAGCGGGGAAGGTTTTTCTCCTGCCCGCCGCGCAGGGCGCGCGCTGCACCACCAACAAAGTTCCTTCCGCACCCCTGTTCGCCACGCGAAGTGCGTACCACGCCAGCAGCAAAGTTCCTTCCGCGCTTTTGCGCATAAAAAAACGGCGGATACCTTTTTTTTATTAAGGTATCTGCCGTTTGGATGTTCTTTATTTTTATTTAGAATTTTTCCTCGCCATCACCCCTCTAACCGCCTGCTCAAGCACCGCCATATCCACAGGCTTGGCGACGTGGGCGTTCATTCCAGCATCCAATGCCTCCCGCACGTCCTCGGCAAAGGCGTTTGCCGTCATGGCAATGATAGGAATTGACTGCGCGCAGGGGTGGGCAAGGCCGCGGATAAGCTTTGTAGCCTCGTAACCGTTCATCACCGGCATCTGTACGTCCATCAATATCAACTGATACTGCTCCGGCGCGGATTTTTCAAAGGCCTCCGCCACAAGCTGGCCGTTCTCGCATATCTCACAGGCGGCCCCTGTCATGCCCAGCAGCTCGCTTAATATCTCCGCGTTAATCTCATTGTCCTCCGCCACTAAAATACTCATTCCCTTGAGGATACTCTCCTCTTCAGCCTCGTCCTCCTCAGCCACAGGCTCCGGCTCGTGGCCAAGTATTATCTCCACCTTCTGACGGAAGCTGGTTAAGAAGAAAGGCTTTGACATGAAAGCGTCCACTCCCGCTTCCTTTTCATTACCCTCAATTTCCGGCCAGTCGTAGCTGGTAAGGACAATGATGGGAACATGGTCTAAATTTTCCTGCCGAATACATTTTGCCGTCTCCAAGCCGTCTATTTTTGGCATCTTCCAGTCCAGCAAAACCACATGATAAGGACGCCCCTCCTGCTCGGCCTGTTTTAACCTGTCGATTGCCGCATGGCCGTCCAAAACATAATCCACCGTAACCCCGGTGCCCTCCATGGCTATCTGAACGTTTTGGCAAACCACCTCTTCGTCGTCCACCGCTAGGAGCCGGGTGATGCCATTATCTTTCCAGAAATTCTGGTCGATTGCCTGCTCGTTAATGTGCAGTTCCAAATCTACCGTAAAGGTAGTGCCTTTCCCCTTTTCGCTCTCCACCCCAATGGTTCCGCCCATCAAGTCAAGCAGATTTTTGGTGATAGCCATTCCAAGGCCGGTTCCCTGAATCTTATTCGTGATGCTGTCCTCCTCGCGGGTAAAAGCCTGAAAGAGCGTCTGCATATACTCCTTGCTCATGCCGTATCCGTTATCCTCCACAATAAAGCGGAAGCTTGCAAGCTGCTTGGCGTGCTGGGGCATCTCCTGAACCGTCAAAGTGACCCGGCCGCCTTCCGGCGTATATTTGACCGCATTGGAGAGCAGATTTAATAAAATCTGATTCAAGCGGAGCTTATCCATCACCACATTCTCATGCTTTAAGTCCTTGCTGTATACCTCAAAGGTATGCCCCTTCGCCTTCATCTGCGGCCGGATAATCCCGTCGATGCTTTCAACCAGTTCCACCATATTTTCATCGGACAAATTCAAAGTGGTTTTACCCGCTTCAATTTTGCTGATATCCAAAATGTCGTTGATAAGCCCCAATAAATGCTGGCCGGAGGAAGTGATTTTTTTCGTATACTCCCTCACCTTCTCCGCGTTCTCCGCATCTCTCGATAGGAGGGAGGCAAAACCGATGATAGCGTTCATGGGCGTGCGGATATCGTGGCTCATATTGGACAAAAAAGAACTCTTGGCCCGGTTTGCCTCCTCGGCAATCTGAAAAGCCTGCTCCGCCGTTTCCTTGGCCCGCGCCAGCATGGCGTTGGACTCCTCCAGCCGAAGGTTCATCTCCTCCTGACGATGCAGGTTGGACTGCTCCTCAAGATACAACTGGGCGCTGCTGCGCTGCCGGATAATGGCGATAGTCGCCAGTACAAATAAAATCAACAGGATAACCGCTAAAAATAACAGCGTGCGGACCACCGTGTTTACCATGTTCACCGTCCCTGACGCCACGAATTGAGCCGGAATCAAAAACAGCAATAATGTATCGTACTCATCCAAAGAAGTAATACAATAATAATACTCCACGCCGTCGTTCATAAAATTTGTGCTCAGCGTGTCGGTCTGCGTCAAAGCCGCCCGGATATCGGGGCACCGCTGCCCTTCCATCTCCTCCAAAACCTTAAGCACGTTGTAAGCCTGAATGATTCTCCCCTCGGAAGCCTCATCGTCGTACATCCGGGTGCCGTTGCTTTTTAAAATATATGTTTCATTTTGCCTGCCATAAGCGCTGCTGTCATAATACTGCGTCAAGGTCTGGATATCCTTCAGCAATATAATATGGGTAAAGCTGATATCATCCTGACGGGCGCTTAGGGGCGTGCCCAGCTTTTGCACAAACGTCCAATAGCTGCCCGCATGGCTATAGCTGTCCGAGATAAACGTATACCGCTCCTCCCCGCCGGAAATCAGGTCGATATCGGACCACACTCCATGCTTCCCTTCGGCGTCATAGCAATTGCCTTGACTGTCCAGAAGTATCAAGGACGAATCATAGTTTTCCATCTCCAAAAGCCGCTCCAAATCACCGATATATTCCACCGTGGCTTCCACCGTCTCAAACTCCTGCCGCTCCAGCATATTCACCGCCGCGGTGAGATAATTCCAATGGGAATCCAGCGCACTGCCCAAATTGACCCGCACTTGAGCGGTAATCTCTACCAACTGGCTGGTACGCTCCACAAAAATCTGCTCCCTGAGATACTTTATAAAAAAAGAACTTCCTAACGTCAGAAACAAAAGCAAAACAACTGCCATCGCCACCGAATACGCTATATGCTTTTTGTTCCTTTCGGGTTCCATACCGTTCACCTCCGCTTTAAGGTAATATAATCCGTGGGCTCCTTAAGCTGCCCGCCGTCTGCAAGGTACTCCGCCACAAGCTCCTTATAACTGTTTTCCAGCTTTGTATATTCTGCAACCCCCGCCGTCTCCATGGCCTCGTCAAGCATCAAGGTCGCATGGCCTATCGCAGCCACGGAATAGACGGCCTCCCTATCCAGTTCTTCTCCGCCAATCGTCAGTTTTTCCAACTCATATCCTTCCTCTGTTTTCCACACAGCCATCTCAAAGCCGCTGGATACGTACAGGGTGGAATCATTGATAACGGAACCTCTTTTGCCCTGCGCGGTCAGCATATAATCCATATACCGGTAAACCTGCTCCCCGGTCATTTCGCAGAGCAGCACAGACGGTTCCTCCCCCATGGTTAAAAACCGCAGCTCCTCCGCCGTATAATCTCCCGCGGCGATATTTCCCGCAACGCTGGCCGCCGGACCAATGAGCAGCTGGGTCCCCACAATCTCCCTGACGGAATTCATTACCGCCGAGGCCGCCGGACTGCCGCCCTCAGGGTCAAAGGCATAGGAATATCCCGTCTCGATATGCGCCGCAACAGGCTCCGCCTCCTTCTCCTCCAGCAAGGCTTCGTTAAAGGCGTCAAAGGCGGAACGGGCGTCGGGATACTCTCCCAAAATCATCCCCTGAACCACCTGCTTAGAAATAGAAAACATATCCGCCGAAGCCAGACGAATGTACAGCCGGTTGCTGTCAATATAGGGCTGGATACCGGACATAGCAGGCGAAAGGTCGATGGTTACCCCGCTGTTGTAGGGGACCATATTCTGATTCGCTGAAATTTTCCTCAGTCCCTCCTCGCCGAGCATTGCCTCCATGATATCCAAAATAAGCCGCTCCCGCTCCGGGCTTTCCTGCGCGCTCACACTGACCGCTATTTGAAAGGACGGGTAAGTCAAATACCAGTTTTCCTCCTCTGTTTCCCCATAATAGGGCATTAAAACCGTCTCCCGGCCCGCCTCGCTGTACCGGGCCGCCTCGTCCCCAAGTCCCCGGACCATAGCCGTCTTGCCGGCGGTGTAATCGTCAAACACATTAAGGCCGCTTTCCATATCAGCGGAAGTTACGCCGCTATAGTCAATAAACTCCCGCATCCGCTCAAAAATTGGAAGCCAAACCTCCTCGTCAAGCTGATTGGTCTGCCCCGACTCATAGCGCTGCCGCCATTCCCGCCCCTCCTGAGAAGTAAGTATCTGGGCGGAAAGCCCCTGAAGAATCTCCATGCACGTATAATCGGCGGCAAAATTGGAAGCAAAAGGCCGGATACCCAGCTCTTCCAATTGGCCGCAGGCGGAAACAAATTCCCCGTAATTGGTGGGAATGGAAATGCCGTTTTCCTCAAGCAGCGTTTTGTTTATAATAATGCTGTCCACCTCCGCGCAGGCTGGCAGCCAATTGACAGTTCCGTCGTCATAGGTATAGCTGCGCAGGTAGGTCTGAGGAAACGTATTTGCCAGCTCCGTGTCGCTTAAATCCATCAAAGCATCTTTCCAATCTACCACATCCCGCAGGGCGAAACGGCGGACGGTCAAAATGTCCGGCAAATCTCCCTGCCTCTCCTTAAACCGGTAAAAATCCGTGGAATTGGTCGCCACATAAAAGGTAAAGTCCACCTCCGGGAAGGTATCTCGCAAATACTCCCCGTACTGCTCGGTCAACTGGTCGCCCCAAAAGGCAACGGTGACCTGTTCTCTTTTATCCTCCGTCCCCAAGCCGTCCTTTCCGCAGCCAGACAAGCAAAATACAAACGCCGCCGTCAGCAAAAGCGCGCTCAAATATTTTTTCATAACAAATTTCTCCTCACATCTTTTCAACGCGCCCCTTTTATCGGCGCAGATTGCGGCCTTTTCTTTATCCCCAAGGATTGCCGTCTCCCTCCGCGTTATTTAAATAGCCCTGCCAAAGCTCCCGCAGAACCTATGTAATTCTTTTTTAGGCACGCAAAAATCACTTCCCCAAAATAGAAATGCCCTAAATATATTTTAGCTATTTCTACCGGAAAGTCAATAGAGCTTGTTTTTTCGCGGGGAGTATCTATGCGCATATTGTGGGATTATCTATGCATATACTTTCTTGACATGTCCGGCTCCCCGTCCCCCTGAACCATGCAGAGAAACTCCCACCCGTAACGCTCGTAAAAGGCGGTATGGTCCGTCAAAAGATACAGGGTGTCAATCCCCTTTTCTTTCATGCTTTCCCCATAGGCCTCCAAGGGAACACCCCATCTTTCATGAAACCACCGCGCCGCCCGCTCCTTTAATTGGGGCTTGTCGGTAAGCCGTATGATTTTATAACTCATTTTAATAACTTCCTCCTAAAAATATCTGTTGAAAAAGAAAAAAGGCAATCATGCCCCTTTTCCTTTTTCTTCCCGCCGCCTCCTGTCGCACGCAATCCACTCGTCCAGCGTAAGCGGCTCATAGTCCGAATATTTGCAGAAACAATTAATCATGTTGCAGGGAATATTCCGCTCGTTTCCCTGAACGTCCGTTGCAACCGTCTTTCTCGTAATCTCCTGAAACTGCTCGATAAGCTTTTCGTCCTGCGTGTCATGGACATGCCCGTAAAGCATATAGGTTTTGGGATTCCCCTTTTCGTCCAGCCGGTACTGGCCGTTATAGCACATAACAGGATAGTGGCACAAAACCACTTTCCGCTTGTTATCGGAAACCTCCGCGTACTGCTTTATCCATTTAAAGCGGGTGATGTCCACAGCTTTATCCTTCACAAAACGGTCATGATTTCCTAAAACCAAATGCAGCCTGCCCTTCAACCGATTTAAAAGCAAATTGGTTTCCTGCCCGCTTCCCCAGGACAAATCCCCGATAATCACCACATCGTCATTTTTCCGAACCTTCTTGTTCCATTTTGCCAGCATATACTCATTCATTTCCTCCACACCCGCAAACCCGCGGTTGTCCATGCTGTCGTTCATCGCCCCGTGAAAGAAATGCAAATCCGCAATATAATACCTCAAGGCCCCTCCTTTTTTGTTCTTTGATTCTAACGCATCGCCTTAACCGCATAGGTTGCGCCCCAGCGGTTCAATACAATAACCTTAGAAAAACCCGCGCGCCGCAGTACCTCCATCTCATGCTCCGCCGTAAGTGGCGTATCGTAATGATAAAACTCATCGTCCGTAATATTTTGCTCCTCCTTCAGCTTTTTAAGGTTGGCAAAATATTCCTTTTCAAGCTCCTCCGACTCCGCAAAATAATCCGTCAAAATAAAATAGCCATTCTCCGCAAGCGCGCCGTGCAGTTTTTGATAAAGCGCAAGCTTCTGCGCCTTTGTAAAATGATGCAGCGATTCCACGGACACTGCGGCGTCATATTTTTCATTTCCAAAAGACGTCTCAAAATAGGAGCCGTTTATCAAACGCAGGCTTTTATTGGGGAATTTTTCCGCAAGGGCTTTTAACATAGCCGCAGATAAATCCACCCCGGTCACGTGGGCGTTCGGGTTTAATGAAAAGTATTCCTCCAGCTCAAGTCCCGTCCCGCAGCCCAAGTCAAGAATCCTGCTGTCCGCTTTTATTGGAAGCTGCGCCGCGGTAAATTTATAAAATTCAGCCGCGCCCTCAATCTCCGTGAGCATATGCTCGTCGTAGCCTGCTAATCTATTTTCAAAGAAAACGTCCATTTTTTCTAACATGTTATAATTTTTCTTCTCCCATATCTACTATCGCATAAGCGCCCTGCCATTTCAGGTCAGATGTTTCTATTGTATCCTTAACTTTCATAAATAGCAAGGAAATTCCTGTTAAGAATTCCGCGCTCTTTTAATTAAACCACCTACACACATACGCAAAAAAAGAGAAACGCCAATTTTAACGTTTCTCCCAGAGGCGCAGACCGGATTTGAACCGGTGAATCAGGGTGTTGCAGACCCACGCCT
>JAMPGS010000180.1 GCA_023663815.1 Clostridium sp.
TCTGCCAAACACGCAGACAAAGTTATTCCAGCTTCATGTAAGAAGAATGGCCTGTGGCCATTCTTCGCATGGCTTTGCTGAGAGAGTTTGGCTTCACACTCAGAAGAGCACCTCTTGCGAGGTGTTTTTCGCGTGAATATAGCAGGGTAACATGTAAAGGGAATAACTAAGTCTGCCAAACACGCAGACAAAGTTATTCCAGCTTCATGTAAGAAGAATGGCCTGTAGGCCATTCTTCGCATGAATTTTGCTGGGCGAGTTCAGCTTCACACTCAGAAGAACGCCTCTTATGAGGCGTTCTTTATAATGATTGAATATCGTGAAAGGATTATGGTGAATCTGGTGACGATTGATGAATTGTTGGAAAATGAAGAGCGGCAAACGTTTGAACGTAAAAGCATTATGATTGAGCCTAAGGCGTTAGCAATAACGATAGTAGCTTTTGCAAATGCCGATGGCGGAAAGATTGTTATTGGTATCTCGGATAAAAAACAGAGAATAGAGGGTATAGATTACGAAATTAAACGGGTAAACGAATTGCTAAGGGTTCCATTTGATTTTTGCGAGCCAACTGTAAAAGTGAATATTGAAAGGGTTCCCTGCGTTGATTATAGAGGAAGAGAAAATCATGTGATTGTAATGTATATTGAGCCGAGCCCGCAAGTACATGCAAATCAAGCGGATGAAGTGTTTCTGCGGGTGGGAGATAAGTCTAAGCTTTTAAAATTCGAGGAGCGTTTACAATTGACTTATGATAAAGGGGAACGTTATTTTGAAGATAAGCTAGTGCTGGATGCTACAATTGATGATTTAAATATGGAGCAAGTGAAGGAATACATTGAAAAGATTGGCTATCCTAAAACGCCAATTGAATTTTTAAAGCAGAATAATGGGTTTGTTGTAGAAAAAAATGGAAAATTACAGGTAAGTACGGCCGCTATTCTTTTATTTGGAAATGAACCGCAAAAATTTTTCCCGCGTGCCAGAGTGCGTTTTATAAGGTATGAAGGTGTAGAAGAAAAATTTGGCACAGAAATGAACGTGATAAAGGATATTATATTTAAAGGCACTATTTTAAATATGATAAAAGAATCTATTGCCTATCTTGATACGCAGATTAAAGAAAAGACGTATCTTGGTATGGGAGGTACTTTTGTTACCGAGGAAGAGTATCCGCAATTTGTACGTCAGGAAATGATTGTAAATGCGGTGACACATCGGGCCTACAGTATTACCGGGACTGATATTCAAATTAAGATGTTTGATAACCGCATTGTCGTTGAAAGTCCGGGGAAGCTGCCGGGAATGGTTAGGGCAGATAATATTAGGTTTACGCATTTTTCAAGGAATCCTAAGATTGCAGAATTTTTGAAGGCATACGGATTTGTAAAAGAGTATGGCGAAGGTGTAGACCGTATGTGCAAAGAATTAGAAGCTGTGGGACAGAAAAATCCAGAGTATCACACAAATGCGTTTATTTTGCAGACGGTTATTTTTAATAATGAAAGCCCGGCTATACACAATGAAAATCCGGCTTTACAGAATAAAAATCCGGCTATACAGAGTGAAAGCCCGGCTATACACAATGAAAATCCGGCTTTTGCTATGAAAAAGCTGGAAATTGAAGGCTTAAAGTCGGCTATTGAAAAGCAAAAATACTTCGCTCATACAGAAAAAAATTTATTGAGGGTATATGAAGCGATTGAAACCAATCAGGTATTTGGAGCGCCGGAAGTAAAGAAAATACTTGACTGTACCATTACCGTGTCAAAGGATATTATGAAAAAGCTGAGGGATATAGGCGTTGTAGTGGAAGTAAAGGGAAAAGGCAAAGGAAAATATCGGTTTGTATATGAGAATGAAAAATTGTCCTGATTGAGAAGAAAAACAACTTATTTAAAAATATTTTGAAAAAGGAGACCCCATCATGAGCAAAGCAGACAAAGTATTTATAGAGATATGCCATGACATTCTGGAGAATGGAACAAGCACGGAGGGGGAGAAGGTGCGGCCCCACTGGGAGGACGGGACGCCCGCCTATACCATTAAAAGGTTTGGCGTGGTGAGCAGGTACGACCTTTCGGAAGAGTTCCCGATTATGACCCTTCGGAGGACGGCTATCAAGAGCGCGGTTGACGAGATGCTTTGGATTTGGCAGAAAAAGTCCAACAATATCCACGATTTAAACAGCCATATCTGGGATGCGTGGGCGGACGAGAAGGGCTCCATCGGCAAAGCCTATGGCTACCAGATGGGCGTGAAGCATCAATATAAGGAAGGCATGATGGACCAAGTGGACAGGGTGATTTACGACTTGAAAAATAACCCTTTCAGCCGGAGAATCCTGACAAATCTCTATGTGCATCAGGATTTACATGAAATGAATTTGTACCCCTGCGCCTACAGCATGACTTTTAACGTGACGCAGAAAAAAGGCGAGGAAAAGCTTACGCTGAACGCCATTTTAAACCAGCGTTCGCAGGACATGCTCACCGCCAACAATTGGAACGTGGTTCAGTACGCGGTGCTTGTGCACATGCTGGCGCAGGTGTGCGATATGAAGGTGGGCGAGCTGGTGCATGTAATTGGGGACGCTCATATTTACGACAGGCACATTCCGCTGATTAAGGAGCTGATTGAGCGGACGCCCTATCCGGCCCCGGACTTTTGGCTGAATCCTGAGGTGAAGGATTTTTACCAATTTACTAAAGAGGACGTGCGGGTTGACAATTATGTGACGGGAGAGCAGATTAAGGGGATTCCTGTAGCTGTTTAGCGGCTTTGAGAGCATGAAGCTCCTCCTGCGTACACTCTAAATTGCTGTATCTGGCTTTTTCATAGCTGGCGTGGAGCAGAAGCCGGTTTTGATTTTCGGGAAGCTTCGCCGCCGTTTCCAGCTCGAATGGAGTTTCAGAACCCTTTGGAGAGTTTTTCAACGCTTTCCGAAGGGTTTTCTTGTAATATTTCCGAATTTTCAGATTGACGGATAAATCCGGCGCGGAGGCGTCTTTAGCTTTTTTGAGGAAAAAATTTCGGTCGGAGAAGCTCTTTTCAAGAAATTGTATTTCATCCTCCGACTGGTCGGCAAAAAATTCCCCGGCTCTCTTGCAGGCCCGGTAAATCATTACCAGAATTAAGACGCCAATTGTCAGACTTAGCAGGTAAAAGCACAGGGTAAAAAGATGCTGCAGCCACAAAGGAGGCTCTTTGGGCTCCTCGTCCATGAGAAAAAAGCCCTCCATGCCGGGGGAAAGCTCCGCGGCGGCGGGCTCCTCCATTTCCGGGAGCTCAAGGGGAAGCTCGTATTCCTTTGGCGTGATGGCGCTCAAAGGCTCTTTTCCATAGAGCAGGGAGGGAAGGACAAACAAAAGCAGAATCAAGCAGGCCATTCCAAAAATAATTTTCAGCACTTTTTTCATTGTTGGAACGGGCAGATTTGCAGAGCGTTCATGCTCCCGCAAAAAACGGTAAAAGTTTTCGGCAAATTGGTAGGCAAAGCACAAAAAGACGTCCGCAAGAAAAAGGTAAAAAATCATATGCCAGTAGAGAGACGATTTTAGCAATGCGCCCGCGACATAGTGAACCGCAAAGAAAATCCAGTGGAGGGGATGAGGGACTTCTAGAAAAACAGGCGCCTCAAGCTCTCCCATATCCAGCTTTTCCGTGTCGGAGACGGGCATTTCCTTTAAGGCCTTTTGGAGCTGTCCTTTTTTTATCCGGCTGTAGCTGCGGATAAGAAAAATCAGCAGAGATAAAACAAAGGCGAGAATTCCGCCGGAATAAAATTCCGCGCGGACGGCGGAGGCAGCAAAGCCGCCAAGAGCCCCAAAGAGAAGGGAGCATAAAATTCCAAATAAAAGGTAAGGGATAAGGTATTTGATTTTTTTGATGCCGTAAAAGCTTAAGATGACGGGAATCAGCAAGAGAACGCCGGTCAGGCAAAAGCTTACTCCCCGGCGGTTATTCATTTGCAGTATACAGGCGGTAAAGGGATAAAAGGTCCAAAAGAGAAGCAATGCGTGGAAAAAACCTGCAATTTTTAACGATAAGGTTTGATTTAATTTCATAGGACTTATCCTTTCCGGTTAAATTTCCCATAGGATGCGCGTTACATGCAAATCTCTAAAAGGGAGCAGCGAAGGGCTGTCCGCGGCGCGTATGGGGAGCACCCACAAAAGGGTATTTCCTGTTCCAGCAAGTGCGCGCAGACTTTGTATCAGGTTTTCCTCCCTGTTTTTGGAGATAAACACGTAAGTATGGCCCGATTTTTTTAGGGAAGCTTCCTCGTTAAGCAAAGCCGTCATTTCAAGGGAAGTATCGGCGCTGTCGATACAGGCTAGCTTTTGGTTCAAGCGTTCCATATCCTGATTGTTTCCGTCCAGCGTCATGGACA
>JAMPGS010000181.1 GCA_023663815.1 Clostridium sp.
TTATATCGGTTTTTTGAGTTTACACAAAACTTGAAACGGTCTCAGGAAGAGCTATCCCAAGCTTGAGATAGCTCTGTAAATCCCCCTACTGCGTCTCGTTCAAATAAAGCTGCACTCGGTTTTGGATAACCGCCGCCACGTCCTCCGCGCTCTTTTGCCCGCTGAAATAGCCAGAAGCTTCCTCCAAAATAATACCTAACACTTCCTGATTCATGCGTTCTCCGCTTTGGGTTGTCTCTATCATTTCCCTAACCCGGTCAACCTGTTCCTGCGTAGCGGCATAGACCTCCACAGAAAATCGCTCGCCGCCCATGGAGCTTGCCCATGTCATTTTGGGCATTTCTATTTGATTGTCGTTCTCGTCCTTTGTATATTCCGGTTCCATGTCCTGTTCAAACTGTTTTTCAAGGGCGGATTTTAATATAGGAAAGCCGCCGTTAGGAGAACCCACGTTTTCCTGCCGTTCCTTTGTCACATTGAAGCGGATAAATTCCCATACGCCCTCCTTGTTTTCACAGCTAGAGCCCATAGCGACGGTGGTTCCGTTGGAGCGGAAGGTGAGCCCGCTGTCCCCAAAGGTGGGATAGCCAATCAGATTTACCGGCCCTCCAAACATAAATTCATACATTTGATATTGAGAAACAGAAGTGACATATCCCTCGTTTAACAGCGTTCTCCCGGTCCGCAAATCGTCTAAGGTGGTGTCGTCGCTTGCCTCGTCGGCAAAATTGTTGGCAAAGGCAAGGATTTTCTTAAACTCTTCCCCTGTGAAAGAACATTCGCCGGTTTCCTTATTGATAAATAAATCCTGATTCATGGTGCACATTATCCATAAAATGTCCGATTTATCCGCGTTTGGCAAAAGCTTTGCTCCGTTTCCGGCTGTGGTCATTAGCTCCATGACGTCCTCCACGGTCCATGTTTTGGCATCTCCGATTTCGGAGACTTTTCCTACTAAGGATTCCACTCCGTAATAGGGCATAATCGCGTACAGCTTACCATCTCGTTCATAAGCTTTCAAAGCGCTTTCCACGTAATCTTCTCTATTGATTATTTCGTCCGCGTCAAGATAAGGGTTTAAGTCCTCCACAGCGCCTGCCGATATCAGTGTTTCCAGAGGCATAGGACAATAGCTTAAGTCTATGATATCCGGAAATTGTCCGCTTTCCAGTTCTTTTAAAAAGATTTCCGCTTTTTCGTCGTAATCCATGGAAGCGTCGCCGTATTCTTTTATCATAATGCGGTAATTCTGGCTTTGTCTGTTAAACGCTGTGATATCCCTTTCCGCAAAAAAGGAAGGGTAATAGGTTCCGTAAGTCAGTATAGTTTTTTCCGGCACTTCCGATTTTAATTTTTGCGTGAGAACTATCAGCTCCGTACTTCCGACAGAGCTCATATAATCGGTAGTCAGCGCCGCGATTCGTCCGTCAGGGAGAAACGCAACGGAAGTGAGATTGGTGGAATTGACGTCGTAATCCGTCCAGCGCAAAATTTCCTGCGGGCTTTCGTCGGACAGATTGCAGGAGAGGAGAACCCCGTTTTCCGTGTATAGCAAGTCGGTGTCCGTTCCTCCTTGATAGGTTCCGTAACCAAAGGAGATGGAGCTGTTTACCGGCTTTAGCTCGCTTTCCCCCGGAACGGCTTCATTTACAATAAAGCCGCGGGCGTCGTCAAGATACGCGGCCCCGATTTTTCCATCTCCCATGCGGAAAAAGCAGTTGATATATTGGCCCGGACGCATCTGGCTGTATAAGCTTCCGTCCGGTTTTAAAATGTAAATTTCCTGTCCGCTGCAAACATAATAATTTCCGTCCTCATCGGTTAGAATGTCCGCAACATAAAAATCCGGCGACTGCAAGAAAATTTCACTGACGTCCAGGGAGGCTAATTCTATGCCGTTAGATGCACCATCGGCTTTATTATCAGTTTTGCCGTCGGCTATGCCGCCAGCATCCAGTGTTTTTATAAGTATTTCGTTCACCTCGGAACCGCTTTCATCCGCGTAGCCCGTCACGCTAATCAGCAGATTACCGTCCCCGTCCACATTCAGGCTGGTAATATATTGATATTCCTCCAGCTCTACCGGTAGTTCCGTAGTTTCCTGACTGTCCATATCCATGGAAATAAGCTTTGTCTGAGAATTACCGTATTCCAGATAAAAAATGTTCTGATTATTTCCAATAACCGCCGCGCTGATTTGAGAACCGGCATCTCCAAGGGTATGGTATTCCGGCACGTAGACGTACTCTTCCTCGCTTTCGTTTGCCGCTGTTGCGCCTGCGGATTCGTTTGCGGCTTCCCCTTCCTGCTTGCCGCATCCGCTTAAAGTAAATACTGTCGTAAGCATTAGCATAGCCGTCAGTATAATAGACAGCACTGTAGTCGGTGCTGCATGCACTATGAATTTTCGTTTCATGGCTTTCCTCATTTCTGCGCTGCTTTTTGCACAAGCATCAATGCTTGGGGAGTTTGTGGAAGCAGCGCAGACACAAACTCTGCGGAGTGAAAGATTTATATTTCACTCTTATCCTCCTGTCAAGCTTCGTCAACCTTAAATCACATAGGCCAACTATAGCATATCTTTTAACCGCAAACAATAACAAGAATCTATAGGTTTTCTTAAGTTTTTCTTACAATTTAAAAATAAAATCCTTTTTCGGAATTGTCTGCCTGTTAAAAATAAGGTATAATTGTACCTATAAATCGGAATTTGGAGGTCAATTAAGTTATGGCAGGCATCATTATTTATTTGGTAGTTTCTTCACTTGTTTCGCTTATTTTTATAGCGCTTGGCGTAAATCAGCTTCGGTCTAAGGTTCCGGTTGCATTAAATACGGGAGAAGATCCTCCAAGAGAAGATGAACTTATTGATATGTCAGAATGGAATCGTAAGCATGGAAGAAATTTGATAATCTATGGATGCGCTTTGTTTGTAACAATGTCTGTCTTTATCTATTTTCTTGAAAAATTGGATAGTATTGCGTTTCAAATGGCTGTATTTTTTATGGTAATATTCGGTGAAATAGCTTGGCTTGAAATTCAACACAGCCTGTTAAAAAAGAAGCTTATCAAAAAACATAGTATTTAAGACGTAACCCTATTTTCAGGGCTTGACGGCATCACCCCCTTTGTAGCTGTAAATAATTTATAGATTGTTTACAGATTGTTTTTATATCGTCATATCCACCATTAATTCGGAAAACATTCCCGAAACGCTGATTTGATTTTCACTAGCGGAAACATTTTCGTACTCCGCCTTTTTCCCCTCTTCTATATAGTAAACGCTGCATTTTCTGCCGTTATTGACTACATTTACCATATTTTTCTTTGGGATATGAAGAATTGTTTTTGCCTTCCACTGGTGAATATCCAAGCGTCCTGTAATTTTATCGACGATAATTTCATAATCTGTTTTTGATGTCAATTCCAAACTTCCGCTGCTGTTTGAAATTAAAACCTGCTCCGCATTGCCGTCATATTCCAAACGGTTTAGATGAAGATTCTTTATTGCAAGCAATTTCACACTGGCTGCAATCTCACAGCTTTCAGAATATTTATCCGGTAAGATAATCTCAACTGTAAGGGTCTCCTCCGCTTCATAGCGGCTTAATTTATTTTTGTTAATACAGATTACATCCAGCCGGTTTTTCCTTTCATCCAGTTTTATCTTAAACATGGAGTCTAAATTTTCAAGACTTTCAGAGGACAGCTTAATATGCAGTTTTTCATCATCACCCGACGACAGCAAAATTGCAGCCGCGCTGCCAATGTTGACGTCAAAATGTTTTTCATGGTCGATGTCATAGATGGTTTCGCTGGTATATACGGATGCTTCCGGCATTGCTTTTATAACGGAATCCGTAAGCAGCTCGTCTATGGTGGTCTTAAAAATTTCTGCCAGAATTACCATATTTTCCATATCCGGCAGTCCTTTTCCGGTTTCCCACTTTGTGATGGCCTGTCTTGAAACGCCGATTTTTTCGGCAAGCTGCTCTTGTGAGATACCTTCTTTTTTTCGTATTTCCTTTAATTTTTCAGAAAAATTCATATGAAACCTCCTTGCTTTAATCTTTTAACAGTGAATATGCTGTAATTTTTTTGATTGGTGCGGAGAGAAGCACGCTAATTCCAAATGTAACAGCGGTAAACAAAGCCGCAAATAGAATCAATATCCAAACAGATATTTCAAACTGGTTTTTTATAGCCCCAATCAGTGAAAAAATAAGTTTGTTGATTGTGGGAAGATACCATAATCCGGCGATTACCGCAACAACTGACGCCACAACTACAATAGGTATCAGTTCAAGGGCTGTCTTAACTGTAAGCTGCCTGTTTGTATATCCGATTGCTTTATAGATTCCAA
>JAMPGS010000182.1 GCA_023663815.1 Clostridium sp.
CCACATTTGATGCAAATTTCTGCCATGTCTAATGACACTTGAAATATTTTTATGTATAATGATGTTTGTCTTGTGCATCATCATTTATAAGATATTAAAAACACAAATTTTAGGAGGTACTCCCATGATAACAAACGATATTATCTACATTGGCGTAAACGACAAGGAAATAGACCTTTTTGAAGGCCAATTCCCGATTCCCAACGGCATCGCCTATAATTCTTATGTGATTTTTGATGAAAAAATTGCGGTAATGGATACCGTTGACAAGAGAAAAAAAGCAGAATATTTTGAGAATCTTGAAAAAGCTTTAAACGGCAGGCAGCCCGATTATTTAATTGTCTCCCACGTGGAGCCCGACCACGCTTCCAGCGTCGACGCTTTTTTGGAAAAATACCCTTCTGTGACGCTGGTGGGAAACGCAAAAACCTTTCAAATGCTGGCCCTGTACTTTGACATAAGCTCCGCCGCTACCCTCACCGTGAAGGAGGGCGATACCCTTTCTCTTGGAATCCACGAGCTTCACTTTGTTATGGCTCCTATGGTTCACTGGCCGGAGGTTATGCTCACCTACGACAGCGCCGACAAGGTTCTGTTCAGCGCGGACGCTTTTGGAAAATTTGGCGCGCTGGACGCCGACGAGGAATGGACAAGCGAGGCCAGAAGATATTATCTCAATATTGTTGGAAAATTCGGTATGCCCGTTCAAACCGTGCTGAAAAAAGCCGCCGCGCTGGACATTCAAATTATTTGTCCCCTCCACGGCCCCGTTTTAAAGAAAAATCTTGACTTTTATCTTGATAAATACAACACCTGGAGCAGCTATGAGCCCGAAAAGGAAGGCGTTTTCATCGCCTACGCTTCCCTCCACGGCAACACCGCCGGAGCGGCAGAAAAATTAAGGGAAATTCTTTTGGAAAAAGGCTGTCCTGAGGTTGTTCTTTTAGACCTTGCAAGGGAGGATATGTCCGCGGCCCTTGCAAACGCTTTCTGCTATGGCAAGGTTGTGCTGGCCGCTTCCTCCTACAACGGCGGCGTGATTCCTTATATGGAATATTTCCTTCACTACCTCAAGGGCAAAAACTACCAGAAAAGAACGGTTGCTTTGATTGAAAACGGCTCGTGGGCCCCCTCCGCGGCAAAAACCATGAGCGCCCTTCTCTCCCAAATGACGGCGATTACCCTTTTAGAGCCTGTCATTACCATAAAAGGAGCGGTGAAGGATGAGGATATTAAAGCTTTAGAGGCTTTGGCTGACGAACTGTTAAGCTTATCGTAAAAACATGCAGGGGAACGGTGTGCGCCCCTTTAAGACGCAAAACCGTTCCCCATTTTTCTGTCAATATCAACCTTCTTATATCAATGCCAATCTTTTCATATCAATATTAAGTTTATGCTAACCTACAAATATCTGAGCAGTCCTTCTATTCCCTCCCGCTCATAAATCCCTTTGTAGTATTCCACCTCGTCCCCAATCAAATCGTCTATCACCTTCATTCCCAGCAGCTCCACCGGCGCTTTGTCGTCGGTAAAAAGATAGTCTCCCTTTTCATAGGGAATCATATTTTCCATCACCCGGTCCATCATTTTCGCCAATTCCTCCCGCCGTGAGCTTTCCTGCGGCGTTTCTCCCAAAGCTTCAGGGAAATTAAGGGCACCTCCACCGGCTTTTTCCTTCTCTGCTGCCCTCAGGCTTTGGATATTTTTTTCGGCCCTCGCCAAAATATCCGGCGAATCCGAGGCAAACAATTCCCTGTTGGTTCCCCCAGACACGTCCACCGTGTAGACATTTTCAAAAACTCCTGCAATGGTGTCGGAGAGGCACTGGTTGATATTTCCCTCCTCCTGCCCCCGCATATTCATGTTCACCACCATAACGCCGTCCTTTGTCAGATGTTCTTTCACCAGCGTAAAAAATTCCACCGAGGACATTTGAAAAGGAATCGTAATGTCCTGATAAGCGTCCACCATAATCACATGATACTTTTTATCGTCCACATTTAAGTACGCCCTGCCGTCATAGGTCGTCACGGGAATCCCCTCGTCCAGCTCGAAATATTCATGGGAAAGCCGCGTGATTTTTTCGTCAATCTCCACTCCCTCCACATAAGTATTGTCAAAATAGCGGTTGCACTGGCTGGCGTAGGTTCCCGTTCCCATGCCGAGTATCAGCACGTCCAGCTTATCCGCTTCCTCCACCCCAGCCATAAAAGGCGCTATCATGGCGTAATCGTAATACATTCCCGTAAGCCCTTGGTCCTTTTTCAATATGGACTGCACGCCAAAAAGCACGTTGGTTGAGAGAATCACGTCCTTCTCGCTCTCCTTCACCTGAAGATAATTATAGATGGACTCCCCCTCGTAAGCCAAATTGCTTTCCCAGAAAGCAAAGCTGTCGTCGTAGCCTAAAATGCAGCAGCAGACAAACAAAACCGCCCCCGCCGCCGTCTTTTTTATCCCCGTCTTATTGCTGATAAAATAAACCGCCGCCAACGCCAGCAGAATCCCTGCAAAAATTAGGAAGGTGACGGAGGTTCCCACCGAGGGAATCGTCACGAAGGTAGGCAGAAAAGTTCCGATAATGCTCCCTATCGTGTTGGCCGCTCCCAGCGTCCCCACCGTCTTGCCGCTGTCCGCCAGATTGTCCACACTGTACTTTGCCAGCGAGGGCGTCACCGTTCCCAACAGAAACAGCGGAAACACAAAGATAACCATGCAGGCCGCAAAGGCTGCCCATATGAGGAAGTTCTGATTTACGGAAAAAATCAGTACTGCGGAAATTCCCAGAATGATATATTTCCCCAATACCGGAATGGCCGCAATCCAAACAGCCGCGATTATCATTCTCCCGTAAAGCTTGTCCGGGTTAGGGTTTTTATCCGCGCTGCGCCCCCCGTAAATATTTCCCAAGGCCATGGCGATCATAATCGTGCCGATAATGATGGTCCACACAATCTGGGAGGAGCTGAAATACGGCGCCAGCAGCCTACTTGCCCCCAGCTCCACCGCCATCACCGACATGCCCGCAAAAAATTCCGTGAGATACAAATAAAATTTATTGTGTAAAATTGACTTTTCCCGCATCCTATGTCCTCCAAAAGCAGACCAAAATCCGGCCTTTTTGCCGGTTATGTCCTATCTTACCATAAAACTGTAAAATAGTAAAATCAGCAGGGAAGATTTTCCTCCCGCTCGCCGTCTGGTCCGTGCGCCGCTTCTGTGCATACTCCTCTACATGGGTCTGGGCAATCGAGTAGCTGAGACTAACTCATATCAGTAGAAAGGACCGGCTTTCGCCGGTCCCTTTGATAGTCGCATCACTTAATTTACAATGGCTCCGCTCATTAACCAAGTAAGGACAATACGCCCTGATTGCTCTGGTTGGACTGCGCCAGCATTGCTGTGCCAGCCTGCGCCAGAATTTGGTTGTTTGCGTACCTCACCATGGTTGTCGCCATATCCGTATCGCGGATAGCGGATTCTGCGCTTGTGGTGTTCTCCACTACGTTGTCCAGATTGGCAATGGTGTGCTCCAAACGGTTTTGAATCGCACCAAGGTCAGACCTCTGCAGCGACACCGTCTGCAAAGCGTGCTTTACAAAAGCGTTCAAGCTTGCGAAATCTCTGGTTGTCGCATAGGTGTTAGGATTGGTGGAATCATACTTAGTCTGGAACCTTGCAACCACATCTTCCGCTTTCACAGAAACAGATACCGATACCCTTGTAGCGCCATACTTTGAGGATATTTCTTTTATCTGGTTAGCATTAAGCACATCCCCTGCTTTCACATTCCCATATTTCTCCGCTACAGCAACGGAAACCAGCGCCGTCATCGCGGCTGATTTTACATCTGCTTTCGCCATGGTTGCCGCTTTGCCCACGGACATCTGCTCTTTCCATGAAATATTTGCCGCGGTTGCTTTGCTTGCCAAATTCTTCAAGCTCATAGACGTAATGGAAATATCAATGTGCTGCCCTGCTTCCGCGCCTACCTGCAGTCCCTTGTTTTTAAAGGAACCGTCCAACAGGTTCTGCTCGTTGAACGTGGTCGTATCGGCTACACGGTCAATTTCTGTCATCAACTGCTTAATTTCAGCCTGAATATAGGACTGATCCACAGAAGAAAGCGTTCCGTTCTCACCCTTAACAGCCAGCTCGTTCATACGCTGTAACATATCATGAACTTCATTCAGCGCGCCTTCCGCCGTCTGTACGCAGGAGATACCGTCCTGTGCGTTTAAGGAAGCCTGTGTAAGACCTCGAATCTGCCTTCTCATCTTCTCGGAAATGGAAAGGCCCGCCGCGTCGTCGGCCGCACGGTTAATCTTGTAGC
>JAMPGS010000183.1 GCA_023663815.1 Clostridium sp.
GGACGAAAGGATTTTTATTGCAAGGGCGGCCCTGCACATGTGGGAGGAGCCGTGTATTTCCGGGGAAAAAGGTTCGGGGACGGTGTTCTTTTCCGGCTGTAATCTGCGGTGTATTTACTGTCAGAATTACGAGATTGCCGCCGGGAAAAAGGGAAAACCGGTTTCGGTGGAGCGGCTGGCGGAGATTTTTTTGGAATTGCAGGAGAAGGGGGCGGAAAACATTAATTTAGTCACCCCCGACCACCATATTTTACAGATAATGGAGGCTCTTTCGGCGGCCAAAAAGGCGGGGCTTGCAATTCCCGTCGTCTATAACGGGAGCGGCTATGAGAAAAGGGAAATTATAAAGGGTCTGCAGGGGCTTGTGGATATTTTTCTTACGGATTTTAAATATATGGACAAGACGCTGGCAAAAAAGTATTCCTCCGCGCCGAATTACCCCGCTGTGGCGAAGGCCGCCTTGGAGGAGATGGCGCGCGGGGCGGGGGAGCCTGTTTTTGACAAGCGGGGCATGATGCAAAAGGGCGTGATTGTAAGGCATCTGCTTTTGCCCGGCTGCAAGCAAAACGCAAGAGAAGTTATTAAATATGTTTACGAGACGTACGGGGATAGGGTTTATTTAAGCTTGATGAACCAGTACACACCCTTTGACAGATTGAAAAAAATTTTTTCTGAAAAAGCTGCCAGCGATAAGGATTACAGGCAGCTATGTAGGAAAGTCACAAGGAGAGAGTACGATGCCGTGGTGGATTATGCGCTGGAAATAGGAGTAAAAAACGCTTTTATTCAGGAAGGAGATACGGCGAAGGAGAGCTTTGTGCCGGAATTTGATTTATTTTAAAAACAAACATATTTTTATTAAATTTTCATAAAATAAATTGAAGCCGTATTGACTTTGATTAAATGTAATGATATATTTAAAACAGAAATTAACCGGTCGGACTGGAGACCTAAAACCCATTCAAGCGTAGAGAAAACTACTAAAAATCACAGAGGAATGGCGTTGCCGTTATGGCAGAGCCATTCCTCTTTTTGACAAAGGAGGGCAATGGAAAAGAACAGTTTTAAAGAACGCGTGAGGCTGGCGATGATTGAAAATGCAAAGCCCTATAAGGATATTTTTGTGGATAATGAATATCTATTATATTCGGAAGCGTTTATCGGAAAAAGCTGGTATCGCATAAAAGCGGATAAAAGTAATTATCTGCACTTGACAGGCGTACATACGCGGCTCACAGCGGAAGAATTTTTTGACAAATGCTGGGAGGGCGCATTAAAAACAGAGGATTTTGATTTTGTAAAAAGGCATCGGGAAGAAGCGGCAGTAAAAGGAGCCGTGCGTAAGAAAATTAAGGTTTTACCGGATATGACAAGGCTGTTTGAAAAAGAACTTTTTGCTCAGGCGGATTTTAAGAAAAATCGTGTGGAATGTGCGTTTGCAGCGTCGGACAATATCTGTACGCTTGGATGCGCCGCCTGCGGCAGACCGAAATCCCTGTTGGCAGGCAATGAGCTTGATATGAAAAGCGCTATGAAAGTAGATTTGATTTTGAAGAAAAGGCGCGGCAGTAAAGACGAATCTTATGAAATTATCTATGGAAAGGATTTTCCATCTAAATCACAAAAATTCAGCAGGATATATTAATCAAAGAATAATTCTCCATTTTTTACAGATAATAACTCCATGACTTATGAAAAGCAGGCAACGAAAAGCTTTACCAAGGGAAATGGAGGAAGTGATAAATGAAAGCAACAGGCATTGTAAGGCGTATAGACGATTTGGGGCGCATTGTAATACCAAAGGAAATCAGGCGTACTCTCCGCATCAGGGAGAGCGACCCGCTGGAAATATTTACCGACAGGGAAGGTGAGATTATATTAAAAAAATATTCTCCTATTGGGGAGATGAATACATTTGCCAGACAGTACGCGGAAAGTCTCTCGCAGGCTTCGGGAAGGACGGCGCTGATTGCGGACAGAGACCAGTTTATCGCGGTGTCGGGCGGATATAGAAGTATTCTTGGGAAGTCCATCAGCAAGGAGCTGGAGGAAAAGCTAAACAACAGGGAGATGGTTCTTGCCTCCAAGGAGGATTCCGAGTTTATTCCCATCACGCAGGACGTCACGGACGATTTTGCTCAGGAGGCCATCACGCCGATTATCTGCGAGGGCGACATGATAGGCGGGGTGGTGCTGATTGACAACGGCGAGAAGGGAAAGATGGGAGAAGTGGAACAGAAATTAATTCAGTCGGCCGCCGGTTTTTTGGGCAGGCAGATGGAGCAATAAAAAAGGTCCGGTACAGAAATGATAAACATGGCTGTCCGGACTTTTCAATTTTATAAACTTATGAATGATACATTACTAGCGCCTCCCGGCGGGAAATTTCCCCCATCTCGTAGTAGTCCTTGGAGGTGCGGTTTATTCTGTCGATGGCGACGCTGCGGTTGCATTTTTTGGGCTGGTCGCAGATAAAATGAATTTCATCGGTGGAATATTCCTCGTCCAGATCCGGATCGTCCAGCTCTTCGTAGAAAGGGTCGAAAAGCAGCACGCGGTCGCCATCAAGGCCGGTTAAAAGAACATAGTGGCCCACCTCAAGATAAAGATACACCACAACCACGCCCCCTTGCTCAAGAGCGGTCCAAATGGGGCTGCCCGGCGCAAGAGTTACCACCTCGCCGGAATAGTGCTCGCAGCGGAGCGGGAAGTTTTTCCTCTCGCTAAAGTGGTTGAGCCAGCAGGTCATATAACTCATGGCAGCGGGCGAGGTGCCGTGCTTGCAGAGCTCTCCGGCTTCATTGTATGTATCCATGCAGTAGAGCATGATAAATTTCACAAGGTCAGGGTAAATATCCTCCCGCTCGAAAAGATAACGAATCCCGTTTAATATGGAAACGGGGCCGCAGTCGTATTCGGAGGTCTGGTAGTTCAATAAATTTTTCATAACTTTCCTCATAAAAGAAACACTTGCAAAGTGATTGTAATATACCGCTGTTTACTGGATTTGTCAAGGATTTAAGATTTATAGATTCTGCCTTTTACTGGCAATAAATTTTCAGTATTATTATTTTTCCTATAGGAATAGTATACTATTTTTGCCGGCAAACTGTGAAAGGGAAAAAAGAATAGAGAATATTTTTTTAATTTAGTTTGGAGAATATTGACATTTCGACCTCGTAACAGTATAATGAACCAACTGTTAAAAATCAGCATCGGACGTGCGAAGCGTCTGGTGCTGTATTAAGGAACAGGGGTTTGCGCCAGCGCTGCGGCAGCAGGCCCGTCAAAATAATCAGAATTATAAAAGAGCGGCGCAGAAGGAGGAAACTATGAAGAAATTATTTAAGAGTGTGATTAGCCTTGTGACTGTACTGGCCCTTGCCATTTCTATGACAAGCTGCGGGACAGCCGAAAACAGTCCGGGCGATACGATAAATGAGACCCAAGGTGAGACAGTGGGAGGCAGTACGTCGGAAGCAGGCGGAGCGGCCGCGGAGGGAGAAAAAATCGTAAACGTGGGAATCACGGATTCCCTTGGAGGCGTAAACCCTTTCGCCATCGACCAGACGGAGATTAACAAGTACGCGGTGGGGCTTATGTTCCTGCCTTTAATGGAGCTTGACAAGGACTTGAATTTTCAGGGGATGCTGGCGGACTCCGTCACCACGGAGGATAATATGCATTTTATCGTGCATATCGACGACAAGGCCACATGGTCCGACGGAACGCCCGTCACGGCGGCTGACGTGGAGTATTCCGTGCGCCGCCTTGCAAGCCCGCTGGTAAATAATACTACGCTGATGCTCTATGCCTTTGAGGGCATAGGCGACGACGGTTTTGTGGCGCAGGGGGCGGAGAGCGTGGAGGGAATCCAGATTATCGACGATAAGACGGTGGAATTTATTTCCAAGGCCCCCATGGCGCTTACCACCTTTGAAAATACCTACGCCAGATATCTGCACACGATGCCGAAGCATATTATCGAAAAGTTCAGTGAGGAAGAGCTCACCACGGCGGAGTGGTTTAATCATCCCGACGTAATAAGCGGCCCGTACTTTTTGACGGACTATGACAACGATCATTATATTTCTTATACGGCCAACACGGATTACTGGAAGGGTGCGCCCAAAATTGACAAATTAAATATCAGGATTGTAGACGCCAGCCAGATTTATGCAGGGCTTCAGTCAGGAGAAATTGACATTACTCATCACACCATGACGGCGGTGCCGCAGGAGGATTTTGAGAGCATTGAAGCCCTTGAAAATGTAAAGACGGTATACGGAGCGCCTATTACCAATCAGTCC
>JAMPGS010000184.1 GCA_023663815.1 Clostridium sp.
CCCATTCATCTTCGCTGTTAATATAGCCTTCCCCGTACTCTATATCATCAACCGGGAGCCTCCCAGTTATAATAAATACCAAAAGCATAATCATCAGCGGTTTTCTTGCTCTCAAAATATAATGGTTCATCTTCTGAATCCCAGTAAAAGCATTTTTCAGGATAACCGTAGGAATCTAAAATATTTTATGGTAAATAAAAAATACCCTGAAAGACTCATTCCAGTCTTCCAAGGTATTCTCCATGCGGATAACAGGACTTGAACCTGCACGGGAGTACCACCAGAACCTAAATCTGGCGCGTCTGCCAATTCCGCCATATCCGCCTATCCGCCCAAAAGCGGGCAAAATTTTCTATAACGTATCTTATCATTTACCCCAAAAACTGTCAACTACACAATTGCCATTTTCACACCACTCCAATTACCATCCTCAATCCAACGGCTTTTCACACACCGACAGTCCTTCATCTAACAACTTCCCGAAGTAAACAGTAAACACTCCCTTCGCCGACAATCTCTCCTCCGCCTTTAGATATGCTTTATCACCTTATTATTTATGCGAATCAAAAAGTAAACCGTCATCACTAACGACATCAGCTCCGCGATTGGAAAAGACCACCACACATTATTAACGTTTCCCGTCAAAGACAAAAGGTACGCCGCCGGAAGCAAAATCACCAACTGCCTTGCTATGGACGTCAGCATACTGTACACTCCGTTTCCCAAGGCTTGAAACATGGAGCCGCTGACAATACAGAAACCCGCAAACAAAAAGCTGACACTGATAATCCGAAGGGCCGGAATTCCAATAGCAAGCATGGCCTCCGAAGCGTCAAAAAGAGCAAAAAGCTGAGCCGGAAATACCTGAAATACTGCGAACCCGACTATCATTATAACAACAGCGTAAATAATACTGTATTTTACCGTCTTAATCAGCCTGTCCTTTTTCCTTGCGCCATAATTGTAGGCCACAATCGGAACCATGCCGTTGTTGAGGCCGAATATGGGCATAAAGACAAAGCTCTGCAGCTTAAAGTAAACTCCAAAAACAGCCGCCGCCGTGGAGGTAAACGTAAGCAGAATCCTATTCATGCCGTAAGTCATAACTGAGCCGATAGACTGCATTATAATAGAAGGAACTCCCACCTGATAAATCTGCCCGATAATCGCCATATCCGGGCGGAATCCCTTAAATATCAGCTTAATCTCCGTGTTTTTCTTTTGATTGACAATAATTCCCACCGTCCCGGCAGCTACCTGCCCTATGACCGTGGCGATTGCAGCCCCCGCTACTCCCATGCGGGGTATTCCAAAATACCCGAAAATAAATATCGGGTCCAAAATAATGTTGATAATCGCTCCCAAGCCCTGGGTCAGCATGGTATAAACAGTTTTCCCCGTTGACTGAAGCAGTCGTTCAAAAACAAACTGCGTGTAAACGCCGAAAGAACAGCAGCAGACAATCGACAAGTATTTTTTTCCATACTCCACTATTTGAGCGTCTTCCGTCTGGCTCACGTAAAAGGGCGTCACCGCAAAAATGCCTACCAGAAGAAAAATAACAAAGCTTACCGCTGCCAAAAACACCCCGTTGACGGCGGCCTTATTTGCTTTTTCAAAATCCTTTTCTCCCAACGCTTTTGACAATAAAGCGTTAATTCCCACGCCTGTCCCGGCCCCCAGCGCAATCATCAAGCTTTGAATCGGAAATGCCAGCGATACGGCCGTCAAAGCGTTCTCGTCGATTCTGGAAACAAAAATACTATCCACTATATTATATAGGGCCTGCACCAGCATGGAAAGCATCATCGGCAGCGACATGCTGATTAACAATTTATTTACCGGCACAACCCCCATCTTATTTTCCTGCGGCTGCAATGTCTGTGAATTACTCATATATTCTCCTTTTCCTATAGAACTTCTTTTATAAAACTTTTCTTATAATGCCTTTCGGCATAAAAAATTTTTTATTAAAACTTTTCTTATAAAACCTTCTTTATAGAACCTTCCTTCTAAAACCTTCCTTATGTAAAAACGCTATAAACCCTCCTACCATTTCCAAATAACGAGTATTTCGCTTCGCGGTCCAGCCTTATCTTCAACAAAAGCCAATGCCAGACACTCCAAAAGAATGTAGGACATTGGCCTGTTTTTAAGCCAAGCGGAATTGAATAGAAATGATAACCTCAGTGCCTTTGTCTTCCTCGCTCTCCACCCGTATAATGCCGCCCATCGTCTCCACAATATTTTGGGTAATCGCCATGCCCATGCCCTTGGTCCCGCCGGGAGATTCAACGCGCTCCCGCTCGGAGATATCAAAAATGCGCTTCAAAACCTCCCTGCTCATGCCGATTCCCGTATCCTGAATGGTGAATACATAAAATCCATATCCCTTGGGGGCCCCCTGAAACTCCGAAAGGCGAATACTGATTTTTCCCCCAGCCGATGTAAATTTCATCGAATTGCCTACAATATTCATCAACGCTTGATTTAACTGCCGCCTGTCGCAGATAACATGACTATGCGTCAGGTTTTCATACTCCACGGACAGCTTAAGCCCTCTGGCCCGAACCTCCGCCCGGACGGAAGCCTCCAGCTCCCACAAAATATCCGACAATACGCAGGGTATCTCGTTGATATTCATATCCCCGCTCTCAATGTAGCTCATATCCAGCAAATTGCTGATAAGCGCCTGCAAATCATTAGCGGACGTCATAATCTGCTCTAAATAGTTTACCGCCTCTTTCTTGTCGTCTATGACCATCTTCGCCAACGTGGCAAAGCCCGTAATCGCGTTCATAGGCGTCCGAAGGTCATGGGACATATTGCTCAAAAAAATACTTCTGGCCCGCTTAGCCTGCTGGGTCTGCTTCAAGGCGTCCTCCAACAGCTTGCGCTGGGTCTCCAACATCTCGTCCGTCAGCTTTTGACGAGTAATGTCCACAAAAATGCCCACATAGGTAACAGGCGACCCGTCCTCCCGGCGGGACAATTTACCTGCCGACTGGAACCACCGCCATCCTCTATCCCTCGTCAACAGCCGGTACTCCACGGAGTAGGTTCTTTTCCCTGTATAATCGGAAATAGCCCCGTAAAACTCCCGCATGACGTGCTCCTTGTCCTCCTCATGGAGCAAATCCGACCATGATTCCAGCTCATTGGGAAAGTCCGTCTCGTCGTGATAACCCAGCATGGCGCGGAACTCTTCACTCCAATTTACGCTAATCATTTCCCCCAGCTCATTAAACTCCATAGCCCACATGCTGGAGCTGAATATCTCATTTACCATGCGCAGCGCGGCCGTCTCATGCTCCAATTGCTTTAAAACTGCCAGCCTCTCCCGCGCCGCCTGAACCGCATGGGCGTCGCTAATCTCCCGCAAATGCCGCTCGGTGGCGTCCTCCACAAAGACATAGAACACATCCCCATAAAGATTGGTATGGACAAAACGTCCATAATCCCGAATCCAGCGAATCACCCCGTCCTTGCGGATTACGCGGTATTCCACATAATCTAATCCTTTACTGCTTTTTGAAATCTGGCTGTGGATGCTTTTCTCCACCTGCTCCAAATCCTCCGGGTGAACCAATCCCCGAAAGCTGCCGCCGATATACTCATTAAAATCCTCCGAATCATCGCAGCCAAATATATTAATCATAGCCTGATTGGCGTAAATCAACTCTTCATCGCCGTCCGCGTGATAAATAAAGAAGCCGCCGGGCATCCCGTCTGTTATCTGTTCGATAGCCGGAAGTGTCTGTTCATTTAAAGCCAGCGGAAGCACCCATTTTTTTTCCTGCTTGCTCATATATAGCCTCCTCTCATTTTAATGAGTAATTTTTATCCAATACGATTTTATCACTACACACTTTCCAGTACAAGAGAAAACACATTTTAATACATAAGAAAATCCCCTGAAAACCCTTATTTTTAAAAGCTTTCGGGAGATTTTCCCTCATGAGCCACTGGGGACTCGAACCCCAGACAACTTGATTAAAAGTCAAGTGCTC
>JAMPGS010000185.1 GCA_023663815.1 Clostridium sp.
TGTAAAATTTTGTTGCGGCGGCTCTCTTTTCTGCTTCGGTCATAATACACCTCGTTTTTAATAGAAATTCCTCTAATATAATCCACCGCATAATCTATATTTTCACAAAGCCCCTTCAACACGGCGGTTTTCTTCTTTTCGGGCAAAAGAGGATTTAGCGACAATATCTCGGAGGCCTTATCCGCAAAACCTTCCAATTTTGTCTCATCAAACCACTCAAAATCGTGAAACAATTTTAGCTGCTCTTTAGGCTTCATGCCGTTTGCGCCAAAAGGCTTTGCCGTATATTCGTAATCCGCATGTTTATCTAATGCAATTTTGTCGCTCCACAGACAAGCCCCCGTATCATAAATCGGGGCCATTCGGGTATATTCCAACGTTTCCACATTGCGGACAAGGCCGAAATTACGGTAATGCCTGTCATGGTTTGCTAGGATAAAATCACAGGTAAACATTTTTTCAAAATGCCGATTTATTTCAGATTCGGATAGGCCACATTCCCTGCAAAGGCTTACGCAGAATTGAAAATCATTTTGACTGCTTAGCTTTTTGCCGCTGCCAAGAATATCCCACATAGGTACAAGCTCTTCGTCCTCCTCAAGCATATTGGGACAAGCGCAATATCTCCCCTGCAAGGTATAAGTCACAAAATCATTTTCTGATAAGAGCCGCTTAAACAGCTCGGAAGCTATGACTTCATTGTAGGGCTCTTGATAATAGGGCCCGGAACCTGATTTTAACAGCATCCTATGGCCCCCTTGTATCGTCCATTTTTTCTGCAAATCGCCGTTTAAGGTACTGTTAGGCGAGAACATATCTTCGGAGGAGGGGTAGGACTGCTGCTTTTCCCCCAACGTGATTACGCCCAAATCCTCGGAGAAGGGATTGTCAAAAAAATTGACGTTACTCCATTTATATTTATCCGGTTCGCTTGTCATCCAATATCTGTCTGATAGGGATAACCCCATGTTTTTTTCCAAAAGGGATACTGTGTTGTCCAGATACGGAAAGGATTTAGAAAGATGCTGCCTCGACGCGGGAATGGCGCGGCTCCGCCACCAGTTATTTAGCAGCCGCCTGTTTGTGCCTTTCTTATAATCCACGATAGCGGGCGGCGCATAGCGCAGGTCAAAAATTTCCGTTATTTTTGTGATTGCGGAAAGCTCGTCGTCATAGACTGCCTGAAGGATGGGACGGTCTTTGTTTAACAAAGTCATTTTCTTTTCCATTTTAAAGAACGCCCCCTTCCACAGCTATACTTATGCTATTCTTATTTTCTATGCATTTGCTACGCGTGTTTGCTATGCATATTTGCTATGCATACTTGCTATGCTTTCTGGTTATGATTATGCCCATACTATACCTACTGCTTCCCGGTGCTCCCAAATCCGCCCCGGTCCTGCCCGTCTAAGGAATCTACCTCCCGAAACAAAATTTTCGGCTGGTTTTCCACAATTCGGAACTGGCAGATTCTGTCGTTGCAGGAAATATGAGTGTCCCTCATGGCGTAAACCGGCATAAACCACTGGTCGTTGTCGCCGCAATAGGAGCCGTCCACCACGCCTTGATGATTGGTCTGGATAATGCCAAAATTTTTAAAGGTAGAGCTCCTTGGAACAATATGAGCTTCGTATCCTTTTGGCAGCTTCATGGCCACGCCAAGGGAAATAAGCCGGTACTCGCCCTTCTTTAAGCTCACGTCCTCCGCGGCGCGAAGGTCTATCCAATCGGATTTTCCATCAATGTAGGTAAGTTTTTCAATTTTATCCGTAAAATATTTAATCTCTATGGTTTCTGTTGTCACTCCAAATCCTCCGCAATCTGTATCCGCCGCCCGCGCCGGCTCACGCATAATCTCCGCAATGCAGAACCGGCGTCCGGCAGCCCTCCGGCTGGCCGAGGGTTTTTTGCACGTCGATAACCCTCTGGTTGCTGCTTCCCTTCCAGAGAAGCTTTACATCCTTTTTATCAATCTGAAATTCCCCGTCAACTAAAACGTCAACATACTGCATCATGGAATCCTCGCAGATATTTTCCCACAAATCGCCGGTATACAGCCATATGGTTTTGTCGGGATACCGCTCCTTAATTTCCTTCACCAATTTCCTTACGTCCGGTCGGTTAGCCGCGTGAAGGGGGTCGCCGCCGGAAAAGGTAATTCCTGAAATGTAGGGCTTTTCCAATTGTTCAAACACTTCCTGCCGGGCCTTATGGTCAAAGAAAAGCCCTCCCGCCGGATCCCATGTAATGGGATTGTGGCAGGATTTACAACAATGGGAACAGCCGGACACCCAAAGCACCACGCGGAGACCGTCGCCATTTAGCATATCGTCTTTTGTGATATTGTGATATCTCATATTTTCCTCATTTCCGCACTTCTTTATTCCCGCAAGGCTTACATACTCTTCCTCTCCGCAATTTCCGCCATCTTGGCCTCGTTCAATCTAGTGTCCCCGTGAACTCTGGAATAGGAAAGATAGCCGTTCATGCGCTCAATCTTGGTGAGATTTTTGCTCCCGCACACCGGACACACGTCCATCTCCAGCTCCTGATGCCCACAGTCGTCGCAGTAGGCGAGAGACAAATTGACGCCCTCGTAAAAGCCCATGTCCATAGCCCTGCGAATCAGGGTCTTAATCGCCTCTTTATTATAATCAATCGGATACTTCACATACTGGATTTTACCGCCGTTGGAGAGCTCCCAAAAGCGGTACTCCAAATCCTGCTTTTCAATGGGGGTGATATCCTCGGAAACATGACAGTGGAAGCTGTTGGACACATACTCCCTGTCTGAAACGCCCTCCACAATTCCGTACTTGGCGCGGAACTGCTTCACCTGCAGGCCGCAAAGGCTCTCCGCAGGAGTCCCGTAAATGGCGTAAAGGTTCCCGTCCTCCTCCTTAAACTCGTTGATTTTCTGATTAATATGCTCCAAAACCTCAAGGGCAAATTTCCCGTCCTCCACAAGCGATTTCCCGTTGTAAAGCTCCTGAAGCTCGTTAAAGGCCGTGATGCCAAAGCTGGCCGTGGCGGTTTTCAATATGGGCTTAATTTTGTCGGAGAGCTTTAAATGCCCTCCTAAAAAGCCGCCCTCGCAGTAAGCTAAGGGGTTGGTGGAAGCCCGCATTTCTCCCAAATAAGCGTAAGTTCTAATATGAAGCTGGCGGATTAAATTTAAATAATAATCCAGCACCTCGTAAAAATCTCGGCTTTCCTGTTTTGCCCTTGCTAAAATCATAGGAAGATGAAGGGAAACGGCCCCGATGTTAAAGCGTCCTACAAAAACGGGCGAATCGTCGTCGTCCGCCGGATGCATTCCGCCTCTTTCATACCAAGGGGAAAGAAAAGCCCGGCAGCCCATAGGGGATATTACCTTTCCATACCGCTTGTACATGCTTGCAATATAGCCCTTCCCCGTCAAGGAAAGCCAATCGGGGTACATGGTTTTTGCGGAGCACTCCACTCCGGCCTCGAACACGTCCTCTAGTTCTTTCCCCGGCCCGTGAAGATTTTCGTCGTATAAAAATACAATCTTGGGGAAAAGAACCGGCTTTTTGCATCCTGCCTTACCCTGTCCTTTTCTTCTGACGTTTAAAAGCGAAATGGTAGCCAGCTTTGCAAACCGGCTGACGCCAAGCCCGGCGGTCACTGTGATAAAGGGATAATCCCCCCGGCTGGAAGCCACGGTGTTAAACTTGTATTCCCAGCCCTGAAAGCCCTGCTCAAACTCCCGTTTTACATCCTCAAGGGCCTCCGCCTCCGCCTTTTCCCTGTCAATGCCCAAATTTAAATATCTATTCAGCCCTCTTGCGTAGGTTTTTTCCGCATAGGGGTCCAAAATCTTGTCCACCTCAGGCACGGTAAAGCCGCCGTACTGCTGGCTGGCCGCGCTGAGTACAATATCTCCAATAACGTCGAAGGCAACGTCCAAGGTCTTGGGCTCATTGTACCAGATATTTCCCATCTCAAAACCGCCCGTCAGCACGCTTGCCACGTCGAAAAGACAAC
>JAMPGS010000186.1 GCA_023663815.1 Clostridium sp.
TGAACCTGTTTGTGGAACTTATTTATGGCGTGATTGACCCTCGTGTCAAGGCAGCGCAGCAGGATTAGGAGGTGGATTATGAAAAATACATTAAGACAGGTGTTCCATTCTCCCAAATTTATAATTGGATTTGTTATTTTTATGGGGCTTTTGCTTACCACCATTTTATATCCCTTGTTTGTGAAGGCCGATCCCTTGGAGATGGTAGGTAACGGCAATTTCTTTAGGCCGGGCACTTACATTTCCGTCAAGGATGCGGTGGAAGGGAAACGTTATACCTTAAATATTGACGTGAAGGCCAGCTCGATGGATTCCAAAGTTAGCGACGAGGATAAGGAAGCCATGCAGGAATGGCTGACAAAGTTTGGCGGCGTTGCGGAGTCCGACATCGACCTTAACGACGTGGAAGGGCTGATTGGCCTTTGGGAAGCAAATTATTCCGAGGATGCGGATCAGCCGGGGCTTACCGCTTCCAGAAAGAAATATTTCGTCCGTCTCAACAGCAGTATCGATGGAATTTTATCGGACAGCGATGTGATTATCGCCCGTGAAAACGCCGATACAGGCGAGCTGGAGCAGAGCTCAGCCGTTGGTTCTAAGGAATTCGTCAACACAAAGGAGGTAGCAAACAGGCGTACTTTCGTTTTAGGTACGGATAACTTTGGGCGCGACGTGCTTACCGAGCTGGTGGACGCAACCAAGACGTCCCTGCGGGTAGGTCTCATTGCAGGCGTGATTGCAACCCTGATTGGGCTTTTCCTTGGCTTGATATCCGGTTATGTAGGTGGAATGGTGGACGACATCATCATGTTTATTACAAATATGTTCACGGTTATTCCTTCCTTCGTTCTTTTGATATTGATTTCCTATTCTGTAGGGCAGAATGCAAGAGGCGTCAATCTGGTAGGTATAATTATCGGAATCACCTCGTGGACATGGACCACCCGTTCCGTTCGTTCGCAGGTTATCTCCTTGAGAAACCGCGACCACGTGAATCTTTCCAAGCTTTCGGGACACAGCATGATGAGGATTGTCCTTACAGATATTCTCCCTTATCTTGCATCCTATGTGGTTATGGCGTTTATTTTGCAGATATCCTCAGGTATCCTTGCCGAAGCGCAGCTTTCCATGCTGGGCCTTGGGCCTTCATCTTCCACGACTGCTACGCTGGGCCTTATGATGAACTGGGCGACGGCTTACGCCGCACCGCTTAACGGCTCTTGGTGGGCATACTTCCCGGTTGTTATTACTATTGCTCTGATTGCGTTCTCACTTAACCTGATGAACACAGGATTAGATCAGGTATTTAACCCGCAGCTGAGAGATTAAGGAGGGATATCATGGGAAAAGTAATGCTTGAAGTAAAAAATTTAAAGACGAAATACGTTACCCGCCAGAGGGAGGACGTATTTGCGGTAGACGGTGTCTCCCTGAAGATTGAGGAGGGAAAATCCCTAGGCGTTGCGGGTGAGTCCGGCTGTGGTAAGTCCACGCTGGCGCTGTCCCTTATGGGCTATTATTTTCCGCCCCTGCACTATATCAGCGGCGACATTATTGTAGATGGAAACAATATTTCCGGTTTGAAGCCGGACGATGTGAGGAAAAAGATTCTTGGAACGGAAATTGCCTATATACCTCAGGCAGCCATGAACGCTTTGAACCCCACGCAGAAAATTATCCGCTTTATTGAGGACGTTATTCACGTACACAATCCGAAAGCCACCAAGAAAGATATTTATGATTTGGCGAAGGAACGGTTTGCTATTTTGGGGCTTCCTGAGGAAGTGCTGCAAAAACACGCGGTGGAGCTCTCCGGCGGTATGAAACAGCGTACAGTTATCGCTATTTCTACCATTCTTTCCCCGAAGGTGCTGATTGCCGACGAGCCTTCATCGGCCCTTGACGTTACCAGCCAGAAGATGGTTATTAAAATGATGCGCGACTTGATGGAAAAAGGCTTTATTAGAAGCATGATTTTTATTACCCACGAGCTTCCGCTGCTGTACAACGTAACGGACGATATCATGGTAATGTACGCCGGGCAGATTGTGGAGCGCGGCACGGCGAAGGAGATGGTATTCGACCCGCTTCATCCTTATACAAAGGGTCTTATGGGCTCTATCATCGTTCCCGAAGAGGGCGTGCGTGAGAATAAGCTGATAGCAATTCCGGGAACGCCTCCTAACTTAAAACACCCGCCGAAAGGCTGTCGTTTTGCGGACAGATGTAAATATGCGACGCCTACCTGTATGGCAATGGAAGTTCCCGCCTTGGAAGTTCCCAGCAAGGAAGGCGCGGCAGACCGCGAGTACCGTTGTCTGATGTCTGTAAGAAAGATTCGGGAGGTGTATGAGAATGAGTGATAAAAGAGCGGATTGCCTAAGCGGCAAAGGCGTTACCAAGGTTTTTGGTATCGGCGATAAAAAAACGGTAGCCGTTGACCATGTGGATTTTGACTTCCGCGAGGGAGAAATTGTCTCCATCGTAGGCGAGTCCGGCAGCGGCAAGACCACTCTTTCCAAGATGCTCCTTGGTCTTATCAGCGTCACGGAGGGGGAAGTAATGTTCCAAGGAAAACCAAGGGACATTTCCAGCAGTGCAAAGAAGAAGGAATACTGGAAGGGAATTCAGGCCATTTTCCAAGACCCGTTTTCTTCCTACAATACCTTCAACAAAATTGATGCAGTGCTCCTTGACTGTATCAACATGAGAGGCGGAAAGTCTCTCCCCTATGAAAAGAAATTTGAGATGATGCGGGAAGCCTGCAGCTTCGTTAATTTGGAGTTTAAAGAGCTTACCAACAAGTATCCTTTCGAGCTTTCCGGCGGCCAGATGCAGAGACTTATGATTGCTAGAATTTTCTTACTTAAACCCAAGATTCTGCTTGCCGACGAGCCAACGTCCATGATTGACGCCTGCTCAAGAGCAACCATTTTGGATATGCTGCTTAAGCTACGCGACGAGATTAACATGACGATTATTTTCATCACCCACGATATCGGCCTTGCTTACTATATTTCCGACTCCGTATACATTATGGAGCACGGCAAGTTTGTCGAGTCCGGCGGCGCGGAGGACGTGATTCTCCGTCCCAAGGCAGCCTACACCCAGCGTCTGATTAACGACGTTCCCAAGATTTACGAGGAATGGGATTTGAGTACGGTGTAGGGTTGGGGAGAAGAGTATTTAAAGAAATTTAAGATTTGAAGAAAGGCAGAGCGTGGGGATGCGCTCTGTCTTTTTATGCTTGTAATATGGGCATGTTATAGGGAAGTATATAAGATGTTTTGCTTTTCAGTGTAAGATATTTTGTTTTTCAGTGAACTTGTAACCACAATTTAAATATGCTATAATAATCACATGAGAAAGTAATCGTGATACAAGGTGGTAAGCCTTCCAAACTTGCAAAAGAGGGGAGGTGGTGCTAATGGAAATGTTTTCATTTCAGGATTTAATTCTGTTTGCGACATTTTTAATTACGCTGCTTGCCTACATAGATAGGAATAACAAGCGAAAATAAATAAACCTACCTTGTACTTAGCCGGTGCGGGGTAGGTTTATTACTCAACCGAGGCTAACCACTTTGTGGGCGGTTGCTTTCTCTATACATATATTAACATAATTCAGAGTAAGTTTCAAGTAAGATTTTATAGAGGTTTTTGCCAACAGATTTTATAGAGATTTTATGGAGGATTTTTATAAAGGATAGACTTTATTTTGTAGGATTACAATAAACAGCTTGTAAAACTATATATTGTAATTGTCTGACAGAAAAATGTGTGCTATACTCCATCCATGGGAAAACCATAGAGCCAAAGGCGGCTTTACCCCTCTTATTTTATGCGGAGGGTTCAAGTAGCCCTCCAAACAAAAGAAAGGAGGGTGATGCAATGATTACATATCAGGATTTCTTTTTATTCTGTACGTTCGTTGTTGCCCTTATCAGTCTGCTTTATCAGATTTTTAAGGGAAAGAAATAGCCGCC
>JAMPGS010000187.1 GCA_023663815.1 Clostridium sp.
CCGCAAACCCTTGATTTTACTGGTTTTCTTTGCCGAGTGACTTCATCGTCGGGAACAACAGCACATCCCTAATCGCCGGCGAATTCGTCAGCAGCATCACCAGCCTATCGATGCCGTACCCAATCCCGCCGGTAGGCGGCATACCAATCTCCAGCGCGTTTAAGAAATCCTCGTCCGTGTGGTTCGCCTCCTCGTCCCCCTGCGCAATCAGCGCCTCCTGCGCTTTAAAACGCTCCCGCTGGTCGATGGGGTCGTTCAATTCAGAGTAAGCGTTGCACATCTCGCGGCCTGTGATAAACAGCTCAAAACGCTCCACATAATCCGGCTTGTCCGGCTTTCTCTTGGTGAGCGGCGATATCTCCACCGGATGATCCGTGATGAAGGTAGGCTGCACCAGATGCTCCTCCACAAATTCCTCAAAGAATAAATTCAGAATATCCCCTTTGGTGTGGCGGGCTTCGTAATGAACTTCCTTCTCGTCCGCAATTTTTTTCGCCTCTGCGGTATCCTTAATCTCGTCAAAATCAATGCCCGAATACTTTTTCACGGCGTCAATCATCGTCATTCTCTCAAAAGGCTTTCCCAAATCAATCATATACTCGCCGTAGGGAACTGTAGTCGTGCCGCAAACCTCCTGCGCCACGCTGCGGAACATATTTTCTGTCAAATCCATCATTCCGTTGTAGTCGGTGTAGGCCTGATACAGCTCCATCAAGGTAAATTCTGGGTTGTGTCTGGTGTCCAGCCCCTCGTTGCGGAACACCCGGCCAATCTCATAAACCCGCTCCATGCCGCCTACAATCAGCCTTTTCAGATACAATTCCAATGAAATGCGGAGCTTAACGTCCTCGTCCAAGGCGTTAAAGTGGGTCTCAAAGGGCCGCGCCGCCGCGCCCCCGGCGTTGGATACCAGCATAGGGGTCTCCACCTCCATAAAGCCCTGCCCATCCAAAAAACGTCTGATTGCGGAAATGATTTTTGACCTTTTTACAAAGGTCTCCTTTACTTCCTCGTTCATAATCAAATCCGTGTATCGCTGGCGATAGCGGATATCCGTATTCGTCAGCCCGTGATATTTTTCGGGCAAAATCTGAAGGCTCTTAGAAAGAAGGACGACGCTGGAAGCGTGAATAGAAATTTCCCCCGTCTTGGTCTTGAACACCTGGCCGGTAATTCCCACAATATCGCCCACATCATATTTTTTAAAATCGGCGTAAGGCTCCTCGCCTATGCTGTCCCTCGCCACATAGGACTGGATATTTCCTTTTAAATCCTGAATATTGCAAAAAGATGCCTTCCCCATCACGCGCTTTTGCATGATGCGCCCGGCAACGGAGACTTCCTTGCCCTCCATCTCGGCGTAATTGTCCTTAATGTCCTGACTGTGAGCGTTCACGTCGTATTTTGTAATTTTAAAAGGGTCTTTTCCGGCCTCCTGAAGAGCCGCAAGCTTTTCCCTTCTGATTTTTAAAAGCTGATGAATGTCCTGTTCCTGCTTTGCGCCGTTTGCCTGCGGTTGGTTTTTCTGTTGTTCTGCCACTTTTTCACTCCTTATCAATTAGGCCCCGCTGCAAAGAGCGGGGCATATGTCAATTGGACCTTTGAATTTCAAGAACCTCATATTTCAAAATGCCTGCCTGCGTTTCCACTTCGACGATATCGCCCGCTTTCCGCCCAATCAGGGCTTTCCCTACAGGGGATTCGTTTGAAATTTTACCTTTCAGGCTGTTTGCCTCGGTGGAACCCACAATTTTATATTCCAAATCTTCGTCGTATTCAAAGTCATGAATTTTTACGCAGCAGCCGATGTTAATTTTGTCAAGGTCTACCTCGTCCTCCACTACCACCTCGACGTTTTTCAATATCTTTTCCAGCTCTTCGATTCGTGCCTCGATATCCCGCTGCTCGTCCTTGGCCGCATCGTACTCCGCGTTCTCCGACAGGTCGCCCTGCTCCCTTGCTTCCTTGATTTTCTGCGCCACTTCCTGCCGCTTAACCACTTTCAGCTCGTGAAGCTCGTCCTCATATTTCCGCAGCCCCTCATAAGTAAGTATATGCTTTTTCTCTTCCATTTCCCTTTCGCCTCTCCCTCTTTTATGTTTATAGGATTAACTTACGTATTATAACCATTTTTTACCGTAGTGTCAAGAAATTTCCATGCGTTTTTCCGGTTGATTTTCCTGCTTTTTTCCGAAAAATCCGTCCCCTTTTCCACTCCTTCTTTTTCCGCAAAGTCAAGCCAAACAAAGTCCGCGGGCGCTTTTTGGCCCCTCGTCATAATGATGCCGAATTCCCCGTAAAGGTAATCCTCCATCTGCTCGGACAAAGGGCTTTCCTCTCCGATAAGCATCACCTGACGCACTCTGGGCAGATATGGGCCTGCCAGCTCCAATAGCTGCTCCAGCCCGTACTCTCCGCCCTCCTCCGCCAAGGAAAAAGCCAGTCTGTCAAAAGGCCTGCACCGGTACAGACATACCGCCAAAAGCTCTGGCGGTATCTGGATAGGGCTCCCGCCAAGCTCCGGCGCAAGAACCTGAGCCCTGCACCCCCGCTCCGCCGCAGCCCTCTGCCCGGTCTTTTCCACTATCTGCCGCAGGGTATCGCCCTTCCACTTTTGGGGTTTTCCCGTCAAAAAGGATTTTCCTCGATACTCCGGCAGCAGCGCATGATAAACCAAAAGCCGCCCTGCCCCGGCCCGGCCGCTTCCCAAAAGATAAGGAAATTCCCGCCCCAGTTTTTTCACGGGAAGCCCGGTTTTCGCGAACTTTTTCCCTTTTTCTATGCAGCAATCGTATGCAATTCCCATATAAAACAAATTTAAATAATTTACTTCCATAGCAAAGCATATGTTGGAAGCTGCTTTCCTATTCCAGAATACTATACCGCAAATTGTTTTTCTATTTCATATTTCTTTAGCGTTCCACTTTATAATCCAAATATTCCGTTCACCGCCCGCTCAAGCTCCTCAAAGGATTCAATCTCGTTGATATTCCTCCGAAACGCCGCCGAGTTGGGGTATCCGCTGGTATACCACGCAATATGCTTGCGCATCTCCCTTACCGCGGTGTATTCTCCCTTATGCTCAAGGCACATGGCCGCGTGGCGCAAAATGGTATCCCGCGCCTCCTTGTCCTTTCCTGCCGCCAAGGTTTCCCCGGTTTTTAGGTAGTGGGCGATTTTTTCAAAAATCCACGGGTTGCCTCTGGCCGCCCGGCCCACCATCAGCCCGTCGCAGCCGGTTTGCTCAAGCATAGCCTTGGCGGAGGGGCCATCTGTCACATCCCCGTTTCCAATTACGGGAATCTTTACAGCCTCCTTTACCCTTGCAATAATGTCCCAATCCGCTTTTCCCCCATAGTACTGCTCTCTGGTTCTCCCGTGAACCGCCACGGCGGCGGCCCCGCAGTCCTCCGCAATCTTGGCAATCTCCACGGCGTTTGCGCTGTTTTCGTCAAAGCCTTTCCGAATCTTCACCGTCACCGGCTTGCGGACGGCCTTTACTGTCTTAGCAATAATCTCCTCCGCCAGCTTGGGATTTTTCATAAGGGCGGAGCCCTCCCCATTGTTTACCACCTTGGGAACCGGGCAGCCCATATTGATATCGAGAATATCAAAAGGCCTTTCCTCAATTTTTTCCGCCATAGCGCTTACAATATCCGCGTCGGAGCCAAAAAGCTGCAGCGACACCGGCCTTTCCCCCTCGTGAATCGCCATCAATTCTTCCGTGTTCTTATTGCGAAAATAAATCGCCTTGGCGCTCACCATCTCCATACACACTAAACCGGCTCCATGCTCCCTGCAAAGCAAACGAAATGGCAGGTCTGTCACACCTGCCATGGGAGCCAATATCAGATTATTGTCCAAAACCACGTTTCCTATTCGCAGCTTCCTCAACATCTCCGCCATAAATTTAAGCTTCCTCCCCAAGTAAACCGCCCACGTCCTCATGGAGCACCAGTACCCGATAA
>JAMPGS010000188.1 GCA_023663815.1 Clostridium sp.
CTGGGGCTGAAAGGCTTCGTCATATAATCGTCAGCGCCCAGCCCAAGCCCACGTATTTTGTCAATGTCATCCTTTTTGGCCGACACCATAATAATTGGAATGTTTTTTTCCTCACGGATATGCCTGCAAATTTCAAATCCATCCATTCCCGGCAGCATCAAGTCCAGCACAATCAAATCAAATTTTTCAGACAAGGCGGCTTTAAGCCCCTCGTCGCCCTGATTTTGAATTTCCACCTCAAATCCGCTGAGCTCTAAATAATCCTTCTCCAAATCCGCAATTGCTTCTTCGTCCTCAATAATTAATATTCTACTCATTTTTTCCTCCTTGTCACAGTATTTACTCCGCTTCCTGATATTTCCGTATCACAAAATGCATACAGGTGCCCTCTCCCTCTTTGCTGGTGGCCCATATATAGCCTCCATGGTCCTCGATGATTTTTTTCACAATGGAAAGTCCGATTCCGCTTCCTCCCTGAGAAGAATTCCGCGACGCGTCCGTTCGGTAAAACCGCTCGAATATCTTAGGCAAATCCTTTGCCGCAATTCCCTTTCCGTTGTCCTCTATCTCCACCCGTATGGAATCCACCTCGTCCAAAATCCGAATGTCAATTTCACCCCTCGGCTTATCCAAGTACTTCACGCTGTTGCCGATAATATTATTGATAACCCTTTTTAATTGTTCCGGGTCGGCAATAATCACCGTATTTGCAGCAACCAAATTTGAATAATCCAGACTGATATTTTTGGATTCCAAATCCAGTCCCACTTCCTCGATGCAATCCCCAAAATATTCTGAGACATTTATTCTATGGAAGTGATAAGGAATCCTGTTAGAATCAATTCCAGAGTAAACGGTCAGCTCATTAATCAGCCTGTCCATATCGTTTGCTTTATTATAGATGGTTCTAATATATTTGTCCATTTTTTCGGGCGTATCGGCCACTCCGTCCATAATACCTTCTACGTATCCTTTGATGGCTGTAATCGGCGTCTTTAAATCATGGGAGATATTGCTCACCAGCTCTTTGTTCTGCTTTTCCGCAAAAATCTTTTCGTCCGTGGATTCCTTCAGGCGCAGACGCATGTCCTCATAGTTGCGGTAAAGCTCCCCTATTTCCCCGTCCTCCTTGTCGGGCAGCATATATTCCAGATTGCCCTCTGCGATATTCTGCATGGCAATATTTAACTGATTAATCGGGCTAAAGACCCCTCTGCTTATCCAGTTTGTCAAAAACAAACTCGTAAAAATCAGGATAATCATGATGGCGACTGCCATATCCACAAAAAGCCGCCTTGACAAAATAGAGTTTGTTCTAGTAATTACAAAAAAACTTCCCTTGGCTCCGTCGGAAAAATAAAAATCCATCTGCCTTACCAGCTTTTTCATATCGTCATAGTAAACGCCCTGCTTTGGCTCAAGATTTACGTTTTCCTCCTGAAAATCCGGCAGCTTATCAAAAATCTGATTTGCCGCCAGCTCGTTGCCGGCGTAATAAATATTATTATCTTTGCGGACAATAATATAGGAAGATTTATTCACAATTTTTTCGTTAATTTCCGAGAGTATTTCAATATCCTCCAGCCCCGACATACCCTTTTCCAGTATTTCCTCAACCTGCTGGAATATTTCATTGGAAATTAAGCGGGATGCGTGGGTTGGGTCTATCAGCATGTTGTAATCCTCGTTGCGGAAACCAAATTCTTCCTGCTCATGGATAAGCGTTCTTCCAATACAAAGAAAAGCTGTGCAGGCAAGCACCAGAGGCAATAATATGATTGTCAAAAAAGTGATGACCAGTCTGGTCTTAAATTTCATAATAAACCTCCTGTTGCCAGCTTCGGGCAGAGGCCCGAAAACGTTCCGTTTCCGGGCTCGCTTCGCTCGGCAGATGGATAGAAAAACGGCCGCGCGGGCCCAGCCCGGCTTCCGCTTTTCTATCCGCCTGCCTCTGCCCTTTACGAATATTATAACATATACCCCCTACGGCGGCTTATTAAAGAATCAGGGAATCTATAAAAAATTTATAAATTATCTTGACTTTCTTTTTTAAAAGGATATAATACCAGTAATGATTACTATTATTAACCAAAGGATAAATATGAATCTAAAGCATAGCAAACAGCGGGATTCTATTATAGAATTTTTGTCTACCAGAAAAGACCATCCTACCGCGGATGTTGTTTATACGAATGTACGCCGGTCCTTTCCAAATATCAGCTTGGGAACAGTTTACCGGAATCTGACCTTGCTTGCCGATATCGGCGAAATTACAAGGCTTCGGGTTGGCGACGGCATAGACCATTTTGATTATGATACCTCGCCTCATTATCATTTTATCTGCTCGGAGTGCGGAGGGGTTTTTGATTTTGATTTTCCTTTTATGGCAGGCATAACGGAGGAAGCTAAAAAGAATTTTAAAGGCGAAATCGACGGACACACGACTTATTTCTATGGCCGCTGTGAAAACTGTAGTAAACAGCAAATGCCGGTTTGTAATGCGGAAGGTAATAGCAAAAAGCAATGTTAAAGAGTATACCAAACGGTAATACAAAATGACATTGCCAAGTAACGTTGCAGAATGGTAATGCAAAACAGTATTGCCAAGCAGCGTTTCAGAATGGTAATGCAAGACAGTATTACCAAACAGCGTTGCAAAATGGCAATGCAAAACAGTATTACCAAGTGACCTTGCAAAAAGATAATGCCAGAAAGCATTGTAAACCGCATTTGATGAAATTTTTTATAAGAAAAGGAGAAAAAATTATGAAATTTGTATGTCAGGTATGTGGTTATGTTCACGAAGGCGATTCAGCGCCGGAAAAATGCCCCGTCTGCAACGCGCCCGCTGAGAAGTTTACCGCTCAGGGCGACGAGAAGGTTTGGGCTGCGGAGCATGTAGTAGGCGTTGCTCAGGGCGCCAGCGAAGACATTATGGCTGATCTTCGCGCAAACTTTAACGGCGAGTGCACCGAAGTTGGTATGTATCTTGCAATGGCAAGAGTTGCCCACAGGGAGGGTTATCCTGAAATCGGCCTTTACTGGGAAAAGGCTGCCTATGAAGAGGCTGAACATGCCGCTAAATTTGCGGAATTATTAGGCGAAGTGGTAACAGATTCCACAAAGAAAAACCTTGAAATGAGAGTAGAAGCTGAAAACGGCGCAACCGCCGGTAAATTTGACCTTGCAAAGCGCGCGAAAGCCGCCAACCTTGACGCTATTCATGATACCGTACATGAGATGGCTCGTGACGAAGCCCGCCATGGTAAAGCGTTTGAGGGACTTCTTAAGAGATATTTTAGTTAAGGCTCAAAGTCTCTTGCGGCAGCCGTCAAATGTCTGCAAGCAGCCCTTTGACTTGCTGCTCGCGTGAATAAAATATTTTTAATACATTTTTGTCATGTCGAAAGGAGATATCAGAAATGAAAAAATATTTTTGCAATCCCTGCGGATACACCTATGACCCCGAAAAGGGCGACCCTGAACACGGAATCGCTCCGGGAACTGCTTTTGAGGACCTCCCTGACGACTGGTGCTGTCCTCTGTGCGGCGTGAGCAAGGATATGTTCCAGCCCTGCATCGACAATTATAACTAATTACAATTAATCAGATTGCAGAAACGGCGGCTTGAAAACAAGCCGCCGTTTAGTTAAGACATTGAATTGCGCTTCTTTTATGAGCAGAGATATTTAAAGTGCTATCTCTGAGGCAATATTCAAATCAGAACCGTCACAAACTCCTCTACTGGCTGAAACCAGACATGGTCAAGCCGTCTGCTGAAAAATGAAATATTCCAGCAATTCTTTTTATGGAGACAGGCACTCTTCATAGACACGGGGACGCGGACGGTTGATGAAAAACCAAGTTTCCGGTGTCCGGTAAAAATAATCGGTGTTAATCAATAAAATATTCTTTATAGAGTTTATTTCTATATTCCTTGTCCTGTGTGGCTCTGATTACATCCT
>JAMPGS010000189.1 GCA_023663815.1 Clostridium sp.
GGGAGGAGTTTCCGCAGGTGTTTGCTGAAGGGGGATTTGACATAGTAATTGGCAGCCCTCCCTATGGCGCGACATTAAACCAAAGGCAAAAAAATTATTTAGTTGAAAACTATGCCACGACGGAATATAATTTTGATACATATAAAACTTTTTTTGAATTGGGGTTCAAAATTTTAAAGGAGAAAGGATTTTTAGGGTATATTACGCCTAATACGTTTTTTACTTTAGAGCTTGGAGCAAACAAATTAAGAAAGTTTTTGTTTGACAATTATATTGTTTGTAAAATTGTGGAAGTGTACAACGTATTTCCAACTGCGGTAGTTGAGCCGGTAATAACGATATTTAAGAAGCAGCATCCCATAGATGAGAAATTTGCGGCTATTTGTATTCCGCGAAAAGTGAGATTAACGTCTACTTTTTTGAATGAAGGCGTGGAAGCGGAGTTTTCACAGGCTGATTTAAAAAGAAACGGCCAGTATATTTTTAATTACCGTTCTTCAAAAGAAGAACGGGCGATTTGTGATAAAATGGAAAAATCAGTCAGGCTTGACGCTTTGTTTTGCGTGATGACGGGCGCGAAACCTTATCAAGTAGGAAAAGGAATACCGCCGCAAACGAGAGAGATTGTTAGTACAAAGCCGTTTACAGGATATGAAAAAAAGGATGCGCTTTGGCTCCCTTATATGCGGGGAAGGACGATCGACAGGTATACAAATAAATGGAAAGGAAGCAGAGAATATATAAAATATGGAGAATGGCTGGCTGAGCCGCGTTCAGCGGAAGTGTTCAAGGGGAAAAAATTGTTTATCCGCGAGACAGGAGACAGTTTGATTGCAACTTACGATGAGGGAAACGTGAGTAATAATACGTTACATTCGATTTACCCATTGGAGAGTAACACGAGCGTCAGCTTATATTATTTGCTTGGTCTTTTAAATTCTAAGTTGCTGAATTGGTATTACAGGACTGTAAACTATTTAGAAATAGGGAAGCCCATGGCGGAGGTGAAGGGGATTTATATAAAAAAGCTGCCTATTGCAATTGGGACGCAGGAACAAAATAAAAATATTGAGATTGCAGCGGTTAAATTGCTGGAATTATGTCAAAGAAGATATGATAGTAAATATAGTTTTATCCACTATCTTACAAAAGTATATGAGCCGAAAAAAATTTCTGATATCCTGTTTGATTTTGAAAAAATATCGTTTAAGGACTTGGTTAATGAGCTAAAAAGGGTTAAAGTAAAATTATCGGCGTCACAACAGAAAGATTTGCTGGAACTATATGAAATTTCAGCAGAAGAAATTATGAGTATGGATAAGCAAATAGAGGATATTAAAAAAGGACTGGATTTGTTGGTGTTTAATGTTTATAAAATAACCGATGAAGCCGAAAAAAAGATGATATTGGCGTAAATATATAAATCTAACAAAAATTATGAAAAACAATAAAGGGTATGCCGAGTTTGCATTTGCGCTGCGTTTACAAGCTCTTTAGGTAGATATGCCCGCAAGCAAAAAGCAGCGCAGAAAAGAGGAAAACATGGGACTGAGTAAAAAGCCGGTAACGGGAATGAAAGACATTCTTCCTGAGGAGATGAAGCTTCGGGATTACGTAATTGGAGTGATTAAGGAAACCTACGGGAAGTTTGGGTTTATGTCTATAGAGACGCCCTGCGTGGAAAATATTGAAAATTTAAGCAATAAACAGGGCGGTGAAAATGAAAAGCTGATTTTTAAGATTTTAAAGAGAGGGGAAAAGCTGAATCTGGAGACGGCGGAGAGCGAAAAAGATTTGGTGGACGGCGGGCTTCGGTACGATTTGACGGTGCCGCTGGTGCGTTTTTATTCCAATCACGCCAACGAGCTGCCTAGTCCCTTTAAGGCGCTTCAAATGGGAAACGTGTGGAGGGCGGACAGGCCTCAGCGGGGGCGTTACCGTCAATTTATGCAGTGCGATATTGATATTTTGGGCGAGCCGTCCAATCTGGCGGAGATTGAGCTGATTTTGGCGACCACCACCACCCTTGGAAAGCTGGGCTTTAAAAATTTTCAGATAAGAATTAACGAAAGGCGAATTTTAAAGGCTATGGCGGCTTACAGCGGCTTTAAGGAGGAGGATTACGACAGCGTTTTTATTACGCTGGATAAAATGGATAAAATTGGCCTTTCCGGCGTGGAGGGCGAGCTTCTCTCAAACGGCTTTGAGAAAGAATGTGTAGACAAATATCTTGCTTTGTTTAAAGGAATGGAGGAGGCCGAGGACGGGCTCATCTTTCTTGCCGACGCGCTGGGAGATTTTCTGGACGGGGAAGTAAGAAACAGCCTTCAGGAGATTATGGACAGCGTAAGGGCAACGCAGAACTCGGATTTTGAGCTTGTATTTGACCCCACGCTGGTAAGAGGGATGTCCTATTATACGGGCACAATTTTCGAGGTTGCCATGCCTGAGTTTGGCGGGAGCTGCGGAGGCGGCGGGCGGTACGACAAGATGGTAGGCAAATTTACGGGGAACGACGTGCCCGCCTGCGGATTTTCTATTGGGTTTGAGCGGATTATCCTTCTCTTGATGGAAAGCGGTTTCAAGGTGCCAAGCCAGCCGAAGGTTGCTTATTTGCTGGAAAAGGGACTTCCGGGACAGGAGCTTTGCCGGGTGATTGCCGAGGCGCAAGAGGAACGTGCGCAGGGAAATCAGGTGCTTGTGGTGCGGATGAACAAAAACAAAAAGTTCCAAAAAGAGCAACTACAGAAAGAGGGCTACACGGATTTTAGAGAATTTTATAAGAATCCGTTGAAGTAGGAAACTGAAAAGCAGCAGCTTTACTGCAAGCAGTCCTTTGGCGTGGCGTTTACGGAATCAAAGATTTTGTTGCAAGCCGCCGCGCGGCATGTTGCTTGCGGAAATTGAAGATTCCGCTGTAGGCCGCCGCTTGATATGTTACATTGTTAAAAAAATGTATATTTTGGAATGGAGATAAATGATTACAGTATATTATAGAAAGGTGTTTCCCTTGCAGAAGGAAAGCGCCTTTTTGCGCGCAGGCAGCAGGCCGGACGGAGACATTGGCGGCAAGCCGACTGAAAATGCTGACGCTGGCATTTGGCTGCCGCCGATGAATGAAATGGAAAAAAACCAGCTAAATAAAATAGAAGAAAAGCGCAGGGAAAAAATAAGCAGGATAAAAAGTCCAAAACAAAAGCGGCTATCCTTAGCCGCAGGCGTCCTTCTGCACGACGCACTGTGCGGGAGGCTGGGAGCAGACCCGGAGAAAACGCCGCCTTTTAACCTTCAATATGGGGAAAATGGAAAGCCTTATCTGTCGGAATATCCCAATATTCATTTCAATTTATCCCATTCCGGGGATTATGTGTGCTGCGCGTTAAGCGGGGAGCCTGTGGGCGTCGATATTCAGGAAAAGCTGGAGGAAAAGGAAAAAGTTGCCGAGCGTTTTTTTACTTCGGCGGACAGGGTAAGGCTGTCGGCGTGGGAAGGAGAGCAGCGGCGGGACTTATTTTTTAGAATGTGGAGTATAAAGGAGAGCTATATTAAGCTTACCGGCGAGGGAATGGCGCGGGGCCTTTCCGGGTTTGAGATTGACTGGGAGAGGAGCTGTATTATAGAAAATAAAGAGGGAAGGCTGGATACTTGTTTTGCGGAAAGCGAGGCCGAGAAGCCGGATGTTTGTTTTGCAAAAAGCGAAATGAGAAAGTGGGATGCTTGTTTTGCCGAAATTGAAGTTGGAAAGCCAATCGCTTACTTCGCCGAAACCGAAATTTCCGAAAATTATTGTCTGTGCGTCTGCAGTTATACGCCGCAGAAGGTGATGTGGAAAGGTTTGGAGGAGCAGATTCGGTAGAAAGCGGTCTTTTTTAGAAAAATACGACTGAAAATACTCCTTTTTTGGGCGGAAGTAGTATTTTCTTTTGCAGGGTCAGCCCTTAGAATA
>JAMPGS010000018.1 GCA_023663815.1 Clostridium sp.
CGGCAGGGGCTTTACGTGTCCTGTATCGAGGAAATTGCCTATAAGCGAGGTTTTATCGACAGGGAACAGCTCTTAAAGCTGGCGGAGCCGCTTATGAAAACGGCCTACGGACAGTATATGAAGGAAGTGGCGGAAGGGCTGTAAAAATTTGGTGATTGTCGGCTTGAACATTGCGGGATTAGCAGTTTGAGGATTGTGAGATTAGCAATTTAAAATATAGTGTGGGAGATGGCATTATGGGAAAAATAACGGTGGAAACATGTGAAATAGAGGGGTTAAAAATTATTACGCCCGCTGTGTTTGGAGATGCGCGGGGGTACTTTATGGAAGCCTATAACTACAATGATTACAAGGAGGCGGGAATCGACCAGATATTTGTTCAGGATAACCAGTCTTCCTCTGTGAAAAATGTGCTGCGGGGGCTTCATTTTCAAATTCATTATCCTCAGGACAAGCTGGTAAGAGTATTGTCCGGGGAAGTGTTCGACGTGGCCGTGGATTTGCGGCCGGGCTCGGCAACCTACGGAAAGTGGCACGGGCTTGTGCTTTCCGGGGAAAATAAAAAACAGTTTTTTATCCCGAAAAATTTTGCCCATGGATTTTTAGTGCTGTCAGATTACGCGGAGTTTGCCTATAAGTGTGCGGATTTTTACCATCCCAACGACGAGGGGGGCCTTAAATACGACGACCCGGACATTGGGATTAACTGGCCTTTTTCCGACGGGGATTTAATCATGTCCGACAAGGACAAAAAATGGGGCGGAATCCGGGAATACACGGAAAGCAGGAAGAACGGATAATAAGCATGGAAGATAATAAAAAGACAAAGAAGGGGTTTTATCTGCCAAAGCCGCCCAAGGCTGTGGGAATCGGCATTTTTTACGGGATTTGCCTTATGGTTGCCGTGATTGTTTTGATGCATGACAATCCCTTAGCTCCCGACCAGCACACGGAAAACCTGAAAAAAGGATGCGCCTGCGCGCTTCTGGCGTTGGCGTGTATCATTTATGGGCTTTACTATGACAGAATGTTCATTATCCCCAAGGAACTGTTCCAGAGCAGGAGGCTTATTTGGAAGCTTGCAAAAAACGACTTTAAAAAGCGGTACGCGGGCTCTTATCTGGGATTTTTGTGGGCGCTTGTGCAGCCGATAGTCACGGTACTCATGTATTGGATTGTGTTTGACAAGGTGTTTCAAACCAGATCCCAGATGGTGGCAAGCGGCGTGGAGGTGCCCTATGTGCTTTACCTCACGGCTGGGCTCGTGCCCTGGTTTTACTTTTCAGAGGCAATCACAAATGGTACCAGCGCGCTTTTGGAGTACAGCTATCTTGTAAAAAAAGTGGTTTTTAATATCAGTATTCTCCCGATTATCAAGCTGATAGCGGCGACTTTTATCCATATTTTCTTTGTGGGCGTACTGCTGGTAGTCGCCGTGGGCTATGGGTATTATCCCACCGTGTACACGCTTCAAGTGGTGTACTACAGTTTTTGCCTGTTTGTGCTGGTGCTTGCCATGAGCTACTGTACCTGCGCTGTGGTGGTTTTTTTCAGGGATTTGTCCCAGATTATCAATATTGGTCTTCAGGTAGGGATGTGGGCGACGCCGATTTTGTGGAATATTACCATGCTGAACGACGATAACGTCATCACGCTTTTTAAGCTGAATCCCTTGGTTTACGTTGTGAACGGGTATAGAAACGCGATTTATGGCGACGAGTGGTTTTTTGAGCATTTTTATTCGTCCACTTATTTTTGGATTTTCACAGTAACGCTTTTCTGTATTGGTTCCCTGATTTTTAAGAGGCTTAAAGTGCATTTTGCCGACGTGCTGTAAAATTGTTTTTCAAGCGTTCCTGATATCGAAACATAACAGGAGTTATTTTAATGGAAGAGAAAAAAATTGCTATAAAGGTCGATAAGCTGGAAAAAGCATATAAGCTGTATGATAAGCCTTCCGATAGGCTGAAGGAGGCTTTAGGGCTTTCGCGGGGAAAGCGTTACAAGGAGCATTATGCCCTAAAAGGCGTGGACGCCGTTATTTATCAGGGGGAAACCGTGGGCATTATTGGCACCAACGGCTCCGGCAAATCCACCATTCTTAAAATTATCACCGGCGTACTGAATCCCACAAGGGGAGAGGTTCAGGTGAACGGGCGCATCTCGGCCCTGCTTGAGCTTGGCGCTGGTTTTAACATGGAATACAACGGGATTGAGAACGTTTATTTAAATGGAACGATGATAGGCTTTTCCGAAAAGGAAATCGACGAGAGACTTGAGGATATTTTAAATTTTGCGGATATTGGGGACTATGTATATCAGCCCGTAAAGACTTATTCCAGCGGCATGTTTGTGCGGCTGGCTTTTGCCGTTGCCATCAACATTGACCCGGAGATATTGATTGTGGACGAGGCCTTGTCGGTGGGGGACGTGTTTTTTCAGGCAAAATGCTATCACAAATTTGAAGAATTTAAGAAGATGGGAAAAACCATTGTGTTTGTAAGCCACGATTTGAGCAGTATCAGCAAATACTGCGACAGGGTGATTCTCTTAAATCAGGGCGTCAAGCTGGGGGAGGGAAGCCCAAGGGAAATGATTGACGCTTACAAGCAGGTACTAGTGGGGCAGTATCCCGTAGCGGAGGATAAGGAAGAAAATCTTTTGGAGGACGACGATATCCGGGCCGCGGCAGCAGGTAAGTCGGGTGGTATCGGCGTGACGAATGGCGCAGATGGAATATATAGCAACGGCGGAACGAATATCAGCGGGCCGGGTAGCGCAGGCAGAGAGGCTGGCCGCGGCAGGGCGAAAGATGCCGGAAAGCCGGGCGTTCGCGGCGAGGTGAAAGATGCCGGAAAACCAAGTGTCGGCGGGGCAAGTACTGCCAGTGTCGGAAGCGGCGTTTTGAAAAACCCGGAGCTTTTGGAATACGGGACAAGAGCGGCTGTGATTGAGGAATATTACATTTGCGATGGGACGGGCAGAAGTAGCAGCGCGGTTTTGAAGGGACAGGAGTGCAGCGTCCATATGGTAGTGCGCTTTATGGAGGATATCCAGGAGCCGATTTTTGCTTTTACCATTAAGAATATTAAAGGCGTGGAAATCACCGGGACGAATACCATGGTGGAGAAAGCCTTTTTGGAATCGGTGAAAGCGGGAAGCGTAAAGCACATTATCTTTACGCAGAAAATTGATTTGCAGGGCGGAGAATACTTAATTTCCCTTGGAGTGACGGGCTATGAAAACGAGGATTTTCAGGTGTACCATAGGCTTTACGACGCGATGGATTTGACGGTTATCTCGGACAAGGACACGATAGGCTATTACGATACAAACTCCCAAATTATCGTGGCGGATGAGACTGCGGGCGAGACCTGAGGGAAAGAATAGGGGCGGAAAGGAAGCGTTTTATGGGCGGGATGGATGCAAGGCCTGAGCCGATTCATTTGAGGGAAGAGGAACTGATAAAAAAGCTCCCGGAACAGATTGGCAGGGTAAAATTAAATTATAGCCATTATTCAGGGGAGGATTTGTACAGCGACGGCGAGGTCGAGGAGGAGCTTTTGGAGATTGTCAAAAACGCTTCAAAAGTGGAGTACCCGTCGATTATCGAGGAGAAAAAAAGCTGGCCGATTTTGTATCATCTTTCCTCCCTTCGGGGGAACATCGTGGATTGGCTTCCAATCGGCCCTGAGGATAAGGTTTTAGAAATAGGCTCTGGCTGTGGGGCAATCACGGATACTTTGTCGGGGAAGGCCGGGAAGGTTACCTGCGTGGAGCTCTCCGCGCGGAGAAGCCATATCAATGCTTACAGGAATCAGGACAGGGATAATATTGAAATTTACGTGGGAAATTTCGGGGATATCGAGCCGGAGCTTCCAAAAGACTATGACTTTGCCTGCATGATAGGCGTTTTTGAGTATGGGCAGTCTTACATTCACACCCAAAATCCTTATGAAGATTTTTTAAAAATTATGCAAAAGCATGTGAAGAGCGGCGGACGCATTGTCATTGCCATTGAAAATAAATTTGGGCTGAAATATTGGGCGGGTTGTAAGGAGGATCATGTGGGAACATGGTTTAGCGGCTTGGAGGGCTATCCTGAAGGGGGAAGCGCGCGCACCTTTACGCGGGCCGGGTTGGAGAAGATTTTAAAAGCTTGCAGGGCGGAGGAGTATTCCTTTTACTATCCTTATCCCGACTATAAATTTCCCACCGTGATTTACTCCGACAGAAGGCTCCCGCAGACCGGGGAATTGACGGATAATCTTCGGAATTTTGACAGGGATAGAATGGTTCTTTTTAATGAGAAGTATGTGTTTGACAGTATTTTGCAGGACGGGCTTTTCGACGTGTTTTCCAACTCTTATTTGATAATGATTGGAAAGGAGCCGGAAAAATGCTATGTAAAGTATTCCAACGACCGCGCCCCGCAGTTTGCCATGCGCACGGAGATTGCGGATACGGAAGAAGGACGGGTAGTTCGGAAAATACCTTTAAACGCGGAAGCGGCGGAGCACATTAAGAGCATGAAGCGTTCCTATGAGCTTTTGAAAGACCGGTACGAGGGCAGCGGGCTGCATATCAACGAGTGCAGGCTTTTGGAAGGGGGAAATTACGCGGAATTTCCTTATGAAGATGGGATACTTTTGGAAGAGCTGTTGGACGAATGTCTGGCAAGGGACGATATGGAGGGCTTTTATCGGCTTTTTGACAGATATTACGAGCTGATTTCCTACGGGGAGGAAAAGGCGGCGGCCGATTACGATTTGATTTTTGGCAATATACTGGTAAATGGGGAGGACTGGACGGTAATAGACTATGAGTGGACGGTGGAAAAGCAAATTCCGTCGGCGGAAATTGCCTTTCGGGCCGTTTACTGTTATGTTCTGGAAGAAGAAAAGCGCAATAAATTAAATTTAGAATTAATTTTAAAAAAGCTTAATATCAATCAGCAAGCCGCGAAGGAGTACAGAAGGCAGGAAAAGAAGTTCCAGAAGCAGGTGACGGGGCGGCGCAAGTCTATGGGTGAAATCAGAGCTTCCCTAGGCACCTACAGCGTGGACGCAAAGGAGCTGATGGAAAACCATTTGAAGCGGATACTGGACGAGAGGATACAGATTTACTATGACTGCGGAAAGGGCTTTCGGGAGGAAGACTCCTTCTATATGCCTGACGTCTATGTGGAGAAAGGCAGGATTGCGGCGGAAATACTGCTAAACGGGCAGGTGAGGGCCCTGCGGGTTGACCCGGCGGATCATTCTTGCGTGGTGAAAATTACAAGGCTTGATTTTAACGGCGAAGAGATTCCCCTTCACAAGAAGTATGTGGAAACCAACGGTAAAACCGTTAAAAACGGCTGCTATATTTTTGATACGCCGGATCCCAATATTCATATTAAATTGGCGGAGCTTTCCAGAACGGCGGAGGATAAGCTTAGGATTGAGATGGAGCTTTCCGCTGTGTCTCCTGAGATGGCAAGGGATATGATGGGAGCTGTTAAGAAGTTGTTTTAAGGTTGATTTTAAAGCTGATTAAAAAAGATAATTTGGAAGTTAATTTGAAAGATAATTTGGAAATTAATTTGAAAGCTGATTTGAAAGATAATTTGAAAAGCTGATTTGAATTTGAAAGTAAAGTCTTGAAAATTGCGGGCAAGGAAGGAATAAATTTATGGCTTCTCTAAAACAGGAGTTGAAGCGGATATTGATTCAAAGGCAGCATAAGCGGTATGAGCGGGAGCTTGCGTCCAAAAATCTGTCTTATGACGGATGGATAAGGCAGCAGGAGAAAAAACTGAATATTCCGACACTTTTGGTTACAGAGGAGAAAAAACTGATAAACGAAATTGAACCTGCAAATCCTGAAAGTTATAAAAGGAAAAAGACGGATGAAAATTCAAAAAAAGGAGATTTTTTCCGTATTATGGGAATTATTGACGAAACCGGTCAATATTTTCAGGATAAAATAACGGCGGTTTGCTTGTCCGTGGAGCAGTTGCCGGGACATTTGGAAGAAATTTTGGAACAATACAGCCCGGATATTTTTTTGATATCTATGTACGAGGGGAAATTAAGCAAAATTGCCCTGCCCTTGATTTGCCGGGAATTTTGCCGGAATCCAAAGGTGCAGTTGCTATACGGGGATGAGGATACCTTGAGGGATTTTAGCGGCGCGTCGGCTGGGATAGCGGGTTTAAAAGCAAGGGAGCTAGATGTTTCGCAGGCAGGCGGGCAAAAGAAAAACACGGTACGGGAGAATCCATGGTTTAAGCCGGACTGGTCTCCCGACAGGTTTTTGTCCTGCTTTTATTTTGGCGGCCTTGTGGCCCTCAGGGCGGCGGCTTTGCGGGAAGCCTTGCGGAAAAGAACGGAAAGTGCGGAAAGCACAGAAAGTACGGATAACATAGCGGGTGTAATTTATGATTCTAATACAGATAAAAACGCTTCCGCAGAGTGGTTTTACGGGTTTTTATTTGAGATACTGAAAGACGCGGAAGCTTTTGCCGCGAGACGTAAGGCGGCGTATCTTTCGGAAAGCTTTTCGGAAAATTTTTCGGAAAACTCTTTAGGGGGCTCTTTGGAAAGTCGCCCGGTGTGTCCTTCAGAAAGTTTATTGATTTGTCCCCCGGTATGTCATATTCCGCAGGTGCTGTTTCACAATACAGGGGACGGCTATCAGCAAATAAAGGAACTGCATTTACCGGCAAATGGGGAAATATTGGAGAAAGAGGCGGAAAAACCGGGTGAAAAGACGGAAAAACCGCTTCTCACAATTATCATCCCCTCAAAGGATAACCCCGAAGCCCTTTTTCACTGTCTGGATTCTCTGCTTGCAAGGACAATTACCGAATATCCTTTTGAGATTGTCTTGATAGACAACGGAAGCAGTGAGGAAAACCGCGAAAAAATTTTGCAGAAAGTCCATAAACTTAACCAGAGGAAAACGTATTCAATCAATGAAAGCCGTACCATTGCTTTTAGAGGATGCCGTTATTTTCATCAAGTGATGCCCTTTAATTTTTCCAAAATGTGCAATCTTGGGGCGGAAAAGGGAAAAGGGGAGTTTTATCTATTTTTAAACGACGATATGGAGATTATCCAGCCTGATTGGCTGGACAAGATGGCGGAAAAAGCGCTGCTTCCCTATGCCGGGGCGGTTGGGGCGAAGCTTTTGTATCCGGATTCGACTACCATTCAACATGCGGGGATTACCAATCTCCGGGTGGGGCCCGCCCACAAGCTGCAGTATTTGGACGATAGGACGGAACATTATTTTGGAATGAACAGGGGAGTTCACGATATGCTGGCGGTGACAGGGGCTTGTCTGATGGTGCGGAAAAATGTGTTTTTGCAGGCGGGAGGTTTTAGCGAGGAGCTGGCGGTTGCCTTTAACGATGTGGATTTGTGCTATAGGATTTTTGAGAAGGGCTATTATAATATAGAAAGAAATGATGTGATACTTTATCATCATGAATCGCTAAGCCGCGGAAACGACGGGGACAGCCCTGAAAAGCAGCTCCGCCTTTTGCGGGAGAAGGACATTCTTTACGAGAGGCATCAGGATATTTACGGCAAAGACCCCTTTTACCACCCGTATCTCGCCACGGATATGCTGGAGCGGGAATATTCCCCGGCCTGCCGTTATCAGGTGACGCTGGATATGCCGTGGGCGGAGCCAATTGCTGATAAAGGGGAAGTCCAAAAGGCAAGGGAGGACAAATGCCTTGTGGTGGGAATGGAGTGCGCCATGGACATTTATAAATGGCAGTACGGCGTTTCACCAGAGAAGGGAAAAGTAAAGCCCGTGCCGGGGGAGATGGGCTATTATTTTCAGGGCTATTCCTTTGTGATTGGGGCAGATAACGCATGTTATAAAAAGAGGCTGCTGCTGCGAAACAAGGAAACTGGCAGAACGTGGGCGGTTCCTGTGGACAATAGATACCGGCAGGATATAAAAAATAATTTAGAGGGTCAGGAAAATGTGGATTTGACCGGATTTGCAGCGAAGATGCGGCGGAATACGATTCCCGCCGGGGTTTATCAGTTCGGTATGCTGGCGGAGGATATGTGTTCAAGGCAAAGGCTGGTAAATTGGAGCAATTGGGTGTTGGAGGTGACGGCCGATGAAAAATAATGCTGGTGAGAGAGAAGAAGCGGAGAAGATAAACGGGACAGAGGGAATAGAAGAGGGGAAAGAAATAAACTATCGGGACGCCTACGAAAAAGAACATCTGCGGAACGCCGACTTGGCGGGCAGGGTGGCCGATTTGGAGGCCAAGTGCGACGACTTAAACTATAAATTAAACAGAATTAAGAACAATCCCCTGTGGAAAATGTCCGCCCCCTTGCGGAAAGGGATGCATTTTGTGATTCGCCAGCGGGACAGACTGAAAAACTGCGGAAATTTGTGGGGAGTGGTTCATAAGCTTCAATATAAAAAGATTGAGCGTCAGGCCATGGCGGGCTTTGGAACGAAAAGCTTTCCAACGCCGGAGCAGGCTGCGGCGGAGCGCGCTTACCCATTTCTCAAAAGGGTAAAAATCAGCATTTTAACGCCCCTTTATAATACGCCGGAGGATTTTTTGCGGGAAATGCTGGATTCTGTGGTAAATCAAACCTATGAAAATTGGGAGCTTTGTCTAGCCGACGGCTCCGACGAGGCCCACGCCTATGTGGGACGGATTGTGGAGGAGTACTGGCAAAAATATGGGAAAGACAAAATTCTGTATCGGAAGCTGGAAAAGAACTTTGGAATTTCCGGCAACACTAACGAATGTCTTAGCATGTCCACCGGGGATTACATCGGCCTGCTCGACAATGACGACATTCTTCATCCCAGCACGTTATATGAGTATGCGCGCGCTATCAATGAAAAGGGCGCGGACTACATATACTGCGACGAGACCACTTATAAGAGCGGCGATATCAATAAGATGCTGACTATGCATTTTAAACCGGACTATGCGGTTGACAATCTCCGGGCAAACAATTACATCTGCCATTTTAGTATGTTTGCAAGGGAGCTTTTGGACGGCATGGAGCTGTTCCGCCCCCGGTTTGACGGCAGTCAAGACCATGACATGATTCTGCGGCTTACGGACAGGGCGAAAAATGTGGTTCATATTCCCAGAATTTTATATTATTGGAGAAGCCATCCGGGCAGCGTGGCCTCGGATATCACGGCAAAGCCCTATGCCATAGCGGCGGCAAAGGGGGCCGTGGCGGATCATTTAAAAAGGCACGGCTTTGAGCATTTTCAAATTACCTCCACCAGAGCCTTTGAGACAATTTTTAAAATCCGTTATCAGATTATCGGGAGCCCGCTGATTTCTATTATCATAGCCAACAAGGATCATGTATCGGATTTAAAGCCCTGCATTGAATCTATACTGGAAAAATCTACTTATGAAAATTTTGAGATTATCCTAGTGGAAAATAACAGCGCGGAGAAGGAAACCTTTGATTACTACAGGGAGCTTGAGGAAAACGAAAAAATCAAGGTGGTTGTCTTTGAGGGGGACTTTAACTATTCGGCGGTAAACAATTTGGGCGCGGCGGCGGCAAAGGGCGAGTATCTTCTTTTCTTAAACAACGATACCAGAGTAATTACGGTAAATTGGATGGAGGAGCTTTTGATGTACGCCCAGCGGGAGGACGTGGGCGCGGTGGGAGGAAAGCTTTACTACGCCGACAAGACGATTCAGCACGCCGGAGTGGTATTAGGGCTTGGAGCCCATCGGACGGCAGGCCACAGCCATTACGGGCAGCACCGGGACAATTTAGGATATATGGGGCGGCTCTGCTACGCGCAGAATGTTTCCGCTGTGACAGGGGCGTGCCTTTTGGTAAAAAAATCACTGTTTGAGGAATTGGGAGGTCTTGACGAGACCTTTGCCATTTCCTTAAACGACGTGGATTTCTGCCTGCGGCTGCGGGAAAAAGGCTACTTAAATATTTTTACTCCGTTTGCGGAGCTTTACCATTTGGAATCGGCATCCAGAGGGCTGGATAACGCGGGGGAAAGGGCGGAGCGATACAACCGGGAATCGGAGCGTTTCCGGGAAAAATGGAAAAAGGCATTGGAGGCGGGCGACCCCTACTACAATCCGAATTTTTCTCTTGACAGAAGCGACTTTGCTTTGAAAATACAGTAAGATTATGGTAAAATAAAAAATAGCATATTTTGATGCGCCGTGAAAGTAAATTTTAAAATTAGGAGGGTTAATGATGAGCTACAAGGAACAGTATGATTTTTGGCTGAAAGACGCCTATTTTGACGAAAAGACCAAGGAGGAGCTGCGGGGAATCGCGGACAACGAGAAAGAAATTGAGGATCGTTTTTATAAGGAGCTGGAATTTGGAACAGGCGGGCTGCGCGGGGTAATTGGCGCGGGAACCAACCGCATGAATATTTATACCGTGAGAAAGGCCACTCAGGGCCTTGCCAATTACATTATCAGTCAGGGAGGAAAGGAAAAGGGCGTTGCCATTGCCTATGATTCCAGAAGAATGTCCCCTGAGTTTGCCGACGAGGCGGCTTTGTGCCTTGCGGCTAACGGCATTAAGGCTTATGTGTTTGACGCTCTGCGTCCTACGCCGGAGCTTTCCTTTGCGCTCCGCACGCTGCATTGCATTTCCGGCATCGTGATTACCGCAAGCCATAATCCCCCGGAATACAACGGCTACAAAGCCTATTGGGAGGACGGCGCGCAGGTTGCGGCCCCTAGAGATAAAGAAATTATCGACGAGGTGAAAAAGGTTACAGACTACAATCAGGTGCTTACCATGGACAAGGACGCCGCTACCCAAGCGGGCTTGTATCAGGTAATCGGAAAAGAAATAGACGACGCTTATATGGCGGAGCTGAAAAAGCAGATTATCCATCCTGAAATAATTCAGGAGGTGGCCGACGATATTAAGATTGTCTACTCGCCTTTCCATGGAACCGGAAACGTGCCGGTGAGAAGAATTCTCTCCGAGCTGGGCTTTAAGAACGTGTACGTGGTGCCTGAGCAGGAGCTGCCCGACCCCGACTTTACAACGTTAGAGTATCCCAACCCTGAGGATCCTAAGGCCTTTACCCTTGCCCTGAAGCTGGCAAAGGAAAAGAACGCCGACATTGTTCTTGCAACCGACCCGGATGCGGACAGGCTGGGCATCTATGCGCTGGATACCAAGACGGGCGAGTACGTTCCGTTTACGGGAAATATGTCGGGTATGCTGATTGCGGAGTACATTTTGAGGGAGAGAACGGCCACAAAGACCATGCCGGAAAATCCCGCGTTGGTTACAACCATCGTTACCACCAACATGGCGGGAGCCATTGCAAGAGATTACAACGTGAAGTTTATCGAGGTTCTCACAGGCTTTAAATATATAGGCGAGCAGATTAAGCTCTTTGAGCAGAGCGGCTCCAACAATTATGTGTTCGGCCTTGAGGAGAGCTACGGATGCCTAGCCGGAACCCACGCAAGGGATAAGGACGCCGTTGTGGCGGTTATGTGCCTTTGCGAGATGGCCGCGTGGTGCAAGAAGAACGGCATCACCGTTTGGGACCAGATGTTAAGGCTCTATGAGAAATACGGATACTACAAAGAAACCCAGTATGCAATCACCTTAAAGGGAATCGACGGCTCCAAACAGATTGCGGAAATGATGGATAAGCTGAGGAGCAATCCGCCCAAGAGCTTTGGCGAGCTTACGGTGAAGGAATTCAGAGATTATGACAGGAATGTCACAAAGAATCTGGAAACCGGCGAGGAGGGCCCTACGGGACTTCCCAAATCCAACGTGCTTTACTTTGACCTTACCAACGATTCATGGTGCTGCGCCCGTCCTTCAGGAACGGAGCCCAAGATTAAGTTCTACATGGGCGTAAAGGGAACCAGCATTGCGGACGCGGAAGATAAGGTGGAAAAACTGACGGAAGCGTTGAAGTCTTATCTGTAAGTAAAGATTATTGGCGGCAATTTTAATTTCGCGGAAGCAAGCCAAGCAGATGCGTCGGCATCCATTTGGCGGATGTCGCGGGGACAATGCCCGCTGTTTGAACGGGAGCATTGACTTTGACGGTGTGGGTGTAATTCTGCCATTTTCCCGCGATTTGCAGACATAAGTTGCGCCGTAAAAAATAAGCTATAGAAAACTGCCGTATCCATTGACGAGAATTTTATCCGCCGGGTGCGGCAGTTTATATGAACGGATATCAGAGGTGCCTGAAATGGGAAAGCTTAAAATAAGCAATTTTAAAAAGACGCTGCGATATTTAAAGAAAAACGGAATAAGGCCGACTTACTATGCCATGAAGGAACGGCTGCAGGAGGATGGGGATTCAAATTATACCTATGAGCCGAGGGAGGAGGCCTGCCTGAAAGAACAGGAACGGCTTGCGGGGGATATGCATGTCAGGTTCAGTATTCTTGTGCCGGCCTATGAGACAAAGGAGGAGTATCTGCGCGCAATGATTGATTCCGTGCTGGCGCAGACATATGGAAATTTTGAATTGATTATTTCGGATGCAAGCAGCACGGACCGGGTGGAAAAGGTAGTGGCAGCCTACACGGACAAGAGGATTAAATATAGAAAAAGAGGCCAAAATGCCGGTATTTCCGCAAATACCGGACAGGCCTTAATGTATGCCACGGGAGACTACGCGGGGCTTCTCGACCACGACGATGTGCTCACAAGGGACGCCCTTTATGAGATGGCCGCCCGCATTGAAAATTGCAAAAAAGAGGGAATCCAGCTTCAAATGCTGTATTCCGATGAGGATAAATGTGACAGCAGACAGGAACGCTATTATGAGCCCAACCGCAAACCGGATTTTAATTTAGATTTGCTGCTGTCCAACAATTACATCTGTCATTTTTTGGTGATGAAACGCCAGCTCATGCAGGAGCTTGGCTTTAGAAGTATCTGCGACGGGGCGCAGGATTATGATATTATTTTGCGGGCGGTGAATGTGATGCTGGGGAAAGAGAAACAGCAGACCCGGAAAGCACAGCTTCCCGTGGCGCATATCCCTAGAGTGCTGTATCACTGGCGCTGTCATGAAGCCTCCACGGCGGAAAATCCCGCCAGCAAGCAGTACGCCTACGACGCCGGGAAGCGGGCAGTGGAGGATTTTCTGCGGGCAAGAGGATGGAAGGGCTGCGTGTCCCACCTGCGGCATTTGGGATTTTACAGAACGGATTACCAGCCGGATTTACTGTCCAACCGGGAGGATACCGCGGTAGTGGGCGGAAAGCTGGTTGATAAGAAAAATAAAATAACTGGCGGTATTTATACGGCGGAGGGAACCCCACTTTATAAAGGGCTCCACAGGGAATACAGCGGCTACATGCATAGAGCGTCGCTTCAGCAGGAGGCGGAAGTGATAGACGTCCGCTGTATGAAGGCCTCGCGGGAGGCGGAGCTGATTTTGGAGGAAATGCTGGGACAGCCCTATCTTCCCCATCCGGGAACCGGGCGGTTTGACTGGAAGGAATGTCTGCAAAAGAACAAAGCTATGGCGGAGGAAGAAATTTTGGATTTAAGCCGCAGGTTTTGCGAGAAAATAAAGGCTCAGGGCTATCGGATTGTGTGGGACCCCTATATGCTGGAGAAATTGGACACATAAATTGAATGAGGATTTAACAAATAGGAAATTATAAATGGCAAAAACCACTGTGGTAATACCAAATTACAACGGAATAAAATACATTGACGCCTGCCTTGCATCCCTTTGCCGGAGCAGCGTTATTCCCAAAATCATTGTGGTTGACAACGGCTCCACGGACGGGAGCCTTGAGCTGGCGAGAGAAAAATATCTTATGATAAAGGTAATTTCCTTTGCCGAAAACACGGGCTTTTCCAAAGCGGTCAACGCAGGGATAAAGGCCGCAGAAACGGAGTATGTTCTTTTGCTGAACAATGACACGGAAGCGGACGCGCATATGGTGGAAAGGCTTGAACAGGCCATGGATAAAGAGCCCCGCATTTTTTCCGCAGGAGCAAAAATGCTAAACCTCCGCGAGCCGGAAAAGCTTGACGGCGCAGGAGATTTTTATTCCGCCTTGGGCTGGGCGTTTGCAAGGGGGAAGGATAAGGCGGCGGAGCGTTATAACAAGCCGGGCCGCGTTTTTTCCGCCTGTGCCGGGGCGGCCTTATACCGGCGGGAGCTGTTTGAAACAATCGGGCATTTTGACGAAAATCATTTCGCTTATCTTGAAGATATCGATATCGGGTATCGGGCTAACCTATGCGGGTATTGGAATTACTATGTGCCGGAGGCAAAGGTTTTCCACGCCGGAAGCGCGGTAAGCGGTTCCCGCCATAACGCCTTTAAAGTCAGGCTTTCCGCCCGTAACAGTATTTATTTGATATACAAAAATATGCCGCCGCTGCAAATACTGATAAACCTGCCCTTTTTGCTGGCGGGGTATTTGATAAAGACGTTCTTTTTTACTTTGAAAGGGTTAGGAGGGTGTTACCTGCAGGGGTTAGCGCAGGGGATAAAGCTGTGCCGGTCGGAGGAAGGCCGGGCACATAAGGCGAGGTTTAGGTGGAAATATTTGCGGAATTACGTTTGGGTGCAGGGACAGTTGTGGGTGAATGTGGTGAGGAAGCTTATGTAAGAAGGCGTAAGCGCGCTTTGGAAAATTATCAGCGGCCGCTGGTGCACTGTGTTGTCAGTATTATCACAAAAATCACCAAATCATAATTGGAACTTATAAAATAGGAAGCAAAGGATGGTTATATTAATAACAGGCGCGTCGCATACGGGAAAGACCGCGCTTGCCCAAAAGCTGCTTGAAAAATATAAATATCCATATTTATCAATGGACCATTTGAAAATGGGCTTGATTCGCAGCGGTTACACGAATCTTACGCCCGAAGATGATGATAAGCTTGCAGATTATTTGTGGCCTGTTGTACGTGAAATGGTGAAAACAGCCATAGAAAATAAACAAAATCTTATTGTGGAAGGCTGCTATATTCCTTTTTGCTGGGCAAAGGATTTTGACAAGAAATATCTTGAACATATCAAATACTATTGCCTTGTCATGAGCGAGAGCTACTTAAGAAATCATTATGATGATGTAAAGAGATATGCGAATATCATTGAAAATCGTTTAGACGACGAAGGGTATACCTTGGAAAATATTTTAGAAGATAATGCGAAAGTTTTAGAACTTGCGCAAAAATATGGAGTGGATTATATACTTATTGATGATAAGTATGAAATAAATATTGATTTGTGACGATATAGTAAACGAGATAATAAATTTTTGTTTCCGCTCTTGCAAAAACCATAAAGCAAGCTTTTGCAAGAGTAAAAATGAAATTTCTAATGTCGTTTGCTATAATTTTGGAGGCAAAGTTATGGGACAAATAGCGAATCAAATGGCAATAGAGCTACTATTAAAAATTAAGCAGCAGATAAAAGACAAAAGGGAAGTAAAAAAACAAAATCAAACAAAGGAAAATAATTCAAAGAAATAACTGTTTGTGGGTTTGCCAAGTTAAATGTGTAAGCTGCGATTTACGGACGCTTTTAAAACTATTTATGAATTTTCAAAAATTGTTCTGTGGTAAGAATTTCCTCCTTGAATACCGCATCATAAATTTCCTTGCTGTGATAGTGTTTTTTGCCCTTATCCAATCCGTAAAAGCCGCGGGCAATCAGCTTCTGCTTTATTTTCATGACAGCGTTTTTTAATTCGGGCCTTTTTTCTATTCGGTGAACAATATCGTTGGCATATACGATTGAATCGTCAATTTCCGATTTACTTTTCCACCAAATATCGATATTCCAGCGGTCGCCTGACATTTTTGTTTCAAATCCTAAAAACGCCGATTCATTTTCAATATTTATTTCCCCATTAAAACAGCTTGGAACCATCGTTTTCATTATATCCGCTGCCAAGTCATAGTAATTTTGCGGATTCAAACCGGATTTATCCATATAAAAATCTAAATCATTCCAAGTCATGATACCCATTCTATAACTGCCAACAATAGATACGTCCCCATATTTTTGGAGAAGCTTTAGTAAACCGTGATGATACATTAAATTATCGGCTTTTTCATAAATAGTCATTATTTTCTTCCTCCTGATAGGATACCTCTAAGTAAACAAATTAAATATAAAAACTGTTATTTTGGAGGTATTTTTCATGCGCTTACGACAACCGCGTCTCCAACTTATAATTTATTAGTTTAATCATAACTTATTTTATTATATGCTGCAAGGAGAAGCAAAAAATAATTTAAAGTTGTACTTTCCGCAATAATATTGTAAAATATTCCTAACCATTCAGTGGCCAAAAGGTAGCAGGATATGATTAAGGACAATCAAAAGTATTTCAATCGATTGCACTTGCTGGCGGATGCTGTGATTGTGGCACTCTCCTACTTGCTTGCATGGTATATAAAGTTCTGCACCATCTTTGCCGATACGGAACCGGGTGCGGGTGCGTTGGATATGGGAACCTATTTTAGCTTCCTGTATTTTGTCGTGCCCGAATATATTGTTTTGTATTATTTTTTCAACCTTTACGCGCCCAAACGGGCCACAAGGCGCAAGTACGAGTTTGAGGGAATCATAAAGGCGAATACCGTCGGGATAGTCTTTTTTATTGTGTTCCTTTATCTGATTAAACAGCAGTATTTTTCCCGTTTTATGATGGGCGCGTTTTTCGTGATAAATATTGCCTTTACCACGGTTTACCGCACGGTGATACGGAATTTGCTGCTTTATTTTAGGAAAAAGGGCTACAACCTAAAATATATGCTTCTTATCGGGTACTCGCGGGCGGCCGAGGAATATATTACCAGAATCAACGCCAACCCACAGTGGGGCTACGTGGTGCGGGGAATCTTGGACGACAGGATTCCAAGCGGCACCCTCTATAAAGGCGTGAAGGTGGTGGGCAGGATTGAAAATATCAAGTATATTCTGCCGGAAAACAATTTGGACGAGATTGCCATCACGCTGGCCCTTAAGGATTACGACCACTTGGAGGCAATCGTTGATTTGTGCGAAAAGTCGGGCGTCCACACCAAATTTATCCCGGATTACAATTCGCTTGTGCCCAGCCACCCTTACACGGAGGATTTGATGGGGCTTCCGGTGATTAATATCCGCTATGTGCCCCTCACAAACACGCTGAACTGGGTTGCAAAACGGGCGATTGACATTATAGGCGCTTTTTTGGGAATTGTGCTGCTCTCGCCGATTATGCTGCTTGTGGCGATTATTGTAAAATGCAGCAGCCGCGGCCCGGTTATTTTTAAGCAGGAGCGGGTGGGGCTTCACAATAAGCCTTTTTATATGTATAAATTTAGAACCATGGAGATGCAGAAGCAGTCGGCGGAGGAGAAAGCGTGGACGGTGCGTGACGATCCAAGGGTTACGAAGGTGGGGAAGCTTTTGCGGCGCACGAGCTTGGACGAGCTCCCGCAGCTTTTTAATATCTTGACGGGAGAAATGTCGCTGGTAGGGCCGAGGCCGGAGCGTCCGCAGTTTGTGGAAAAGTTTAAGGAGGAGATTCCCCGTTATATGATAAAGCATCAGGTAAGGCCAGGGCTCACCGGGTGGGCTCAAATTAATGGGTATCGGGGAGACACCTCTATCCGCAAGAGAATTGAGTACGATCTTTTTTATATTGAAAACTGGACCATGTCGATGGATTTTAAAATCATGTTTCTTACATTATTTAAAGGTTTTATCAATAAAAACGCTTACTAAAAATGGCGCGTATATAAATTAAAAATTTACAAATCTTAAGGATAAATAAATAAAATTGGCAGGGTATTGCCTAAGCGCTTAATTTGTGCGAAAATAATAGTCTGTGGAATCGCCTAGGATAAAACGCAGGGTTATGCGATAAAGTAAAAAGGGGGAAATGATTGTATGGCAACAGAACCTAAGAAACCTGTTAAGAAAAAGCCGGTTCAAAAAAAACCGGTTCATAAGAAGCCTGTGAAGCATACGGAGCCGGTTAAACACGCGGAGACGTCGGGCAAGAAGAAAAAGCCAGCGTCGTCAAAAGCCAAGGCCAAAAAGAAACGCACGAGAATTATTCTTTTTGTGTTGGAAATTTTTATTCTGCTGATTATGGTGGTGGTGCTTTACAGCGTCCTTAAAATAGAAAAAGTGGGAAAAGTGAATCTGCCGGAGGAGGAATTTGTCATCAATCCTGAGGTGGAGGAGAAGGTGGAAACCACCATGAAGGGGTACCGCAACGTGGCGTTGTTCGGCGTGGACTCCACCACCGGGGCGCTCACCAAGAATACGCGAAGCGACACGATTATGATTGCTTCCATCAATCAAGATACCGGCGAGTGCAAGCTGGTCAGCGTGTACCGCGATACTTATTTGAACCTGAGCAACGACAGCTATAATAAGTGTAATTCCGCTTACGCAAAGGGCGGTCCTATGCAGGCAATCAACATGCTGAACATGAATCTGGATATGAATATCAAGGATTTTGTGACGGTTGGATTTGCGGGCTTAAGCAGCACCATCGATGCCTTGGGCGGCATCATGATTGACATTGACGATGTGGAATTAAAGCATATCAACAATTACCAAAAAACTATGGCAAGCGATATGAAGATAAGCTATACGCCGGTTGAGACCACAGGATATCAGCTTTTGAACGGGCTTCAGGCGACGGCCTACTGCCGAATCCGTTACGGCGGCGGGGATGACTTTAAGCGTACCGAGCGGCAAAGAGAGGTGCTTCTTGCAATCTTTGACAAGGCGAAAGGGGCTTCGCCGGCGACCTTAACCAGCGCGGTAAACGCAATTTTTGACAATGACGAAATTTATACCTCTCTTGATGTGTCGGATATCCTTGACATTATCGGCGATATTACCAAGTATGAGGTGGTAGCGCAGGGCGGATTCCCTGAGGAGAGCAGGCGCGCGACGGGAACCATCGGTTCAAAGGGAAGCTGCGTTGTGCCTGTTTCCCTTGCGGACAATGTGGAGTGGCTCCATGAGTTTCTCTTTGAGGACGAGGCTTATTCGCCCTCCGACGCGGTTCTTGAGTACAGCGAAAAGGTGGCGGCGGACACCAGCGGTTACATTAAATAAGAAAAATAAAAACGCCGTATCAGCGGTTTGACGAAAAAGGGGCTGTCATTGACAGTCTCTTTTTCACCAGTATAGAAAGGAAAAAACGGTCATGGCAGAAGTGGACGTAATTATCCCGGTGTATAAACCTTCAAAAAAATTGACTGACCTGTTGGACGGGCTTAAGGCCCAGACCTGCCCGGTACGCCGCATAATATTAATTAACACGGAGAAAAAGTATTTTGACGAGTATGCCCCGGCGGAATTTTGGAAAGGCTATGAGAATCTGCTGGTGCGCCATGTGACGAAGGGGGAGTTCGACCACGGGGCCACCAGAAATTATGGGGCGTCCCTGTCCGATGCGCCGTATTTTATCATGATGACGGACGACGCCGTACCGGAGGACAACCGGCTGATTGAAAGGCTTTTAGCTCCCTTTGAGGATAAAAAGGTGGCGATGTCTTACGCCAGACAGACGCCGGCGGCGGGATGCGGCGCGATTGAAAGCTATACCCGCTCCTTTAATTATCCCGACGAGCCCTGTGTAAAATCGCTGGAGGATATAGAGAATATGGGGATTAAAGCCTTTTTTGCATCCAACGTATGCGCCGCTTACAGACGGGATGTTTTTGATGAATTAAAGGGATTTTGCGGCCATACTATATTTAATGAGGATATGATTTATGCGAGAGGGCTTTTAAACGCGGGGTATTCCATCGCTTATGCGGCCGACGCAAAAGTGGCCCATTCCCACAATTACAGCGGAATCATGCAGCTTCGGCGGAATTTTGATTTGGGCGTTTCCCATGCGGCCCACCCGGAGGTTTTTTCGGGCGTCCCGGCGGAATCGGAGGGAATCCGTCTAGTAAAGCAGACCGCCCTGTATCTTTGCAAAATAGGAAAACCGTGGCTTGTTTTGAAATTGATTTGGCAGAGCGGATGCAAGTATATAGGCTATTTTATGGGAAAAAGATACCGGTCTCTTCCAATAAAAATGGTGATTGCGCTTTCCATGAACAGGGAATACTGGCGGCAGGAGAGGCCTTAAAAATAGGATAATGATAACAAAAACATCAAATTTTTGTCACAAATTGAACACAATTGCCGGATATACTTTTAACCATAAAAGAACAGAAAGCGGCGGGCTTTAAACCGGAAGCTTTGGAAAGTTCAGAAAGGAAAAGAGGTAATTGATTATGTACGAAAATAATTATCCAAACAACTACAACAATCATACTGCGGAGCAGGATTCCGTGAATTATACGAATTACGGGCAGGGAACCGGGAACACATATCATTATGGAAGCGGCGGAACTTACAGCGGCGCCAGCTATAGCAGCGGCCAGACGGGCAGCGCCGGTAAATCTGGAAAAGGAAATAAGGGCGGAATGGGTAAAAAGATTGCCGTGGCAATCTGCTGCGGATTGTTTTTCGGCATTTTTGCAGGTCTTGGATTTCAGGCCATAGACACGGCCTCGGACTTTTTGAAAATCGGAACAAAAAGCGGACAAAGCGAGGAGGCCGAACAGGATAAGGGGCAGCAGTCTATTTTGACAAACGAGGCAAACGCCATTTCCAGCGAGAAGCTCAGCGAGGAGGAAATAAGCGAGATACAGGAATTGATTTCCAGTCAGGTGGCAAGGACCACGGTTACGGATGTGACCGAGGTGGTTAAGGAAGTGATGCCGGCAGTTGTCTCTGTAAATAACCGGTACATTGAGAGAATGAGCTTTTTCGGGCAGGAGTTTAGTCAGGAAGCGGGCGGCTCCGGTTCGGGCATTATTGTAGGAAAGAACGACACGGAGCTTTTGATTGTCACCAATTACCATGTGGTGGAATCCGCCGAGGAGTTGACGGTGCAGTTTACGGACGGCAGCCAGTCTTCCGCTCAGACGAAAGGGTTTGACGTGAATAAGGATTTGGCGGTAATTGCGGTGCAGCTTACGGATTTGGAGAGCGATACCATGAACCAGATTGCCATTGCAAAGCTTGGAAGCTCCAAGGATCTTACGGTAGGAGAGCCGGTTATTGCAATTGGAAACGCCTTAGGTTATGGGCAGTCGGTTACAACCGGGGTTGTGAGCGCTCTTGACAGGGTGATTGCGGACGGCAGCACGCAGAGCGTCCAGTATGAGGATATGGAAATTAACACCTTTATTCAAACCGACGCGGCCATCAATCCCGGAAATTCAGGCGGCGCGCTTATCAACAGCAAGGGTGAAGTGATTGGTATTAACTCCAACAAAATCGGCGGTTCCACGATTGAGGGCATGGGTTATGCAATTCCCATTTCTGACGCCGAACCCATCATCGAGGATTTGATGACAAAGCAGACGCGGATTAAGGTGAGCGAAGCAAAGAGGGGATACCTTGGAATCACCGGCGCGGACGTAAATCAGGAATCGGCTTCCCTCTACGGACTGCCCCTAGGCGTGTACGTTTCCAACGTGGTGGAAGGCACGGGAGCGGATAAAGCCGGACTTATCAGAGGCGACATTATCACCGCAATTAACGGCGAGGAAGTAAATTCCATGGCGGAGCTCAAGGAGGAGCTTGCCTATTATGAGGCCGGAACCACGGTAGAGCTCACGATTATGCAGGGCAGCCCCACAGGCTATCAGGCTAAAACGGTAGAGATAACGCTGGGGCGGAATACGCAGTAAGGTAAAAGGTTTTATGAAAGAAATAGTGGCGGGCTATCGGGAAGCGTAAAAGCGGACTGATAGCCCGCTATTTTTGTGCGGGAGAGCTTGCACATCCGGTTGGCAGCCGCTGGGTTCAGCGAGACAGAAACCGCGCCGGTGGAATTCTTTTTAAGTCCTGCACATAAATTAGTAAAAAGATGTTCAGGAGCAATTTTGCAGGAGAAGCTATGAAGAAAGCTGTGAAGAAAAGCTGGATAGGTTTTGTAAAGTGTGGATTAATCACTCTGGCGGCCGCGGCGGCCTGCCTGCTTACAGGGTGCGCAAAAGAAAAAGACCCGCTGGAAAAAATAAAAGACTTGGAGTTTACTGTTTTGGCGGAGGAAAATATTCCAGAGGAGCTCAAGACGGTGATAGAAGAAAAGAAAGGGAACAGCTTTAAGGTTACATATCAGGATAACGGATTTTTGTATATCTGTATTGGTTATGGCGAGCAGGTTAGCGGCGGATACAGCATTGTGGTGAACGCGCTGTATCTGACGGAAAATGCAATTTATGTGGATACTACTCTTCTAGGGCCCGACCCTTCGGATTCGGGAATTAAAAAGAATACTCCTTCTTACCCGTACATCGTCATCAAGACGGAGCTGGTGGATAAGCCGGTGGTGTTCAATTAAAATTTATAGCGTAAAAATCCTATGATTTTTCGCAAAATACACTGGAAATAGTCGCTTTGAAGTGACTTTTGCAGTGTATTTTTTATTCTGACGATTGGTTCATTGGCCTTGAAAAATGTCTATGAGGGAGTTTTATTGGACATATAATATGCGATAATAATTTTAATTTCAGATGAGGAATGGATTATTTTTGTTTGTACTTCATATGAATGTTTATGTTTATTTAAAAACAGACTTGTGAAAATATTGGGACTGTTATATAATTTAGTAAAAAGGAGGCTGACGTAATGGCATATAGTACTCTATTCAAGTTGGATTCAACTGATATTGCTTCCGAAGCGGAGGTTGAAACGAGACTTTTGGCAAAACTCTTTGCTGATTTAGGATATCCCGCTCAAAATGTTGTTCCTAAGGAACGGATTAAAGCGTTAAAAATATATGACGGACGAAAAACTTCTATGAAAGAAGTTGATTTTTTCCTCAAGGATTCTAATGGAAATGTGCGAGTTGTTGTCGAAGCAAAAGAGCCGTCTACGAATATTTTAGACGCATGGGGCCAAGCGGCAAGTTACGCGCTAAGTTATAATAGAGATAAGTCGCTCGAATACCAAAAAATTAAATGGTTATTGATATCCAATGGGCATGTTACCGGTCTTTTTCCACATGACAGTGAAACTCCAATTGTTACACTTCAATTGTCGGACTTTGCCAGTGGGACGCCGCCCTATGTTACGCTGAGAACATATATAAAATATGATTCAATAGGCGATACTCCGAAAGCAAGTATCCCATTTCATTCGCTTCCGCCGCAGAAGCTAAACCAATTGTTTGCCGATTCACATAATCTGGTGTGGAAAAAAGAAAAGCTGGCTCCTGCTGATGCTTTTTTTGAGTTTTGTAAATTTATTTTTATAAAAATTCAGGAAGATAAAAAAAGAGAAAGACTTCCTATTGAAACAGAACCGTATATGATTCCATTGACTGAAGCGTGGCTGAAGGCGCAAAGTACTACGAGCGCACATCCGGTTCGTGATATCTTATTTGCGAATCTTCATGCGGAGCTTGAGGAATCCATCCGTTCTCAGGATAAAAAAAGAATTTTTGAAAAAGACGAAACCTTAAAATTATCAGCATCAACTTGTGCAGAGTTAATAAAATCTTTTCAAGCAGTCAACCTTAGTTCCATTGACGAAGATTTAAACGGACGAATGTTTGAAGTATTTTTAACTGCTTCGATTCGAGGAAAGGACTTAGGACAGTTTTTTACACCGAGGTCTGTCGTTGATTTTATGACGCGCATAGCATTGCGTAATGTTGAGATTAAAAATCCGCCAAAAGTATTAGATGCTTGTTGCGGTACGGCGGGTTTTTTGATTGAAGTTATGGCCTATCTCACTGGACGTCTGCGTAATGATGCCCGTTTGACGGATATAGAACGTGAAGCAATTAGAAAGAAAATATGCAATGAATGTTTGTATGGCATTGAGGCAAATGAACGTGTTGCCAGAATTGCGCGTATAAATATGTATTTACATGGTGATGGCGGGTCGCATATATTTCATGGAGATGGCCTTGATTTAGAACCTCGCTTTTCTGCGGATATGACGATTGAACGGCGTGAAGAAATAGAAGAATTCAGAGAGACGATAGTTGAAGGAACTTTTGATTTGATATTAACAAATCCGCCTTTTAGCATGAATTATTCTTCTTCAAATGCGGATGAAAAGCGTATACTTAATCAACATGAATTAACGCAGGGAGAGTTTTCAGCCAAATCAAGCATACTTTTTCTTAATCGCTATTTGGAGTTGCTTACGAGCGGAGGTGAGATGCTGATAATTTTGGACGATACGGTGATTAATGGAAAAACCTTTGAAAAAGTGAGAACTTGGATATTGGAGCATTTTATCGTGCTGGGAATACACTCGCTTCCATTTAATGCTTTTTTTAAAGCTAAAGCAAATATAAAAACGTCCATTTTGCATTTGAGGAAGAAAGTAACCCAACAAGAAAGGCAGTGCGGTGTATTTATGTCCGTATCCAACAATATCGGGCATGATAATTCTTTGCGGGATACTCCATTTCGTAATAATTTAACGGAGATTTTAATTGCATATTTAGAATGGCAGCGTACAGGCGTATTAAAAGAGATGATTCGGGATAACGCAGACCCTTTTGAAAATTTGGAGTGCCCGCAGCAATATTGGTTAATTCCTCCCGAAAAATTTATAAGTGAACGATTTGATGCTTTTTTCTATTGTCCTGATTTGCATGAAACATATAGAGATTTACAGAAAGCGGCATCTTTGAAAATGATTAATCTTGTTGAAGCATCCACATTGACACGAAGAAAAAAATTAATTGGTGCGGATAAGGAATTGCTTAGACGAAGCGGACAGATATATAAATATATTGAAATTGGCGACGTTACGCAGTATGGGCTGATAACAAAATATGTAGAAGGGTTATTTGAGGATATTCCGACGCGCGGCGAATATCAAATCCATACGGGAGATATTCTTTTAGCGTTAAATAATAGTTCGCGCGGGACAGTGGTATTAGTGCCGCCAGAATTCGATAATGCTATTTGTACTTCCGGGTTTTTAGTTATTGTTCCAGAAAATCGGGAGCATGGCTTACTTCTTTGGTATGCGCTTAGAAGTGAAATATGCCGTAAACAGATATATTATTTAGCGCAAACAGCCAGCCAGCCGGAATTAAAATTAGATGCATGGAATCAATATTTTAAAATTCCATTGCCTGTGGGCAAGAAAAGGGACGAAGCAATAAAAAAAGCTGAAGAATTTTATGGCTATTTGGAAAAGTTAGCTAATATTGATGAATATTGTTTTAGTTTATAAATGAGGGGGCGATGAAATGGGCAAATATCGGGAAAGAGCCGCCAAGCTGGTGGCACAAATGACATTGGAAGAAAAGGTGGGACAGACGCTTTATAACGCGCCTGCCATTGAGAGGCTGGGAATTCCCGCTTATAACTGGTGGAATGAGGCGCTGCACGGAGTTGCGCGGGCGGGAACGGCCACGGTGTTCCCGCAGGCAATCGGGGTGGCCGCCGCCTTTGATGAGGATTTGACGGGAAAAATGGCGGAGGTAATTGCCACGGAGGCGAGGGCAAAGTATAACGCGCAGAAAAAGGCGGGCGACAGGGATATCTATAAAGGTCTCACCTTCTGGTCGCCTAACGTCAATATTTTTAGGGACCCGCGCTGGGGACGGGGACAGGAAACCTACGGGGAGGACCCCTATTTGACCTCCCGAATGGGCGTGCGTTTTGTGGAGGGGATGCAGGAGGAAAAGGACGGCTTCATAAAGGCGGCGGCCTGCGCAAAGCATTTTGCTGTTCATTCCGGGCCGGAAAAGCTGCGCCATTGTTTTAACGCCGTCGCATCCAAGCAGGATATGCATGAAACCTATTTGCCGGCCTTCAAGGCCTGCGTGCAGGAAGCGAAGGTGGAGGCGGTAATGGGAGCCTATAACCGCACCAACGGGGAGCCCTGCTGCGGGAGCAAAACGTTGCTTCAGGATATTTTGAGGAAGGAATGGGGCTTTGAGGGACATGTAGTCAGCGACTGCTGGGCGGTTAAGGATTTTCATGAAAACCATAAGATAACCAAGACGCCTCTTGAATCGGCGGCAATGGCAATGAATAACGGGTGTGATGTAAATTGCGGCTGTATGTTTCCCAATCTGCGGGACGCGGTAAAAGGTGGTTATGTGGAGGAAGCCCGTTTAGACGAGGCGGTGACGAATCTCATAGAGTGCCGCTTAAAGCTGGGAATGTTCGAGGAGGAGGGAAAAGTTCCTTTCGACGCAATTAATTATACGCAGGTGGACACGGAGGAAAGCCGGAGGCTGAATTTGGAAATTGCCAAAAAGAGTTTGGTTCTTTTAAAAAACGAGGGGAATCTTCTGCCCCTTGACATTGGGAAGATAAAGGCAATCGGCGTGATAGGGCCTAATGCGGATTCCCGGAAAGCCTTGGTAGGGAATTATGAAGGGACAGCCTCCCGTTACGTCACTGTTTTAGAGGGAATTGAGGATTATGTGGGTGATAAGGCAAGGGTTTATTATTCCGAAGGGTGTCATTTGTTTGCGGACAGAACCAGCGGGTTGGCCGAGGCCAACGACCGCATCTCAGAGGTAAAAGCGGTATGCGAGGTCAGCGACGTGATAATTGCGGTACTTGGTTTGGATTCCACCATCGAGGGCGAAGAAGGGGATGCGGGAAATGAATTTTCCAGTGGTGATAAACTGGATTTGGCTTATTCCGGTCTGCAGCCGGAGGTGCTTCGGGCGGCGTATGAGAGCGGAAAGCCGGTGATTTTGGTGTCTATGACAGGGTCGGCCATGGCCCTTAGCTGGGAGGACGCCCATATTCCCGCTATAATTCAAGGGTGGTATCCCGGAGCGCAGGGAGGCAGAGCGGTAGCGGAGCTGATTTTTGGCGGCTACTGCCCGGAGGGGAAGCTGCCGGTGACCTTTTACCGCACTACAAAGGAACTGCCGGAATTTACAGATTATTCCATGAAAGGAAGAACCTACCGTTATATGGCTCAGGAGGCTCTCTATCCCTTTGGGTATGGGCTTTCCTACACTTCCTTTGAGTTAGGCGGGGTAACGCTGTCCGCGGATAAAATTGCGGCCGACGGTGAAATAAAAGTCAGGGCGGTAATAAAAAATACGGGTGTTATGGCCGGAGGCCAGACCGTTCAGGTATATGTGAAAGCGGAGAGGGAAAACACGCCTAACCCGCAGCTAAAGGGATTGAAGAAAGTATACCTGCAGCCCGGCGAGGAAAGGGAAGTGGAGATTACGCTGAAAGGTCAGGCCTTTGCTCTTTATAATGAAGAAGGGGATTTCATGCTGGAAAAAGGGACTTACACTGTTTATGCGGGGATGCAGCAGCCCGATAAGCGAAGCGCGGATTTGACGGGACAAGAATGTGTGAGTATGGCGGTTTATTGTCAGGAGACGGTGAAGCTGTAGGTTGGTTATTTCAAAGAGTAGGTAAGCCTTGCGGCAGCCGGCAAGGTCATGCAAGCATGATTTTAACTCATTGCTTGCAGAAATAAAAAGAAAAGAGGAAAAGAAAATGGCAGTTTGCAGGGAAGAATGGTTAAATGCACTTTTAACAATTGTAGGGCCGGTGCTGAATGCGCTGGAAAAGGGAGAATTAAAAAAGAAGATGCCGCTTGAATTTCACAAAGGGCGAGCGGATTTTGCGCCTCTTGAGGCCTTTGGACGAAGTATGCTTGGCATTGCCCCGTGGCTGGAAGCGGACAGCGGGGAATTAGATGAAAAAGAACAGGCTTTGCAGGCGGAATATAGAGAGAAAGCACTTAACTGTATTGCAATGGCAACAAACCCCGCTTCACCGGATTTTATGGTTTTTGACAGAGACGGGCAGCCTCTTGTGGATACGGCCTTTTTGGCCCACGCCATCGTCCGCGCGCCGAAAGCTTTGGCGGGTGCTCTTTCACCGGAAGCGCGGCGGAATTTGATAGAAGCATTTAAAAGCTCCCGCAAAATCCCGGCCTGCAACTCCAACTGGATATTTTTCTCCGCTATGGTGGAGGCCGGATTGTATGTGCTTGGAGAATCATACGATATTATAAGAGTGCTTTACGCCCTGCGCGCTTTTCAGGGCTGGTATAAGGGGGACGGTGTTTACGGCGACGGCGATAACTTCCACTTTGATTATTATAACAGCTTTGTAATTCAGCCCATGTATGTGGATTTGGTAAAGCTGTTTGCCGGTGAAAATGAGGAAATTGAACAGATGCAAGGGACGGTGATTGCCCGCGCGGCCAGATATGCTTCCATTTTGGAGCGTATGATTGGGCCGGAGGGCTCCTACCCGGTGGTGGGCCGGTCTATCTGTTATCGGTTTGGCGTTTTTCATATGCTTGCTCAGGCGGCGCTGCAAAGAGAGCTTGAGGCGGGAATTTCTCCGGCTTCCGTGCGCTGCGGACTGACCGCCGTCATAAAGAGAGTTATGAGCGCGCCGGATATGTTTGACGAGAACGGCTGGCTTTTGCCGGGCGTGTACGGGAATCAGCCGGAGCTTGCGGAGGAATACATCAATATTGGAAGTTTGTATTTGTGCAGCAGCGTCTTTCTTCCCTTGGGACTTCTTCCTACCGATGAATTTTGGAGCGGCGCGGACGAGGATTGGTCTGGGAAAAAGGTGTGGTCGGGAGGACATATAGTTATCGATCATGCGGAGGATTGAGGGTAGGCGAAGTGGTTGATTCTGCGGCGGCAGGAATAAAAAGGCGGAAAGAAAATGCTTATTATAAAAAACGGTACGGTGGTTGACCCGGTGAAGGACAAGCTTTACCGGGCCGACTTGCAGATAGAAAACGGGAGAATCGTTAAAATTGTCAAGGATGCCAGAGAGAATGGGAAAAGCAATCTACGGGAGCCTTTAGGAGTGCGGGTGATTGACGCCGAAAATCTTTTGATTGCGCCGGGGCTTGCGGACACCCATGTCCATTTCAGAGAGCCGGGCTTTACCTACAAGGAGGATATTACAAGCGGCGCGGCGGCGGCTGTCCGCGGCGGGTTTACGGAGATTGTGCTTATGGCGAATACAAAGCCTCCTGTGGACAACGCGGATACCCTTGCTTTTGTCCTTTCCAGAGGGAGGGAAACAGGGATTCATATAAATAGTTGCGCCAATGTCACCGTAGGGATGGCGGGAAAAGAGCTGGTAGATATGGAGACACTGGCAGAAAGCGGCGCGGCGGGGTTTACCGACGACGGGATTCCGTTGCTTGACGGGAAACTGGTGCGGGAGGCGATGAAACAGGTAAAAAAGATTGGTAAACCGATAAGCTTTCATGAGGAAAATCCTGCCAGAATAACGAATAACGGTATTCACGCGGGAAAGGCGGCGGAATTTTATCACATAAAAGGCTCGCCCAGAGAGGCGGAGATTGACTTGGTAAAAAGAGATTTAGAGCTTGCCCTTGAGACGGGGGCCGAGGTGGTGATTCAGCATATCAGCACCAAGGAGGCGGCGGAGCTTTTGCGGGAGGCAAAGGTAAAGGGAGCGCGCGTCCATGGGGAATGTACGCCTCATCATTTTACCTTGACGCAGGAGGCGGCAATTGAGAAGGGAACCCTTGCAAAAATGAATCCGCCGCTGCGGGAAGAATCCGACAGGCTGGCGCTTATCGAGGCTTTAAGGGATGGAACTATCGATTTGATTGCCACGGACCACGCCCCCCACGCGAGGGCAGAAAAGGAAAAATCAATTACTGAAGCGCCTAGCGGGATTATTGGCTTGGAGACTGCGCTTTCCCTTGGAATCCGGGAGCTCGTGCAAAAGGGATATTTGACGATGCCGCAATTGATAGAAAGAATGAGTGCCGCGCCCTGTCGGCTGTACGGTCTTGACGGCGGCAGGCTTGAGGAGGGAGCGGCGGCAAGCCTTGTGCTGTTCCACCCGGAGGAACGCTGGAAGGTTTTGGAGTTTGCCTCCAAGGCCTCCAACTCGCCGTTTATTGGGGAGGAGCTTCCCGGAGTTGTGTATTATACCATTTGCGACGGAAAGGTTGTGTATCAGAGGAAAGAGCAGGAATGATTGCAGGAGGGAGAACGTTTATGACGAGTGAAAGGGACAGAAAGATGGGAGGAGAAGAAAAGACAAAAATAAAGGCAAAAGCACGGGTGTTATCTCAAGAAATGCCTGCGGAAAATATTTTTGATTTATGGCTGGAAACAGGGCTTGCGGGGTGGGCACGCGCCGGACAGTTTATCGGTATCTATCCATTGGACGGCTCCCGGCTGCTCCCTAGACCTTTAAGTATCTGTGAAGCGGATAGGGAAAAAGGTACGCTTAGAATTGTATACCGTCTTGCGGGTAAAGGAACCGAGGAATTTTCCGGCTGGAAGCCGGGACAGGAGGTTCAGATTTTAGGGGTTTTAGGCAACGGTTTTCCTGTTTTAGAAGGAATTGGGAAAAGAGTGATACTCTTGGGCGGCGGAATCGGCATCCCGCCCATGGTTCAGCTTGCAAAGGAGCTTGCAGAGGCGGGAACGGAGCCGGTAATTGTCGCAGGCTATCGGGATGGACAGCTTTTCTTAAAAGAGGATTTAAGAAAATATGGGAAGGTTTATATTGCCACTGAGGACGGAAGCGTGGGAACAAAAGGAAACGTGCTTACCGTTGTGGAGAGAGCGCGGATAGAGGCGGACGTGATTATGGCCTGCGGCCCTATGCCTATGCTACGGGCGGTCAAGGCCTACGCCGGGGGCAAGGGAATCAAGGCCTATTTGTCTCTGGAAGAGAGAATGGCCTGCGGAGTGGGGGCCTGCCTTGGCTGTGTGTGCAGAACCGTCCGAAAGGATGCGCACTCCTATGTGAATAACGCAAGAATCTGTACGGAGGGGCCTGTGTTTGAGGCCGGGGAGGTGGATATCTGATGAATACGAAGGTGACAATTGCAGGGGTGGAGTTTAAAAATCCCGTGATGACGGCCTCTGGAACTTTTGGCTCCGGCATGGAGTACAGCGATTTTGTGGACTTGAACAGGCTGGGAGCGGTAGTGACAAAAGGAGTAGCTAATGTGCCGTGGCCGGGGAATCCAACGCCGCGGATAGCGGAAACCTACGGCGGAATGTTGAACGCCATCGGGCTGCAGAACCCCGGCATCGACGTGTTTATGGAGAGGGACCTTCCTTTTCTCCGGCAGTATGATACAAGAGTTATTGTCAATGTCTGCGGCAAACGTGTGGAGGATTATCTTGAAGTGGTGGAAAAGCTTGGGGATACAAAGGCGGATATGCTGGAAATCAATGTGTCCTGTCCCAATGTGAAGGAGGGAGCCATTGCTTTTGGGCAGAAGGCGGACTGTCTTTACGATATTACTTCCCAGATAAAGGCAAAGGCGAGACAGCCTGTGATTATGAAGCTCAGCCCCAATGTGACGGATATTACGGAGATGGCGAAAGCGGCCGAGGCGGCGGGGGCGGACGCTATTTCCCTGATAAATACTTTAACGGGAATGAAAATTGATATCCATAAGAGAACCTTTGTGCTGGCAAACAAGACCGGCGGACTTTCCGGCCCTGCCATTAAGCCGGTGGCCGTGCGCATGGTTTATCAGGCAAGCCATGCGGTAAAAATTCCGGTTATCGGAATGGGCGGTATTGCAACGGCCGACGACGCCATAGAATTTTTGCTGGCCGGAGCCAGCGCCGTGGCAGTTGGCGCAATGAATTTTGCAAATCCCTATACTACCGTGGAGGTGATAGAGGGGATTGAGGCGTATATGAGGCGGTATCATATTGATGATGTTAGTGAATTAATAGGATGTGTTTGATGGAATAAGCTGATTTGCAGAGCAAGGCGGCGTTTATTGTAATAAGCTGATTTGGAAAGAAGAGCAGCATTTGTTGCAATAAGCCGAATTGCAAAGCAAGTCAGCGTTTGATGGAATAAGCCGATTCGTAAAGCGAGACAGCAGTTGTTACAATAAACTGATTTGGAAAGCAAGCGGCGTTTGTTATAATAAGTTGTCTTAAAAAGCAAGACAATGTTTGCTGCATACAATTTCCCTCCCCCGCATACATTTACAATAAGTAGATGCCGGGGAGGTATTTTTGTGGAATTAATCAAACGAAATATACATACGGATTGTATCAAATGCAAAGCTCAGACGCAGATGACTCTTGAAGATGATGTGATTATATCCGATTCCAGACCAGACGCTGCAAAGCTGATTATGGATAGAGGAAATGTAACAATCGAGGAGATAAAGGTCACCGACGACCACGTGGGCGTAAAGGGCAAGCTGAATTTTCATGTGCTTTATTTGACGGAGCAGGCCGCGCCGGAGCGGGGGGACGTGGCGAATATGGAAGGAGCTATTCCCTTTGACGAAGTGGTTTTTATGGAAGGAATCAGGGCGGGGGACAATGTAAACGTAAACTGGGAGCTGGAGGATTTGAGCGTCAACCTGATTAACTCCCGGAAGCTCAGCGTCCAGTCGCTGGTAACGCTTTTTTTGTCCTGCGAGGAAATTCATGACGAGGAAACTGCCGTGGATTTGTACAGTGAGGAACCGATAGAATTTCGGAAAAAATCACTGGATATAGCGGCAATGACTATCAAGAAAAAGGATATTTTCAGGATAAAAGAGGAAGTGGAAATTCCGGGGAGCTTTCCAAATATCCTAACAATGATTTGGTCGGAAATAGTACCGGAAGCGGTGGAGTTTAAGGTGCTGGAAGATAAAATCGGAGTTCAGGGAGAGCTGCGGGCCTTTTTCCTTTACAGAGGAGAGGGGGAAGAAGGGGAGATTTGCCATTATGAGACGACGCTGCCCTTTGCCGGAAGTCTGGACTGTCCCGGCGCGGCGGAAGGAATGATACCTGAAATACGGTTTTTTGCGGAGGACCGCGAGGTGGAAGTGAGGCCGGATTTTGACGGCGAGGAGAGAGTTATCACCTTTGAACAATGTTTAGATATGGATATCTGCATTTATGAGGAAGAAAAAATCGACATTCTTGCGGACGTTTACGGAGTTGTGAAAGAGGTTTCCGTTTTGGAAAAAAATGCGGATTTCAGGAAACTTTTGTCAAAGAGCAGCGGAAAGACGAAGCTTTCAGGCCATTTTAAGTGCGAGGACGAGAAAGCGGCGATGCACAAGATACTGCACACGGCCAGTAATCTCCAAATCAGCGGCCAAAATGTGACTGAGGGAGGCATTGAACTGACCGGCGTGGTGAACATGCAGATTTTTTATGAGTGCAGCACGGAAGAAAATCGGTACGGCGTGATTAAAGGAACCATTCCTTTCAGCTATGTTTTGGAGGCCGAGGGGATTACGGAAAACTGCATTTATCCTGTTCAGGCGTTTGTAGACCAAATAACGGTTGCTATTATTGACAATGTGGAAGTGGATGTAAAGTGCGTGCTTTATTTTAGGTCCAACGTTTACTTAAAATGGCAGGAAAAGATTGTGGAGCAGGTCATCGTGTCGGAACCGGACATGGAAAAGATGGAGGCGCTGCCGGGAATTGCCGTTTACATGGTGAAAGATGGTGAGAGCCTTTGGGATATCGGGAAGCGTTATTATGTGCCGGTTTCGGTGATTAAGCAGACCAATGAGCTTACCTCCGACGAGGTGAAGCCGGGGGATAGGATTTTGATAGTAAAAAATGTGTAGCTGATAAAGAAATGGGAGGGATGCTCCGCGCGGGGCGTCCCTTTGCTGTGGTACATATCCCCGTGCAGAGGAGAAGCCGTAAAAGCGGCGCGCAGGCCGCGCGGCGGGGAGGAGAAATTTTCTCTACTCAACTGAGGTAGTTGCCAATTAAATTATAAATACAAAAAAACGGTATAGCCGCGACAGCTATACCGTGATTTGTAAGCAGCAAATTTTTACTTTTCAGTTTCTGTCTCTGAATCTGAACTTGTATTTGTCTGAACCTTGGCGTCCTCCGCCATCTTGTCAAATCCCTTTAAAACAGCGTCATAGGTCTGCTGGCAGATTCCGGGCAGGCTGCCGCCCCAAGTTTTCTCTGCCTGCTTATAGCCTTTAAGAAATGCGGAACGCATTTTCTCAATCTGGCTGGGGTCGCCGCCCGTTAAAGCTGAGGCAAAATCTAAAATACGCTGCGAGGTCTGGGAAACGCCCCAGTAGCCGTCGTCCGCGATATCGGCCTGCGCCTGTGCTTTGGTAGCTGCATCTACAGTAAAGTTGCCGCTGGATAAAACACTCCAGATATCGTTGGCCTTTCCGTAGGTTTGTCCCTGTTTGCTTAACATTTTTTCTACAATGCTCTGCAGTTGTGCGGTTCTGGCATCGGAATCGGCTTTCATTTTTGCCACAAGTTCGGCGTTTGGTTTATAGGTTTTGGCGGAAGCTTTTGTTGTCTCTTTAGAAGGCTCGTATACCGCGCCTGTGTTTGCGGCGGCAGCGGCTTCTTTTGCGCTTTCCTGCTTTACTTCGGTATTGGTTTCGGCGCTTTTAGCTTTGGAAGCATATGAGCTGCTGTATACTTCACTAGCGCCTGTAACTCCGTTTACGCTCATAAATATCACCCTCCTTGGTTGGTTTTTCTATAGTTGTTATCGGCTTGATGATTGAAAAAAATTAGCCCTGAAAGGGAATTATAGGGAAAATGTATTGAAATGAAGGGAAATTGTATTGAAGCTTTAATTATTGCGAAGGATTTCATATTTTGGCTAAAAAGCACCAGAGGCGGCAGAGTATAATTAAAAATCAACCAAAACAATGGCGGCAGGGGAGGTAGCCCTGAGACTTTAGTTCATCAAAAGAATTATTTGAAATTATGCAAACTTCTTCCGGCGAATACTTTATTGCGTATTTGCAACCGTCGGGAAGGTGAAAATAGCCAGATTCAGTATTGATGATATAAGTATCCTCTGTTTGTTGCAAAGAGGTATTATTATCGATATTGGAGTTATAAATATTGTCAGAAGAACTAGAGTAGCTGATATTGGGATAGTCTTTCAGACAGTGGCCGCAAGGCCGATAACCTTGGGATATTATTTCATTAAAAGTGGCATAAGACTCTACATAATTTTTTTCTGCCATTTTTGCCACATCATTACATTCTGGGAGATGGAATACTAAACTGCTTATATTAAGCACAAAAGAAGCCGTAGTCTGCTGCAAGTGAGGATTATAATAGGTATAAAAATTATCGGCATTGCCGGAAGAATTGTTATTGCTATTTTGATTAACGGTTTCTTGCACATTTTGTGTTGGAGCAGGAATTGCCTGTGCATAATATTCTTGTGAAAAATTGTCTTGCATGTGTTCTGTTAGAACAGGGGTAGTCTGTGTATAATTTTCTTGCGAAAAATTATCTTGTACGTTTTGTTCTGGAATGGAAGTAGGTTCTTGTTTTTCCTGCTCTTTTTTTGCTTGAAGCTCTTCAAAAGTTTTCTGTTTTTCAGGGTTATAATCAACTTCTACATAACTAGATGGTGTGGCGATGTCAGTAATATTTTCGTAAGTGACAAGCGGAGAAAGGGGAGTTGGACTGGCATTTGCAGGCGACATAGCACTTATATTTAGAGAATCATTAGCCTGAGCCATAGTACGATTGGCAGAAGAATCGTTTGTCCGGGGAAATTCTCCAACAAATTGTGAATAAGCAAGTATATAACAGACCAAAAAAGCTGCATTAAGACCTATAATAGCCGTAAATATTGTCATTAATCGAATATATAACGTGTTTTTCATAATTAAATTCCTCTAAAAGTTTTTATCTATTTAACATGATTATGTAATATGAAAAAGTTTTTTATGAGCATATAAATATTATATACAATTTGATTTTAAAAGTAAATATAAAAATGAAATTATAAAATGATTATAAAAATGATGTAAATATTTTAATATAAAATAATGATTAATTATAACTTTCAATATTTTGATATAGAAATGAAGAAATAGTTAATCCTATAATGTAATAAAAGAAGGAGGTTTTGAAAAATGAATAAATTTATAATTCCCCCTAAAGAAGATAAAATGGTGACTATGACTATTCGTATCGATAAAGAGCTGCAACAAAAATATGATGAACTTGCAAGGGAAACCAAACGTTCCAGAAATGAACTTATAGGTATGGCATTGCAGTATGCGCTTGATAATATAGAAAGAAATGGAGAAGAATAATAAAAATTATAGCACCCTAAAAGGGTGTTTTTATTTTGATGAAACAATATATCGGTTGGAATATTTATAAAATTTTAATCATTTGAAAAGAGGAATTGCTGAAAAAGCGGTGGAAAAATAACAAGGCGTATGTTATACTCAAAACATGGGAAACCAGAAAGCCGGGCGGCTGCCCTCCATTTCGGAGGGGCTAACCCTCCAGACAAAAGAAAGGAGGGCGTTGCCAATGATGATTACATATTCTGACTTAGTTCAGACTGGAATATTCATT
>JAMPGS010000190.1 GCA_023663815.1 Clostridium sp.
GGAGGCCATGGAGTCAACTATGCGGATAAATGCCTCGTAGCTGTTGAAGAAGCCATGGCGGCCGGTGAGCAGATAGCCCTCCAGCATGCCCTGGCACATATGCTCGGAGAGCATGCTGTCGATAACCCGGCCGTCCGCCGCCAAAAATTCGTCGTCCTTCACCATCAGGTCGGCGTCCCACTGGCGGTTGGTCAGCTCAAACACAGCGCCCAGGCGGTTGCTCATGGTTTCGTCCGGGCCAAAGATCCGGAAGTTGCGCCTTTCGGCATTATCCCGCACAATGTCCCGCACAAAGCCGCCCAGCACCAGCATATCCTGGGCCATAACGCTGCCGGGAACCTCAAACTGCACGGCGTAATCCCGGAAATCCGGCAGGCGCAGGTCATGGACCACGCCGCCGTTGGTAACCGGGTTGGAGCCCATACGCCGCACCCCGGTGGGAGCCAGCTCCTGCAAATCCGGGCGCAGGCGGCCGTTGTCGTCAAACAGCTCCTCCGGGTGATAGCTTTTCAGCCATTGCTCCAGCAGGGCCACGTTTTCCGGCTTATCCTTGGAAACCACAATAGGCACCTGATGCGCCCGGAAAGTGCCCTCGATAATTTTGCCCTCAACCTCCTTGGGGCCCGTCCAGCCTTTGGGGGTGCGCAAAACCAGCATGGGCCAAACGGGGCGTTCTGCGTCTCCCTTGGCCGCCGCCGCTTTGATAGCCTTGATGTCCGCCACGGCAGCCTCCAGCGCCGCCGCCATTTTTTGGTGCATATCCGCCGGCTCGCTGCCCTCCACAAAATAGGGGTTCCAGCCGCAGCCCTTGAAGAAAGCCGTCAGCTCCTCCTTGGGGATACGGGCCATAATGGTGGGGTTGGCGATCTTATAGCCGTTCAGGTGCAAAATCGGCAGCACGGTGCCGTCCGTGGCCGGGTTGATAATCTTGTTGCCGTGCCAGGCGGTGGCCAGGGGGCCGGTTTCGGCCTCGCCGTCGCCCACCACGGTGGCGGCAATCAAATCCGGGTTATCCAGCACGGCGCCAAAGGCATGGGCCAGGGAATAGCCAAGCTCGCCGCCCTCGTTGATAGAGCCGGGGGTTTCCGGCGCCACGTGGCTGGAAATGCCGCCCGGGAAGGAGAACTGCTTAAACAGCTTTTTCATGCCCGCCTCGTCCTGGGTAATATCCGGATAAACCTCCGTATAGGAGCCCTCCAGCCAGGTTTGGGCCACCATAGCGTTGCCGCCGTGGCCCGGGCCGCTGATATACAGCATATTCAGGTCATGCTCTTTGATGATACGGTTGAGATGAGTGTAAATGAAATTTTGGCCGGGAACGGTGCCCCAATGGCCCACCACATTTGGTTTGATGTGTTCCAGGGTTAGGGGTTTCTTCAGCAGAGGATTATCAAAAAGATAGAGCTGAGCCGCCGCCAGATAGTTGCAAGCCCGCCAGTAGGCGTCCATCTTTTGAAGCATCTCCGGGGAGAGTGGCCCCTGGGTTTTTGGTTCTGTTGTCATTTCTTTACCTCCTTGCTCTTGCTTTTATTTAAAATATTTGGCTTAAATATTTTTTAAACTTATTTAATATATTCTTCAGCCGCCAAATTTTCCGGGCCGCCTTTGGGCTAGGCCGCCGCATTCTCCTCCGCCCTAGCGGAAAAATAAGCCTCCACCCCGGCGGCAATGGCCTCCGCCAGCTTTTGCTGATATACCTGCGCCGTAATTTTGGCGCATTCCTCCTTGTTGCTCATAAAACCGATCTCCACCAGGCAGGCGGGGGCGACGTTGTGGGTGAGCACCACCAGAGACGAGGTTTTCACCCCCCTATCCTTAGCGCCGGTGGCGGCAATCAGCTCCCGTTGAATATAGGCTGCCAAGGCGGCGTCCTCCTTATCCTCCGGAGCGGCGTAGGTTTCAATGCCGTTAGCGCTGGGGATATTTGCAGCGGAATTGCAATGCACGCTGACAAAAACCGGGGCGTCCGCCTGCACGGTGAGGGCGGCCCGATCCAGCAGGGAAACGTAATCGTCGGCACTGCGGGCCATAATCACCTCATAGCCCAAATTTTCCAGGGCCGTTTGCAGCTTCAGGGATACCTCCAGGTTGACGGATTTCTCCTCCCGACCGCTGCCGTTGGTGCCGGGATCCGAGCCGCCATGGCCAGGGTCCACCACCACCCGGCGCAGCAGGTTGCCGTTTTCGTCCAGCCCCGGCGGCGGGATAATTTCCGGCAGCGGCTCTGCGGGCGGCTCCTCCCCTGGTTCGGTGGGCTCCAGCAGCGGCGGGATAATATTCACCACCCGCCGGGCTTGGTCATAATTCACCGAGGCGGCAAGGTTTTCCACCACAAAGCGCACCGGCACCATGGTGCGGGCCGTACCATGATAGGTTACCAAAGAAACGCTCACCTTATCCGGCACCTGCACCGGGCGGCCGTCCACCAGGGCGGTGCTGCTGCCGATGGTCAGCACGATGGTTTTGCCCCCTTGGCTTACGGTTACGGTGTTGGTGGCTTTTTCCCAGGCCACGCTGGCCTGCATTTGCTCGCTGATCAGCCGCACCGGCACCAAAGTGCGGCCGGAAACCGCCATAGCCGGAACGTCGCTGGGCAGATACTCTCCCCGCAGGGCCAAATGCACAGGCACAACCTCGGTGCGGCGGTTAACCTGATCCTCCGCCTGCCAAAGCAGCACCTGCAAGCTATCCGACAGGGGCGGAAAATCCTGGGCCGGCTCGGTTAGCTCCGGCGGCTCGGCCTGGTTGGGGTCAGCAGCCAAATTTTGGTTATTATCGGGATTTTGGTTATTATCCGAATTTTGGTTATTATCCGGGGTTTGGCTATTAGCCGGGGTTTGGTTATTAGCCGGACTTTGGCTGTCTACCGTGGTTTGGCTAGCCCCCGAATTTGGCTCCGGCTCCAGATAACCGGGGGTGGGCTCGTAAACGCCCCCCGGATTTTCCTCTATATTATTGCCGTTATACTCGTTATCGCTATGCGTATTGCCGCCTGCCCCCTGGCCGTTGGCATATATGGCGTAAATTTGGCTGACCGCTTCCTGCTCCGCCGGGGTATCCGCCCAGGCCCAAGCGGGCAACCCAAAGCCTAAAACCGCCCCCAGCAGCAGCGCCGCCAGGCCCGCCCGGCTGATTTGCGCAGCCTTGGCTAAAAATATCACTGATTTTTCCTCCTATCATATCCGCCGATTGCAGGCTTAACAATAGTTTAGCACAATACGCCGCTTTTTGCAATAATTTCCGGGCATTTATTTAGATACAGACACTTACATTCCCAAAAATTTTACATAATCCGCCGTGCTCATCAAAGGGCGCTCCAGCTGCTGCCGAGTGGCCTCGCCGACCTGGCCGCCCCCGCCAAAAAAGCCGTCAGCATACGGGCGGTGGCGCTGTTTTGCCCCGCCGGGCTGCCGTTAAACGCTGTGAATTTCATAAACTAAACCTCCTTTTACTTTAAGCGTTCCTCCACATTATAGCAGCGTTTGCCCTGGAAAACAACAAACGCTCCGTGGAGTTGCCCCGCAAAAGAAGGTTGTTTTTGGCCTAAACCAGGCCCAGCTCCCGGTTGACGGTTTGGATTTTATGGGCCCGGCCGGCGGAATCAAACTCCAGCAGCAGGCCGTTCAAAATCGCCGGCCCCTGGGCCACGGCAAAAGGCTGCGGCCGCCCGCTGAGATACCTCTCCACCACGCCCTCCGTTTCCACCCCCAAAACGGAATCCCTGGCTCCGGTCATGCCTGCGTCGGTAAGATAGGCCGTGCCTCTGGGCAGCAGGCGGGCGTCGTTGGTTTGCACATGGGTGTGGGTGCCCCAAACCGCCGTCACCTGGCCGTCCAGATAATTGGCCAAGGCAAGCTTTTCCGAGGTGGTTTCCGCATGAAAATCCACCAAAATAATCGGAGTGTGCCGGCGGATCTCCCCCAGCAGCGCCTTGGCCGTGCGG
>JAMPGS010000191.1 GCA_023663815.1 Clostridium sp.
ACTTTGTCTGCGTGTTTGGCAGACTTAGTTATTCCCTTCATGTTTCCCACTTATCGCACAAAGCGTTCACCTGATCCGCAAACCTCGCCAAATCCTTATTCGCACCGCCCTCATTTTTACGTATAACCGCAAGCAGCCTCTGCCCAGCCGCCAAAAGCCGCGTAAATACGTCGGATACCCTTGCTTTCTTCTTCACAGGAATCGGCTCCGCCTCGTATTCCACCTTATCCGTAAGCAGATTAAATTCCGTCCCGCTGTAGGGCGCATAGGTTTTAAACCCATGCTCAACCTTCAGACATTCCGCAAAAGATTTGCACGAATCGTCGTCGCCGTGGACAATAAACACTCTTCGCGGCTTTTCCTCAAAACCCTTTACCCACTCAATCAGCCCATTTTTGTCGGCATGGCCCGACATTCCTACTAACCCTTGAATAGAAGCGCGCACATAAATTGTCTCGCCAAAAAGTTTTACTTCCTTTAGCCCTTCGATTAACGCCCGTCCCAACGTTCCTACCGCCTGATATCCCACAAAAAGAATCGTACACTCAGGCCGCCAGAGATTGTGCTTTAAGTGATGGCGGATTCGTCCCGCCTCGCACATACCCGACGCGGAAATAATCACCTTGGGCTCATAATCAAAATTGATGGCCTTTGATTCCTCGCTGGTAATCGTGAGATGAAGCCCCGGAAACGAAATAGGATTGATGCCCGCCTCCACCAGCTGCATGGCTTCCTCGTCAAAGCAGTTTACGTCGTTTTTATAAAAAATGTTGGTAGCTTCCACCGCCAGCGGACTATCCACGTAAACCGGAAAATCCTCATGGCCTTCCACCAGCCTGTCCGCTTTTATCTTCCGCAGAAAATACAAAATCTCCTGCGTCCTGCCTACCGCAAAGGAGGGAATCACCACATTTCCGCCCTTGTCAAAGGTTCTTTTAATAATCTGCGACAGCTCCGTCACATAATCAACGGTGCTTTCCCCATGGTACCTGTCGCCGTAAGTGGCTTCCATCACCACATAATCAGCCGTTTTCGTCAAGCTGGGGTCTTTGATAAGCGGCTGGTTTTTATTCCCAATATCTCCGGAAAAAACAATCTTCTTTGTATTTCCCTCCTCCGTCGCCCAAACCTCGATGCTGGCGGAGCCAAGAAGATGCCCCACGTCGGTAAAGCGAATTTTTATCCCCTCGCAAAGCTCAATTTCTTTTCCATAGCTGCAGGGAATAATCCGCTTGATTGCCGCGTCCGCATCCTCCATGGTATAAACCGGCTCGCTGGCCTCCATTCCCTCCCGCCGCTTTGCCTTGCGGTTCTTCCATTCCGCCTCCTGCATTTGGATATGGGCGCAGTCGCGGAGCATAATGCTGCACAAATCCGCCGTCGCCTCCGTCGCGTAAATATGTCCCCTAAAGCCTCTGGCCGTAAGCTGCGGAATCATACCGGAATGGTCAACATGCGCATGGGTAAGCAGCACATAATCAACGTCCGCCTCGGCTACCGGCAAATCGCAGTTCTCAAAAACATTCACCCCCTGCTCCATGCCATAGTCAACCAGTATATGCTTGCCGCAGGCATTTAAGTAATGACAGCTTCCCGTCACTTCATGGGCTGCACCTACAAAAATTAGCTTCATAGTCTACCTCCTTCTTATGTTTTTATTCCAGTTCCGCTACGGTCCTCCCAGTACATCTTCACCTAGAACAATTTTCAGCCGCTTCCCGCGTTCCTAAACCATCTCGTGCGCTTTCAAGCTTTCGCTGTTTTTTCCACTCCCACAAAAATTCTTCAACTATTTACTCCCCCGGCCAAAGAATATAATCCATCCTCCCATACATCTCCTGCACGGCGGCGAAAAAAATATCCCTATCCTCCTCGCTTTCCACATTGCCGTGGAAAAAAAACACCCTCGCATTGTAAAGCCGCTCCAATTCAGCCTTTATATCCCTTCCAAGTTCCTTGTTTGTATCCATGAAGGCAATCCTGCATCCTTGGCTGGCATATTTCTCCAACATGGAATACTCTTTAGCGCCTGTCTTTCCGGCGCTTATGCATACCTTTTGATTCGTCATATAACTTTTGTACCTTTCTTCTGCTCGTAACGACAAAATTTTCATCGTTTTATAAGCAAATTATACCACACCGGAATATGATATAGCAAATATTAAAGACAGCAGCAGGCAAATTAATATGACTTTATCAATTTATTTTTTCCTATTGCTGGTGATTGTCCTTTCCATGGATGCTTTTGCCGCGGGATTGTCCTACGGAGTGGAAAAAGTGCGTGTGCCCTTCCTGTCCCTGTCCATCATCGCGCTGCTCTCAGGGGGAATGTTGACCCTTTCCCTGTTTGCCGGGAACCTGCTTCTTTCGCTGATTCCCGACGGACTTACAAAAGGAATTTCTTTTCTTGTGCTTTTTCTCCTCTCTATTTATAAATTTTATGACGCTTTTGCTTCAAAAAATCACCGGGAATCAAACTTAACCACCGATGGCCTCTCGCAAAAGATAAACGGGGACGACAAGGCCGTGCTCTCCGGCAAAGAAGCCGCCCTCCTTGCCCTTGCGCTTTCCATTGACAATATCTCCGCGGGGCTCTGCACCGGGACAGTATCCTTATCCCCCGTGATTCTTTTAATTATCACCACGGTTATCCACTTTTTTGCGCTAAAGCTCGGCCTTTTAACCGGACAGCTTCTTGCACTAAAGGGCTCCTGCAGCTTCACTTGGCTTGGAGCGGTCATCCTGATGATTCTGGCTTTCGCCCGTATCCTGTGACGCCTTTGCCTCCGCCCGTTTTAAAAGAACCTCCGATAGAATAAGGAGCTCATGAACTGCCAAAGGCATACAAGAGAGAACCCCTAACATTCCCCACTCTGAAAGGCTAAGACGGCTGGTGCCAAAAAGCTCTATAAAGTATGGCACTTCCGTCACTAACGCCTGCAGGGCAAGTCCCACAGTCCACGCCACAAGCATGTATTTGTTTTCCAAATGCTTCATTTTAAAGGCTGATTTATTTGTATCCCTCATTCCCACCGCATGTACTAGCTGGCTCATTCCCAGCACGGTAAACGCGTGGGTCTGCGCCTTGTTTAAAATCGGAGACAAGCGAAGTATCTTTTCCAGATTTTGAATGGTGACCGGAAGGTTCTGCCTTATCAGCTCACCGTATGGAACCGTCAAAAAAGCAAGAAGGCTGATAACCCCAATCACCACCCCATAGCACAGCGTACAACTAAGCCCTCCGTGGGAAAATAAGCTGTCGGAGCTTTTTCGGGGCTCCTCTTTCATGAGAGCCTCGCCGTCGTTTTTGTCCATCCCCAGCGCAAGAGCCGGGATGGAATCCGTTATCAGGTTAATCCACAAAATATGACTGGCCTTTAAGGGCGCGGGAAATCCTGCCAGCACCGCCGCAAGCATGGTGATAATTTCCCCAAAATTGGAGGACAGCAAAAACAAAATGGTCTTGCGGATATTTTCATAAATCCCTCTGCCCTCCTTCATCGCCTTCTCAATGGTGGCAAAATTATCGTCCGTAAGCACGAGGTCAGCCGCATCTCTCGCCACATCGGTGCCCTCTTTCCCCATGGCAATCCCCACGTCGGCCGCTTTCAGGGAGGGCGCGTCGTTGACGCCGTCCCCGGTCATCGCCACAATTTTCCCTTTTGCCTTTAAAGCCTCCACAATCCGCACCTTGTGTTCCGGCGAAACTCTGGCAAACACGCGGATATCCCCGGCCTTTTCCTGAAATTCCCCCTCGTCCATGGCCTCTATTTCCGCCCCGGTCATGCACGCTTCCCGCTCCTTTGCAATTCCCAGCTCCTTTGCGATGGCAAAGGCAGTATCCACGTGGTCGCCGGTTATCATTACCG
>JAMPGS010000192.1 GCA_023663815.1 Clostridium sp.
CATCATCGCCGGCAAAACCGCCAAAATCATCATCAGGCACAGGCTCGGCATTGTCGTCGGGCTGCACGGGGTCGTTGCTTTCCTCAACGCCGGTGTCAATAACATACCAGCCGTCGCCGCCGTTATCAGGCCGCACCAAAACCGGTTGCTTGGCAGGCTGCTCAGGCAGGCAAGCCTCGGTGTGGCTATGCTCAGGGATGGCGCAGGTTAAAAGCTTAACCGCCACGCACTCATAACCAGGCTGGCCGTGCATATGCCAGGCCTCCTGCCCCTCCGCTACGCCGCAAACCAGAGTTTCGCTGGCAGCGGCAAAGCAGGCAATATTATGCGCATGCTCCTCGGTGCAAGCCAGGGAAACCCCCGCCAGGCAGCTGAGGTTATGCACATGCTCCGTTTGCTGCTCAGCCTCGGCGCAAGCCAGCTCAACGCCCTCATAGCAAAGCAGGTTATGCACATGCCCTTCCTCGCTATCGGCCTCAGCAAAGACAGAGGGCAGAACGTAAGCAAAACCAAGGCCCACGGCCAACCCAACCGCCAAAATTACAGACCAAATCCAATGCTGGCGGTTCAGATGCTTTCCGGCCCAGCTTTTCAACGATTTCTTCATTTTCAGTATCCCTCCCTATGCTGACCAAACCGCAGCATTTTTTTTTGTAAACTTTTCCTCATTACAAACGGCGTTTGTCGGCAAAAATCTGCTTTTGTTCATTTTTGTTGTTTTCCCCATAAACAATTTTCCTTTCCTTGCTAAAAAAACCATAAAGTGCAAAGTATCTGGTGGCAGGACCAAGCCTTGCCAAAAACTCTTTAGCCTCCAATGCTTTTTAGCCTCCAATGCTTTGCGAACCGCAACTTACTCCATAGCTTTGCGTCAAGGCCTGTTGGGCCCTGCTGAAACCCGCATTGCCCTAAAAAAACGTTGCAATTCAGCCGCCATAGCTTTGCGCTCCCTGATTTCTCAGGGTTTGCACAAAAATTTTTTCATCTATTATAAGTATAACCGCAGATTCTTCACTCAACAAACCAACCGCAAGCCAGCCCTGCCGCCCCAAAAGTTCCAACAGCTCCCAAACGGCAGGGCCCATCTGTTCGGCGGAAGCAGCTCAGCATAAAATTTTCCAGCCATAAAGCCTACCCCCTTTCAACAAAACTTCTCAAAAGCTCTGCAGCAAGCAAATCAGGCCTCAAAACCTCCCTGCGGCAGTTTTATAAGCACAAAAAATAAGCCCCCTGGGCTTACAAAGAAAACATACAAAATCTAATAGCCACCCGGCTAGCAAACAAAGTATACCTTAATTGTAAAATTGGGTCCATAACTTATGGATCAATGGGTTTTAAACAGCAAAACACATCAAATAATTTCGCAGGCACGCCTACCTGCCTAGGCCGCATCATCCTCCGTTTCAGCGCTCATATCTGCGCTATATTGCCAAACCACCTTGTCGCCGTCCGCCAGCTGATAGGAAGAACACCCCACGCTGGGGCTTTCCCCGTTAACCTGATAAAGCCAACCGCTCATATCCCCAAGCTCCTTGCCGTATATGTTGTTAATCCCTTTAACATATGCGCCATAAGCCGGGCTTTGCTCAAAATCCAGCTGCATTTTTTGCTCCTGGGCTACGCTTTTCAAAACGTCCAAAGCCGTGGCGCCCTCGTTGAAGGATACCTCCGTGGCCGCCAAAATTTCGCCGTTTTCCGGGATATAGGGCAAAATATCCTCGTTCGTCATTTCTGCATTGCCCACCAAAACATCGCAGCGGATTTCCACCGTGCAGGTTAAAGCGCCGGCCTCCGCCTTGGGGGCAGGCTCTCCGCAGCCGCCAAGCAGCCCGCCTGCCAGCAGCAAGCACAACGCCAGCCACCAACCAAACTTACTCCTCATACTCCCATCTCCTAACTACTAATTACTAACTACTAACTACTAACTACTAGCGTAAAATCATTGATACAACATAATAACCAATCGCAAAACCGATAATTCCTCCGCCCAGGTTGAGTAGCAACTTGCCAACTTTTTTCATTTTATATCCTCAGCTTATGCCCTCAGCTCTCCCAATATTGCCAACAATTTTTTTTCTTAAAAATTTCTCCACTTATATTATATATCATCTGCAAAAAGAAAGCAAACAAAATTTTTCAATTCTACTATTTTATACAATCCAAGCAAGATTGTTCAAATTGCCATTTCTGCTTGACTATTTTCCGGCATACGTTATAATATTAATTAAGAATAAATATTATTAAAAAATATCAGGAGGCACAATATGGCTGTTTACAAATGTTCAATCTGCGGTAAAATTTTTGATGAAGAAAAAGAGGGCAAAAAGCTGAGCGAGCTGGCGGATTGCCCTATCTGCCACCAACCGATCAGCAAATTTGTTCGGATTGACGAGGAACCCGCAACCCCGCCTGCCCCCAGCGCCGGCACCACCAACCAAAGCTTGGCCTATGACGAGCAATATCTCCGGGAGGATAGCTCCGCCCACTATATGACGGAAATTCACGAAATGGCCACAACCGGCAAAACCATCGGCGGCTCCATGGGCACCCAAATGCCCCTGCCCAGCTGGGACGATATTTTGCTGATCGGCGCTCAGTTGGCCAAATCCCCGCTGGCAGACGACGCCCCGGTGAACACCCAAACCGTCATCGGGCGGCGGGCCCAAAAACCGATGGTGCTGGAAAACCCCGTCTATATTTCCCATATGTCCTTTGGCGCCCTCTCCCGGGAAATCAAGGTGGCGCTGGCCAAAGGCTCTGCCCTGGCCAAAACCGCAATGTGCAGCGGCGAGGGCGGGATTCTGCCGGAGGAGCAGGCCGCCGCTTATAAATACATATTTGAATACGTGCCCAACAAATACAGCGTAACCGACGCCAATTTGCAGGCTGCCGACGCTATCGAGATTAAAATCGGCCAGGGCACCAAGCCCGGCATGGGCGGCCACCTGCCCGGCGAAAAGGTAACGGCGGAAATCGCCGCCCTGCGAGGCAAAAAGCCGGGAGAAGACGTGCAAAGCCCCAGCAAATTTCCGGAGCTGAACTCCCCGGCCGACGTTAAGGCCATGGTGGATATGCTGCGGGAGCGCTCCGGCGGGCGGCCCATCGGCCTAAAAATTGCCGCCGGCAACATTGAGCAGGACTTGGCGGTTTGCGTTTATGCCGGGGCGGATTTTGTCACTATCGACGGCCGGGGCGGCGCCACAGGTTCCAGCCCGCTGCTGCTGCGGGAGGCCACCACGGTTCCCACCATATACGCCCTGCGCCGGGCCAGAAAATATCTTGATTCCGTAAACTCCGATCTCTCCCTGGTGATCACCGGCGGCTTGCGGGTTTCCGCTGATTTTGCCAAAGCCTTGGCCCTGGGCGCCGACGCCGTGGCCATTGCCAGCGCCGCCCTGATTGCCGCCGCCTGCCAGCAATATCGTATCTGCGGCAGCGGCAACTGCCCGGTAGGCGTCGCCACCCAAAACCCGGAGCTGCGGGCCAGGCTACAGGTGGAAGCCGCTGCCCAGCGCACCGCCAACTTCCTCAACGTATCCCTGGCGGAGCTGAAAACCTTTGCCCGCATAACCGGCAACAGTTCCGTGCATAATCTCAGCCTACAGGATCTTGTCACCACCAGCCGGGATATTGCCGAATATACCGATATTCCCCACGCCGGGCGGGCTCAGGCCGTGCCCTCCAGCCTGCTGCCCCAAGCTTAACCTTTGGCCAAACGCTAAGTGTTAACACAAAAAGCCGGTAATCCGCCCGTTGTTTTTCAGGCAGATTGCCGGCTTTGCCATTGCCTGAATTGTAGCTTTCAGC
>JAMPGS010000193.1 GCA_023663815.1 Clostridium sp.
GAGGACTGAAAATCCTCGTGTCGCTGGTTCGATTCCGGCTCTGGGCATTTTTTACGTGATAATGGAAATATTATATGATATGGGATTATGGGATACTGTTTTAGGTGGCGGCATAGCAGGCCGCAGGGCATCAGATTTCCGCGAGCAGTCGTTAAATGTTTACGGGCGGTTACTTGACTGGTTGTTCGCAGTAATAAATCATCAGGGATGGAATTATGAGGGATAAGTCCGAAAAATATAAAAAGCATGTTGAAAAAATCCGAAAGCAATATGAGCAGAGGAGGGAATTTTATCTTTTGCTCAAGGAAAATGCATCGGATATATTAAATTCGGAGAATTTCCGAAGCACGAGAAATTATATTCAGCATGGAAGCATACCGGTGCAACGTCATTGTATGGATGTTGCAGCGCAGAGCATTGCCATCAGCAATTTTTTGGGAATTGAGTGCAGTAAGAGGGAATTGATACGCGGAGCGTTGCTGCATGACTATTTTTTATATGATTGGCATGATAAAACCAGAGAAAATTATCGAAGACTGCACGGTTTTTATCATCCGGGCATTGCCCTTGAAAATGCTGAGAAGGAATATCATTTAACTTTGCGGGAAAAGGATATTATCAAGAAGCATATGTGGCCGCTTACATTTTTTCCGCCTCTTTGCAGGGAAGCGTGGATTGTGACGGCGGCCGATAAGTATTGTTCTTTGCTGGAGACGCTTCGTCTGCGCAAGGGAAATGTTGCTAATGTAAGAAAGACAAAAGTAAGGACGGCAGGATGAAAAAAAGATTGTTTGACAATCTGGAGGAATATAGCAAAAGTGATTTTTACCCCTTTCACATGCCGGGGCATAAGAGAAGTTCACAGAGCGGGCCGCTGGCGGGGGTATATAAATATGATATAACAGAAATTGATGGATTTGATAACCTGCATCAGCCGTCGGCCGTGATAAAGGATATTCAGGAGTATGCGGCGAAGCTGTACCATTCGGAGGAAACGTATTTCCTTGTAAACGGCAGTACGGCGGGGATATTGAGCGCTGTTTCGGCGGTTGCCGAGCGGGGGAAAAAACTGATAATTTCTCGAAATTGCCACAAAGCCGTATACCATGCGGCTTTTTTAAATCGCATGGAATTATATTATGTGTATCCAGAGCAGGTGCAGGGGTATCATATTGCCGGTCCGGTTGCAGAGAATAGCTTGCGGAAAGTGATAGAGGGTATTTTAAAAAAAGAAAGTTCCGGCGAAGAAGCCGCGCGGGAATTGATTGCGGGGATTGTCATTACGTCGCCTACCTACGAGGGAATTACATCTGATGTAAGAAAAATAACGGATTTGGCGCATGAGTATGGAATTCCGCTGATTGTGGACCAGGCTCACGGCGCGCATTTTGGTATGCACCCGGATTATCCGCAAAGCGCAGTGGAGGAGGGGGCGGATATTGTCATACACAGCGTCCACAAAACGTTGCCGGCGCCCACGCAGACCGCGTTGATTCACAGAAACGGAAAATGGACGGACGGGGAAGCTTTAAGAAAATATCTTCGCATTTATCAATCGAGCAGTCCTTCCTATTTGTTGATGGCTGGGATTGACGAGGCGATGCATCTTGCTGCCGAAGAAGGATATCAAAGGTTAAGTCGGCTGCTTTTCATGAGAAATTCATTCCTGAAAAAAATAGAAAAATGCCGGTATATAAGAGTATGCCCTTTGACGGAGCCGGGGAAACTTGTAATATCCGTTACTGATTTTATGATGACAGGGCAGGAACTTTATGATATTTTAAGAGAAAGATATCATTTGCAGATGGAAATGGCTTCGGGGAATTGTGTGGTTGCCATTTTAACCATGATGGACGAGGAAGCCGGGTTTGACCGTCTTAGCGGGGCTTTAGTGGAAATTGATGGGGAACTGGGAGCAATAAAAAAAGAAGCGGATAAAAAATTGAAAGTCGGGCAGGAGGCGCAGCTCTCTTTTAAAAGCAAGGAAGAGGGAGAAACGTCTTTTGGTAAATCATTTTTATATGGTTTAGACTTAAAACCTTCTGCAGCCCTAAATTTGTGGGAGGCATACAGAATGGCCTGCGAGGAAGTAGAGCTGGAGGAGGCGGAGGGAAAAATTTCCGCCGAGTTTGTAAATCTTTACCCGCCGGGGATTCCCCTTTTGGCGCCGGGGGAAATCATAAGCCGGAAAATAATAAGGGCTGTTCGGGAAAATATAAAAATTGGATATAAAATTCAGGGAATTTGTGACGAAAAAATAAAAGTGTTAAAAAGCAGTTAAGGAGATGGCTATGCGAAAAACGAAAATTATTTGTACAATTGGACCGGCAAGCGAGGGGGAAGAGAAATTACGGGAGTTGATGCTGGCAGGCATGAACGTCGCCCGTTTTAATTTTTCCCACGGAACCCATGCAGAGCATAAGATAAAGTTTGACAGAGTAAATAAGGTAAGCGGGGAGCTTGGCCTGCAGGTGGCAACCCTGCTTGACACCAAGGGGCCGGAAATCAGGTTGAAAGATATTGAGGGCGGGAGAGCTGAGCTTATTGCCGGGCAAAAGTTTATATTGACGACGGAAGAAATCCTTGGAAACAATGAGAAAGCGGCAATTACTTATGCGAATTTAAAAAACGATGTGACGCCCGGAATGTCCATCTTAATTGACGACGGCTTGATTGAAATGGTGGTGGACGCCATTGAGGAGGAGGAGATTGTCTGCACGGTGGTAAATGGCGGGGCTATATCCAACCATAAAGGCGTCAATGTCCCCGGCGCGGTGCTGTCGATGCCGTATATCAGCGACGTTGACCGAAGCGATATTATGTTTGGCTGCGATATGGGCTTTGATTTTCTTGCGGCTTCTTTTGTGAGAAGCAAGGAGGATATTCTGGACGTCAGGAAGATTTTGGACGAGAATAAAAGCTCCATGAAAATTATTGCAAAAATTGAAAATATGCAGGGAATTCGTAATCTTGAGGAGATTCTTGAAGTCTCGGATGGTATAATGGTGGCAAGAGGCGACATGGGCGTGGAAATTCCCATGGAGGAAGTGCCGGTAATACAAAAACGCATGATACAGATGGCGGAAAAATTAGGCAAGCACGTGATTACAGCCACGCAGATGCTTGAATCCATGATAAAAAATCCAAGGCCTACGCGCGCGGAGACAACGGATATTGCCAACGCCATTTATGACGGGACAACCGCAATCATGCTTTCCGGAGAGAGCGCCGCGGGCTTGTATCCGGTGGAAGCGGTTAAGACCATGGCGAAAATTGCCCAGCGGACAGAGCAGGACATTGATTATAACGGGAGAATGAGGCACAGAGTTCCAGCCGATACGCTGGACGTGACAACGGCTATTTCCCATGCAACCTGCATGACCGCTATGGAATTAAAGGCGGCGGCCATTATTACGGTGACAATTTCCGGCTTTACGGCGGGAATGATTGCGCGGTATAAACCCAAATGTCCGATTATTGCGTGCAGCGTAAGTCCGGGCGTATGCAGGCAGCTTGCCCTGTCATGGGGCGTGACGCCCATATGGATTGCCCGCGAAAATACTACGGACGATTTATTTGAAGTGGCCGTTTGCGCGGCGGAAAAGGCGGGATATATTAAAAAAGGCGATGTGGTTGTTCTGACCGCCGGAGTACCCCTTGGCGTATCGGGAAATACGAACATGATTCGCGTAGTAGAGGTTTAATTATTGATTAAAAAATGTTATAATGTATAGGTGCGGAAGAAAAACAAGCGGCTCCGCAAGGAGACATTTGTTTTTCCCGCACCGGATAAGGAGCAAACGCCCG
>JAMPGS010000194.1 GCA_023663815.1 Clostridium sp.
GGCTCACGGAGCAGGGAACGGTTTCCCCCGATAAAATTATTTGGGAATAACCGATAGAGGCGTTGCAATGCTGAAAATCAAAAATATATTGGAGGACAGGGGGACGGGACAGAAAAAGACCTGTGTGGCTTTTAGGCCACACAGGTCTTTGATGCTCTATATTAGAAGAAAAAACGCCATGACATTGGAATTAAAAAGTAGAATTCCTACAAAACAAGTATCCAATCCCTCAGCCAGCGCAGCCGCAGGCCGTATTCAAGATTGACGGGCAGGCCGGAAATAACCGGGAAAAATGTGATGAAACAAATAACAGCTGTTACCATATAGACGGCAATGGCTTTTTTGCCCCATGAAAAGCGTTCCTTTATCCGCAGCATGGTATATCCCATCATGAGAATTACAAACAGGATAGCGGGAAAGTAGTGGTAAATAAAGGTGATGCGCTTGATGGGCATCCATGGAAGATATTGCGCCAGATAGGCAATAGTGAGAAAACCGGCTTTTTTGTCCTTTTTAAAAATCCAGCGGAAAAGAACATAAAACACGCAGGGGATGCCCGCCCACCAGATAACGGGATTGCCCATACAGCTTACGGCGCTGACCTTTGTGGCGCTTACGGCGTCGTTGGCGTCTAAGAGGGGCATCCAGATAATGGGCCACTCATAAAAGGGCGAGCTGTAGTAATGCTCGGCCTCCAGATTGTAGTGGTAGTCGAACATGGCGATGGTTCCCTGTACGGTTTTGTCAATTAGGCCGTTGTAGGGAGCATAGCCGACTACAGGAATAAAGCAAAGGGTGTAAACTATCAGCGGAATGACAATGAAAAACAAGCAGCAAAAGAAAAACAGCCGAAGGGTCTGCTTTCCGGGGAAATGGGTGATTGTGTACCAGAAAAAAAGTACCGCAAGCCCGGCTCCCGCATAGATTCCCGTCCATTTGGTGGCGATTGCAAAGGCCATGCTGATTCCACTTAAAGCAAGGGGCGTGTAGACTGCCGTGGGGGGGAATTTATCTGTAGCGGGGGAGGAGGTATGATTGCCTTTTGCGCGGTAATCCTTATCCGCAGTAAAATACTGATACATATAGTAATACATCATAAGGATAAAAAAGGCGGCAAAAATATCGATGGTGGCAATCCTTGAAAGATTGTAGTGCATACAGTCAAACACCAAAAGGCCGGTAGCTGCCGTGGCGACAAAGGTGTCCTTAAACAGCTTTTTGGCGAAAACATACATAAGCGGTATCATCAAGATACCGAAGAGAACCGGCATGAGACGCCAGCCGAAAGGGGTCATGCCGAAAACCAAAATTCCAAGGGAAATGAGGATTTTCCCAAGATGGGGGTGGGTAGTCTCGTAGGCAGGCAGGCCGTGAAGAAATTCATAGGCGGTGCGCCCGTGATAAACCTCGTCAAACATAGTCCCCGTCATGTAGGTTTTTACAGAGGGAAAAAGCTCCTGCTCGTCGAAGAGAGCAGGGTAATCCTCATAGTTTACCGGTAAAATCGTGGAGCCGTCCATTTGTTGAATCACGATTTCATTTATCATAGCCTCATCGTCGGTGACGACAATGCCTAAATATCTAAGCCGGTAGTTCAAGTCTATTTGATTCCAAGCAAATACAGATTCGGCAATTGCTTCCCCGTCAATGATTTCCCATGCGCCGGTCACTTCATTAAAAGCGGAAATAGAAAAATGCCGGGTGTTCAAATTCCCAAGAAAAACAGAAAAGGAGCTTAAGTCCACATAATCGCCAAAGTCCAGCACAATATCCCGATTTTGGGTATCGGCGGTATAGTAGGATTGGGGGGCATAGGTGTTGCCCAGTCTGAAAAAGGCCATGACGGTAAAGAGGAAAATCAGCACGGATAAGGAGATAAGGTCCTTACGGGTGAGAATACCGAAAACATTGTCAGCCCCTTTGCCGAAGATTCCAGAGAAAGTCTTGCCAGCCTTTTTGTCGAAGATTCCAGAGAAAGTTCCGCCAAACTTTTTGCCGGAGCTTTCAGAGAAATTTTCGCCGGATTCTTCGCTGGATTTTCCGGGGATTTGTTTCAAACGGGATAAAATGCGGTTCATAAATAGCTGCCTCCGTAAAGAAAATATTTGCATATAGACAGTCGATTACTTGTCTTTCCTAGTATAGCAAGTTCTAAAAAAGGATACAATAGTTTTGCAAATTGTCATAGACAATGCATAAAAGATATCATGAAGCGCGCCGTTAGAGTATGGCGGTAAAAATGGCGGCTGAAAAAGCCGCAAAAAATAAGGAGGCTGTTAGAATGAAAACATATATGCAGATTACAAACGTCCGCGGAAGGGAAATACTGGATTCAAGAGGGAATCCCACTGTGGAGGCCGAAGTTGTGCTTACGGATACCGTAACGGGAAAGCGGTACGGCGGGAGGGCGGCGGTGCCTTCCGGAGCCAGCACGGGACGGTTTGAAGCGGTGGAGCTGCGCGACGCCGAGACGAGATACTTTGGGCTGGGAGTAAAAAAAGCCGTAAACAACGTAAATACTAAAATTAAGGAAGCTATTGCGGGAAGAAACGGCTTGAATCAGGTTGAGATTGACAGGATTTTAATGGAGACGGACGGGACCGACAACAAGGGCAACCTTGGGGCAAACGCCACGCTGGCGGTCTCCATGGCGGTAGCAAGGGCCGGGGCGGAATCGCTGCGGATTCCTCTTTACCAATATCTTGGAGGGGCCTACACCAGACTGATGCCGGTTCCCATGATGAACATTTTAAACGGAGGGAGACACGCGGCAAATACGGTTGATTTTCAGGAATTTATGATTATGCCGGTGCAGGCGGAGAGCTTTGCGGACGGACTTCGTATCTGCGCGGAGATTTATCATTTCCTCAAAAAAATATTGGAGGAAAAGGGGCTTGCTACAAGCGTGGGAGACGAGGGCGGCTTTGCGCCTGACCTTCCCGACGCCGAGGCGGTGCTGGATTTAATTGTGGCGGCGATTGAAAAAAGTAATTATTTTCCAGGGCAGGATATTAAAATTGCCCTTGACGTGGCCTCCAGCGAATTATACAATGAAAAAACAGGCATGTACCATTTCCCCGGCGAGAGCTCTCTAAAAGGCGGGGAGGTCGTGCGGGATACGTCTGAAATGATTGCGTACTATGAAGATTTGATTTCAAAATACCCGATTCTTTCTATCGAGGACGGGCTTGCGGAGGACGATTGGGACGGCTGGAAGCATCTGACGGAAAGGCTGGGGGATAAAATCCAGTTAGTGGGCGACGATTTGTTTGTGACAAACACCAAAAGGCTGGACGCCGGAATCAAGCTTCATGTGGCGAATTCAATTCTTGTAAAGGTCAACCAAATCGGTACGGTTTCAGAGGCCATGGAAGCAATTGAGATGGCGCAGAAGAACGGATACAAGGCGGTAATTTCTCATCGTTCAGGAGAGACGGAGGATACTTTTATCGCGGATTTAGCGGTTGCGGTAAACGCAGGCCAGATTAAGACGGGAGCGCCCTGCCGAAGCGACCGCGTCGCCAAGTATAATCAGCTTCTTCGGATTGAGGAGGAGCTTGGGACGGTTGCGGCTTACAAGGAGCCATTTAACAAAATTTAAAGAACGTTACAAAACAGACGGCGGAAAAATAAAAAAAGCACACAGGATGAAAGGAAAAACAGCAAATGATACGAAAATCAGGAATAAAGAAATTCTGCGCGGCTCTTTTGGCGGCGCTGGCGCTTAGCATGATGCCGTCGGGCAACGTATGGGCGGTAACGTCAAACGGGGCCATCGCCCGTGGAATCGACGTTT
>JAMPGS010000195.1 GCA_023663815.1 Clostridium sp.
CTGACCGTCTATCGGCAGTATTCCCTTTTGTGCTTTTATTGTAGCAGATTTTCCCACTCTTGTCAAATGCTGCGGAACAATCCGCTGTAATCCTACATAGTGATGCTATAAATTCTTTAAAAAGCCTTGATTTTGAATAGTGAACGTGATAGACTTGTATCGTTTATAAAAGAAAAATGCATATTTATGCAAAAGGAGGAGAAGATTATGAAAAAAATAATTGCACTTTTGCTGGTTGGCGTCATGGCAATGAGCCTGCTTACAGCCTGCGGCGGCAGCGATGGCGCGGCCGAGGCAAGTACTTCCGAGACAGAAAACGTCGGCGATACAGCCGAGGCGGGAAATGCCGAAAGCGATGCGGCGGAAGCAGAAAGCGGAAACGCGGAAGCTGATACGGAAAATGCAGCCGCCGACGGGGAAGTGTCTGAGGCGCTTGCCGACGGAGTACTTACGGTAGGAACAAATGCGGAATTCCCGCCCTTTGAGTTTGTGGACGACAACGGAGAGCCGGACGGCTTCGACATGGCGGTTATCAAGGCAATTGGCGAGAAGCTGGGTGTGGAAGTGGTAGTGGAAAACATGGAATTTGATTCTCTGGTGGCGGCTATTGGAAGCAAGATTGACGTTGCCATCGCGGGTATGACCGTTACCGACGAGAGAAAAGAATCCGTTGATTTTTCCGACGCTTATTACGATGCGGTTCAATATGTAATTGTGCCTGAAGGCTCCGACATTGCTTCCGCCGCTGATTTGGAAGGAAAAGCAATCGGCGTGCAGATGGGAACCACGGGAGATTTTATTGCAACCGACGATATAGCGGGAACCGAGGTGTCAAGGTACAATAAGGGTGTGGACGCGGTGAACGACTTGGTAAACGGAAGGGTTGACTGCGTAATTATCGACAAGAATCCCGCTCTTGTATTTGAGAGCACCTTTGAGGGACAGGTAAAGGCAATCCCCGGCGAGCAGTTTGAGTTTGGGAACGAGGAATATGCGATTGCTATCCCTAAGGGAGACGCGGCGCTGCTGTCGCAGGTAAATAACGCTTTGGCGGAGATTAAAGCTGACGGCACCTTTGACGAATTGGTAAAGCAGTATATTGAAAATTAGCTTTCGGCTGCCGGAAATAGGATATTTGCTCCGCTTTGTTGGCGGAAAAAATGTTTGTGAGGCAGAGATGGAACGCGTATAAGAAATTAAGGGGATAGCATAGAGGTCATGCTATCCTCTTTTAGAAAGAGAAAGGATTTAAAATATGCAGGCATGGCTTGAAAAAATGGGCGGACGGATAGATAGGGCGTTTATTTCCGGCGACAGGTGGAAGCTTTATTTTGAGGGGTTGGGCGTTACCATAGAAATTGCGTTTTTTGCGGCGATTCTAGGCCTTGTCATCGGGACGATAGTGGCGCTTATGAAGATGTCCACAAAGCGGAACGGAAAGAAAACGATTTGGTCGAGAATTGCGAACGCATACATAGATATCATCAGAGGCACCCCCTCGGTATTGCAGCTTCTAATCATGTGGTTTATCGTTATGAAAAGCTGTAAAAACGGCGTGCTGGTGGCGGTGCTGTCCTTCGGTATCAACAGCGGCGCTTATGTGGCGGAGATTGTGCGCGCCGGTATTTTAGCGGTGGATAAGGGGCAGACGGAGGCAGGGCGTTCCTTGGGGCTTTCCAAGGCGCAGACCATGATTTATATTGTCATTCCTCAGGCGATTAAAAACGTGCTTCCGCCTATCGGAAATGAATTTATTGTTCTTCTAAAGGAAACGGCGATTGTAGGATACGTGAGCCTGACGGATTTAACCCGGACGGCCAATCAGATTTCCTCAAGGATTTACGAGCCTTTTATGCCGTTAATCGGAGCGGCGGTTATTTATTTTGTCATCATTAAGATATTGACGATACTGTTGGATAAGCTGGAGAGGAGGCTGCGTAAGAGTGATAATCGTTAAGGATTTGCACAAGAAGTTTGAAGATAACCATGTGCTTAAAGGCGTCAATTACCATGTGCATCAGGGAGAAAAAATCGTGATTGTGGGCCCTTCCGGTTCGGGAAAAAGCACGTTTTTGCGCTGCTTGAATCTTTTGGAGACGCCCACCAGCGGCGAAATATGGTTTGACGGCCAGCTAATTACCGACCCCAAGGTGGATATCGATAAGGTGCGGGAGCATATGGGGATGGTGTTCCAGAATTTTAACCTGTTTAACAATCTTTCCATTATGGATAATATCACGTTAGCTCCCGTAAAACTGAAATTGATGAGCAAGGAGGAAGCCAGTGAAAACGCGCTGAAACTGCTTGCCAGAGTGGGGCTTACGGACAAGGCGGACGCTTATCCCAGCCAGCTTTCCGGCGGACAGAAGCAGAGGATTGCCATTGTGCGCTCCCTTGCCATGAATCCAAGGGTGATGCTTTTTGACGAGCCCACCTCGGCGTTGGATCCGGAGATGGTGGGGGAAGTGCTGGACGTTATGAAGGAGCTGGCCGAGACGGGCATGACCATGGTGGTGGTAACTCATGAGATGGGCTTTGCCAGAGAGGTAGGGACAAAGGTTCTCTTTATGGACGAGGGGATTATCATGGAGGAAAACACGCCGGAAGGATTTTTCGGGAGCCCTAAATGCGAGAGGCTCAAGGATTTTCTGTCGAAGGTGCTATAAAGGAATTATAAGGATTAGAAAATAAATAAGCCTGCCTTGTATTTGACAGGGGCATATCGTTGCATTTGGCAGTCTGGGCAGGCTTATGGTCTGATTTTGTAAATCATTTCGCATATTTAATTATTCGATTATTCAATCTTATCACGTGTTTTATTGTTCATTCGTTTAATAGTATTCCTTATTTTTAGTATCGATAATAGAGCATATCAAATAAAAAGGCATCCCAAATACCATAAAGTATACGTACCGGAACTCCGTGGCAACGGGAGTTGCAATAAGCACGGTGAGAAGCAGGGCGATGCTTGGGAGGTAGAGAATCAGTTTCTTTTTTTCCTTTCGCAAAAAAACATTCCCAACGCAGAAAATCAGTACCCAGCAGGCGACGCCCATGCTCCACAGGGCGCCGTAGAGGGGAACCATACCGCCCAGCTTGATGGCGATTTCCTTGGTTTTAACCACCAGAGGGCCGCGGATAAGGGGCGTGTGGGACACGCCAAGGGAGGAGGCGCTGATTCCCTCGGCCTCGGCCACCAAATAAAAGGAATCGGGATACCAGTACCCGTAGGTTTGGTGAATGTAGGCGGTCAGGTAGTCCGACGGATAGCGCAGGCCTACAGAGGCCCAAAGCTTTGCGTATTCCCAGATATGGCCGGACAAGTAGTCTTGATGGCCGGCGCGCACAAGCTCCTTAATATTGTCGGCGTAATAAGGATCGTAAAGCTTTTTTATGTAAGTGAGGTCCACCACATTTTCAATTAACGCCTTTTCTTCCTCCGTTAATTCGCGGTCATTGCAGATAACGGCCGTGAGCTGCTGGATAGGAATGGAAAGGGATTCCACCAGGTCGGGCTGGGCCACGTGGAATGTATTCATCAACGGATATTTGACAATCAGGGCGGCGATGAAAACGCCAATCAGGGCTGGAAAAATAACTTTTGCCTTTTTACGAAAGCTGTAGAACAAAAAGGGAAAGCATAAAAGAAATGCGTACCAGCCGTTAGAGCGGAAGAGGCACAGCATAAACCCTGTGACGATAAAAGTACACAAGGCGGGAATATCGGCTTTCATAACGGGTGAGCCGCTTTCCGGCTTGTTTTTTGACCCTTTTT
>JAMPGS010000196.1 GCA_023663815.1 Clostridium sp.
AACATCGAAAAACTGCCGGATAGCAACCAGAAAATCACCCTGGTTTTAGACCACCTGCAACTGCTCACCAGCGACCTGATTAAGGAAAAATTGCTGGATATCTGCTATCAACAAAAAATTTGGCTGATCCTAATCAGCCGCAGCGCTCTGCCCCATTGGTTGCGGCCCAGCTATGTCAACCAGGGCTTCACCATTATCCAGGAGGAAGACCTCCACCTGGGCAGCGCCGAAATGGCGGCCTATCTGCAAACCCAGCAGCTGGCTTCCTCGCCGGCAGAGCTGGTGCACCTGGAGGGCGCCACCGACGGCAACGCCTATGCCCTGCGCTATGCCACCCTGCTGCTGCAACAGGGCCAAAAAATGGGGCCGGAATTTTATCAGCAAGTCTGGGACGCCTATGCGGATTTTCTGGAAAACTATGTCTTCCCCAGCTGGGATAGCAATCTGCTGGATTTCTTTATGCAGCTAAGCGTGGTTAACGAGTTTGATTTAGAGCTGGCCAAGATGATCTCCGGCAACAGCCGGGCCGCCGCCTTGCTGGACCGAGCCATGGAAACGGACAACCTGCTGCGCCAAAAGGGCGGCCTCTATCGCCTATCCCCCATCGCCCAACAAGCCCTGGGCAGCCTGGCGGAAAAACGCCTGGGCCAGGAACGCCTGCGGGAATACGCCGCCCGGGCCGCCCTCTATTATGAGATGTGCGAACAATTCCTGCCGGCCCTGAAAATTTTGGAACAACACGGCAAAACGGAGCAAATCAAAAGCCTGCTGCTGCACAACGCCCAGCTCACCCCCGGCTCCGGCTATTACTTCCAAATGCGCCGGTTCTATCTGCGCCTCTCCCCGGAGGAAATCTCCGGCAGCGTGGTGCTTATGGCGGGCATGAGTATGCTCTATTCCCTGCTGTTGCAGCCGGAAAAAAGCGAGTACTGGTACGGCCGCTTGCAGGATTTTGCCGCCAGCGCAGCCAAAGGCGGCCCCAAACGAGAGGCGCTCTCTCGCCTGGCCTATCTGGATATCTGCCTGCCCCACCGCCCCAGCAGCAATTTAATTGAGGTTTTTGCCCAAACCGCCGCCCTGCTGGAAAAAGATGTGGTGCTGCCGGAAATATCCCTCACGGATAACCTGCCCAGCGTGCTGAACGGCGCCAAGGATTTTTGCTGGCTGCTCAGCCAACCCCAGGAAACGCTGCTGCAAAACGCCCAGCTGATCAGCCAGGTTTTGGGCCCGGCCGCCAAGGGCCTGCTGGAGGCCGCCCAGGGCGAAATCCTCTATGAGCAGGGCGGCGATACCTATGAGATCCTCCGCCTGCTCAGCCGTTCCCGCCTGGAAAGCGACCGGGGGGATAGCCTGATGCTCTCCTTCGTCGCCATCGCCCTGCGTATCCGCCTGAATATGCTGCACGGCGATATTCAAGGCGCCAAGGAAATCCTCAAGCCCTTTGTGAAACAGGTGCAGGAGCAAAGCGCCAACCACATTTTGCCCAACCTGGGGGCGCTATATTGCCGCATAGCCCTCAATGAGGGCAACAAAACGGCAATCAACCGCTGGCTGACCGAAGCCCCCACCGAAAGCAAAGAGTTCAATATCCTGGAGCGCTATCGCTATCTCATCAAGGTTCGCTGCTATATTTCCTGCGGCAAATATCTGCAAGCCCAAGCCCTGCTGGAAAAGCTGCGCTATTACGCCGAGCAATATCACCGGCCCTATATTCAAATGGAGGTTGGCCTGCTTTCTGCAATCGTCAAGGAGCGCCTGGACGGCGATTGGCAGCAGGAGCTTTTGCCGGTGCTGCGCCAGGCCAGCAAGCTGGGGTTTATCCGCCTAATCAGCGAGGAAGGCGCCGCCGTCAATCAGCTGCTGCAAGCCGCCCGCAAGGAATGCCTGGCCGACCCGGAAATCGACCCGGATTGGCTCAACCGCCTGCTGAGGGAAACCGCCGCCGTGGCTGTGCGCTATCCGGTTTATCTGAAAAAGCAGCTGGCGGAGATGCCGGATTTCAGCGAAACCGCCCTCAACATTTTGCGCCTACAGGCAGACGGCCTTTCCGTCAACAAAATTGCCGAGCAGCTGGGTATGAAGGCCGTCACGGTTAAATATCACACCCGGGAAAATTATCGCAAGCTGGGGGTTTCCAGCAAAACCGACGCCGTTCTGGCCGCCCGCAATTTGGGGATACTCTAGCGCCCGCTAGCCCCTCACGATGTAAAGCTTGCGATAGCCCAAATGCCAAAGCAGCTGGGCGGCGGTGCGGCTGCGTTCTCCGGTGCTGCAATATAAAAGCAGCGGCTGGCCTTTGCCCCGGCCCAGGCTGCCGATTTGCCCGGCCAGCCTTTCCACCGGCGCCGAAACGCTGCCCGCCGGGCTGCCCTGCCGGTGCTCCTCCGGCGAGCGCACGTCCAGCAGCAGCCCGCCGGCTTGTGCCAACTCCTGCGCCTGAACCAGGGTTAGCAGCGGAATTTTTGCCATTTTTTTCACCTCCGTTTTTTTTTCTATATTATATGCAAAAAAAAGCTTGACATAGCGGTTTTTTCTTGATATAATTTCATGTAGCGTTTGATGCGGACGCCAAGGGTTGAGGGCTGAAAATGCTTAATCTGGCGTGCTGGTAGGTGCCGGAGTAGCTCAATTGGCAGAGCAACTGATTTGTAATCAGTAGGTTGCGGGTTCGAGTCCCATCTCCGGCTCCATTAAAACGCTGTGGCAAACTTAATATGGAGGGGTTCCCGAGTGGCCAAAGGGGGCAGACTGTAAATCTGTTGTCTACGACTTCGATGGTTCGAATCCATCTCCCTCCACCACTTTAAAGAAAGACTAAACAAGGGAACCGCCGGAAACGGCGGTTCCCTTGTTTGCGCAAAAAGTGCCCCGTGTATATTGCATATTGTATCAGAAAGTGCTAAAATATAGTAAAAAAATTATTTAGTTATAGGAGGAGGGTTATCTTTATGGAGGGTTCGGAGAAAACGCTAAACTTAAATCAGGGCGGCAATAAAAAAATAATTTATATTGTGATTGCCGCGCTGGTAGTTGTCGGTCTGATTGCCGGGTTTATGATTAACCGGCACAACGAGGAGGTTAAGTACCAGATTTCGTCGGTGGTGAGGGAAATACAGGAAACCGTTGGCAACTCAGCCAGCCGGATAACCTATCCGGAGCGCGAGGGCTTGCGGTTTGAGCCGGGCGGTTGGTACGACGAGATTAAGAATAACAAAAAGTTTGCCCAGGCGCTGATTGCGGCCCTGCAGGAGTGCTGCACGACGACCAGGGATGAAGAGCAGGTTTTTTATTCCCTGGGTATCGGCCGGGCTTACCGCACGGCGGCGGTGCTGGAGTATCTGGAGTACCAAAACGAGCAGGTTAAAGCCGCGCTGGACGATTTGACGGCCCAAGCCTTGGCGGCGGCCGAGGAGAACGGCATACTTTCAATTTATAGCCAGCTGCTGCCGTTTAGCAGCCTAACTTATTATACCGGCAGCCAGGAGCAGTTATCTAACGAGCGTATCGAGGCTGCCTATTACGCCGAATGGCAGCAGGTTAAACAGCAGATGAGCGGCGGCGAGGCGAATTTGACGTCGCTGCTCAAAAGTTTGGCCGAGGTAATCAGTGCCGAGCCGATAACCGTCGGCCAGAACCACGGCGGCGAGGCTATCGCCGTAAACGAGGTTTATATTCCCCAGAG
>JAMPGS010000197.1 GCA_023663815.1 Clostridium sp.
GACCTCTTGACCTGTCGGCTAATACCGGCGTAGGGAAGCAATTTCTTACGCCGTTTTGCGTTTGAAAGAGCTTCTTATTATTTAAGGAGCTTTTTTTGTGCGGCAACGGGCCAAGGAAAGTATATTTGGGCTCCCAGTTGGCAGTTGCCGTGACAGCGAAATAAATCAGCGTCGCGCACGACAAATACAGAAATTTAAGTGAAAGAGAGGTTTTATTTATGAAAAAGGCATTGAGCATTGCAGGCTCCGACTGTAGCGGAGGCGCGGGAATTCAGGCGGATTTAAAAACGTTCGCCGCTCATGGTATCTTTGGAATGAGCGCGATTACCGCCGTAGTGGCGGAAAATACGAGCAGAGTAATCGACATTCAGAATGTTACGCCGGATATGGTAGAAAAGCAGATAGATGCCGTTTTTGAGGATATCGGAGCGGATGCCGTTAAAATTGGTATGCTGCCAACGCCGGAAATTATGGAAGCCGTGGCCGGAAAAATCAGGAAGTACAAGGCGTATCCGGTGGTGGTTGACCCCGTGATGTATGCTAAAGGCGGCTGTCCGCTGATGAGAAGCGCAGCAATTGAAGCGCTGATAGACATTGTGCTTCCAATTGCCGACGTGCTTACGCCTAACATTCCTGAAGCGGAAAAAATAGCCTGTATGGACATTAGGCAAGTGGAAGATATGGAAAAGGCCGCCCGCAAGATATATGAAATGGGCTGTCGAGCCGTGGTAGTAAAGGGAGGCCATGCCCGTGGCAGCGCGTTGGATGTTTTATTTGACGGAAAAGAAATTTTTTATTTTAATGCGGATAGAATCAATACGAAAAATACTCATGGCACAGGCTGTACCTTCTCGTCGGCCATTGCCTCGCAGATGGCAAAGGGAAAGCAGCTGCCGGAAGCGGTACGGCTGGCAAAGGTCTATGTAACGGAGGCGGTTGAACATTCTTTACCTATTGGAAAAGGAAACGGGCCGACGCATCATTTTTATCGGCTGTATCAGTCGGGATTATACGGAATGGAGGAAAAGAAATGAAGGACGATTATCTGCTTTATTTGGTGACAGACAGAGGATACATAAATAAAGAGGAAAGTAGTACAGGAGCGGCGTTGTGCGAGGCGGTTGAGCAAGCTATTTTAGGCGGCGTTACAATGGTTCAACTGCGGGAAAAGAAGTTATTGCCGTATGATTTTTACTATTTAGCGGAAAAGGTAAAGGCGGTGGCGGACAGACATGGAGTTCCCTTGATTATCAATGACAGGGCCGATATTGCCCTGTCAATGGGAGCGGCAGGAATACATATTGGGCAGAAAGATATCCCGACTTTTGCGGCAAGAAAAATCATCGGGCCGGACATGTTGCTTGGAGTGTCTGTCTCAACGGAAGAGGAGGCGCTGCAGGCATGGCAGGCGGGAGCCGATTATCTGGGCGTCGGCGCAATTTTTCCCACGAGAACAAAAAACGATGCAAAGCTTGTGTCAATGGAAGAGCTTATGGCAATCAGAAAAGCGGTTCCGCTTCCCCTTGTGGCAATCGGAGGGATTAATCGGGAAAACGCCGCGGAGCTTATGAAATTGGGGGTAAACGGCGTGGCCGTAGTTTCGGCAATTCTCGCGAAACCGGATGTGCGGAAAGCTGCGGAGGATTTAAAATTTTTCTTGCGCAGAGGGAGTGGAATACTTTAAAATTTTTATACAAAAAGCCGTTATGGATTAAGGAAGAAAAGCTTTAGCCAGTTAAATTTTTTGCCATTCGCTGGTAAGCAATTCGGGGCGTCCCATCCTCCACATGGATAATGCCACATTCCTGAAAGCCTTCCTTTTCAAGAAGATGCCGCATGATGGCATTGTCCTTATGAGTGTCGATTCGGATATTGGGAAGGAGAGATTCACAGAAATTTAAGCACTTGTTTAAAATGCCTTTCACAACGCCGTTGGATGCAACCCTGTGTACCGTGCCGTAAGGCAGGGCGTTCAGCCATGCGCCGTTTATCTCCTGATAGGTGGGCTCAACTCCGATAATAAAGGCGAACACGCCCACAGGCCGGTCATTTTCTTCTATTAAATATAGATTTAATTTTTTAATATCATTTATTAAAAGACTAACCGGCGGCTTGTCGTTTCCCCATTGGGTGGGGTTGCCGTTTAAGGCCATCTGTTCTCTGGCGTAAGAATAGATGGGCAGGATATTTTCCAAATCTTCAATGCAGGCTGTTCTGACGGTCATAATAGGGGCTCCTTTTTGTTGGTTTTTATAATAGTAATATATTTAAAGGCGGAGGGCAAGATTATTGTGAAAGAGGGTAATTCTTTTTAAAAAGAGAGAAAATTAATTGAGAGGGAGATGTTTCGTGGTGTATAATAAAAATGTAAATATGTTAAGGTGTATGGAAAGGAGACCGAGAAAAAATGACTGCAATGCAGGAGCGGGCGTTTGAAATGATAAGCAGATTGCCGGAAGATAAGGTATATTATGTCGTAAGGCTGCTTGAAGGGATTGAAGGGCTGATTCCTCAGACAACGGCGGAAGTAAAAACTACAGAACAGGGGGCGTATGAAAATTTACAGCGTTTTCGTAAAAGTAGCAGTGTAGAGATTGATTATCGGGCGGAGCTGTCGGAAGCTTTGGAGGAAAAGTATGAGGATATTGATTGACACCAATATTATGCTGGACGTGTTGATGGGCCGACAGCCATATTTTGATATTGCCGACCGAATTATTAAATTATGTGCTGAAAAAAAGGTCGAAGGATATATAGCGGCACATTCTATACCGAATATGTTCTATATACTCAGAAAGTATATGTCAGATAGTGAACGCAGAGAAGCTTTAAAATTATTATGCCAGATTGTGAAGATAGAAGGAATAGATTCCTCAAAAATATTTTTGGCAATTGAAAATGGAAAATTTTCTGATTTGGAGGACTGCCTGCAGGAAGAGTGTGCGGTGGCAATATCAGCCGACTATATTGTGACAAGAAATATAAAAGATTTTGAATTTTCAAGAGTACCGGCAATTTTGCCAGATATTTTTTTGCAGAGATTTGAAAAAATAGAGCCGGACTTATAAGGCTTATGAGAAATATCCGTGGAATAGAATAATCTGTTCTGCGGATTTTGTGTATAGGGCGCAATTATATTTGATGCTTCGTTGCTTGTAGTGGAGCTTTTGATTTGTAATGATTGATATTTTGTAATTATAAGTAGCATTAAAAATATATTGCATATAATAAAAAGGAAATTATGTAATTGTATATTACTGATATTTGGGGATTCCTGATTACGTTCGGTTTGCAATCCGGCAACAAAAGCTGAAAGAATCCGATTTTCAGTATCGGATGATGTCATTATAAAAGCAGTAATTTCATTGATAATTGATTCTTTTTCAGCATGAATTTCCATAGTTGATTACCTCCATTAATTAATTGAGCAACTACATATTAAAATTGATTAAATACATTGTCAATACAACTTTATTGACTAACTACATTTTAACTGCTATGTTAGATTTTGTGAGGTGGTATTATGAATTTGCCAGATAGAATACGATTAATAATTTCTGAAAATGATTTGAAACAAAAAGAATTTGCTAAAAGCATTAACGTGACGGAAAGTTATATTTCCAAATTATTGCGTGGCGAGAGTGGATTA
>JAMPGS010000198.1 GCA_023663815.1 Clostridium sp.
ATCGACGAGGAGGGAACTATTTACATAGACGGGGAAGTCTTGAAGGAGGCTTACCGCAAGGAGGTTATTACGGATCCGGGGCGGGCCTATGAGGAGATTAAGCTTGGAAGAGACGAGTATTTTGTGATGGGGGATAACCGGAATAACAGTTCCGACAGCAGGGACCCGGCTGTGGGGAATATCCATCGGAAGGAATTTATCGGGAAAGCGTGGATGCGCATTTGGCCGATAAATAAAATTGGCATGATTAAGCACAGGTAGAGAAGCGGAAGCGCAGTAGAAATGAGGAGATACGTGCAACAGAAAATCAGCGAGATTAAAGATATCCTGCAGGCAGCCGATATTCATGAGCTGTCTGCCTTTATAAATACCTATGAAAAGGATTCGCGGCCGGGCGTGGCGGCGTTGGTTCAAAAAGCCGGGAAAAGATTGGCGGCATACGAAAAGGAAACAGCCCGCACGGAAAAAATGAAAGAGTACGAGAAAAAGTATGACGCTTATTCTTTTATCTGCGGTATCGACGAAGTGGGGCGGGGGCCCTTGGCCGGGCCGGTGGTTGCGGGAGCGGTGATTTTGCCAAAAAATTGTAATATATTATACCTTAATGATTCCAAGCAACTAACCGAAAAAAAGAGAGAAGAGTTATTCGATGTGATTATGGAAAAGGCGGCTGCCACCGGCTTAGGTTTTGTTTCGCCGGAACGGATTGACGAGATTAATATTTTGCAGGCAACTTATGAAGCTATGCGGGAAGCCATTGGGAAATTAAACCTCGCGCCCGATTTACTTTTAAACGACGCGGTGACGATTCCCGGCGTTTCTATCAAGCAGGTGCCGATTATTAAGGGGGACGCCAAGAGCGTTTCCATAGCGGCCGCCAGCATTATCGCCAAGGTTACCAGAGACAGATTGATGGTAGAATACGATAAGGTTTATCCTGAATATGGTTTTGCCTCCAACAAGGGTTACGGGGTAGGGGCACATATGGAAGCCCTGCGGAAATATGGGCCGTGCCCTATCCATCGGAGGAGTTTTATCAAAAATATATAGAGGGGATTGTTATGAAGCTTTCATCTTATATCGGCCAGATTAACCAGACTTACACGGGAAATACCGGGGTGGAAAGCACTCCGGCTTTGGAGCAGGGGCTGAAAAACGGGATGGACGCCGTTATGGGAAAGCAGCCGGGGCAGACCATTGCCGGGGAGGTCCTTCTGCGCGACGGCAGCGATATTTTAATTGCAATCGGAAAAAATCAACTGCTTCAGGCCAGACTTGAAGGCGGAATGAACGCGCAGATTGGGCAGCTGCTTACGTTTCAAATTAAAAATAACAGCAATTCCCGCGTGGTTTTAAGTCCTCTTTTTGAAAATATGGGAAACGATCCCAATATTTCCAAGGCGCTGCAGGCGGCGGGACTTCCAGAAAACAGCGTGACGGCGGGCATGGTGAAAGCCATGATGCAGGAGGGGCTTCCCATTAACAGGCAGTCGCTGTATCAAATGAACCGTCTGGTAAATCTCAATCCGCAGGCAGATGTGCAGTCCTTGGCTCAAATGCAGCGTTTGTCAATTCCGGCCACGCCGGAAAATATTTCCCAGTTTGAGGCGTACAAAAATTATCAGCACCAGCTTGGGGAAAGTCTTTCGGATATGATGGACGCTTTTACCCAGAGCTTTCAGGAAATCGGAGGAAAAGGCGGCTTGCAGGAGGGGCTGTCTTTTTACAGAGATGTTTTAGGCGCTCTGTTGGACGGGGCAAAGGAAAGCGGCGTCGCTGAAGTGGGACAAAATTTGGAGGGGCTTGCAAGAGAAGAGGCCGCAGCCGGGGAGCTTCCTTTTTCTGGAAAAGAGTTGGAAGGGCTGGCGCAGAAGATGCGGCAGGCGGGCGTCCCAGAGCAGATAACGCAGGCCGTCGTAGACAATCGCATGGGCGGGCAGGAATTGTTAAACCAAATGCAGAAGCTTCTTATGGAGGATGCCCTGCCTGATAAAAAAGCGTTTTTTGAGCTTTTGGAGGGGAAAGAATTTAAAACGCTGTTAAAAAATGAAATGTCCAAACAATGGCTTCTTACGCCGGAGGAGGTTGCGGAAGAAAGGAGCGTGGATAAGCTTTACGAGCGGATGAACAATCAAATGAACCGCTTAAATCAAGCGCTTTCCCAGAATTTAAGGCCGGATACCCCGCTTGCAAAAACGGTGTCCAATGTGTCGGACAACATTAATTTTATGAATCAACTCAATCAAATGTTCACTTACGTACAGATTCCTCTGAAAATGCAGGGGCAGAACGCCAACGGAGAGCTTTTTGTTTACACCAATAAAAAAAGTCTCGCAAGGAAGGACGGAAGCGTCAGCGCGCTCCTTCATTTGGATATGGAGCATTTGGGAAGCGTGGACGTTCATGTGTCCATGACGAATCAAAAGGTTTCCACTAAATTTTATTTACAGGACGACAGCGCGCTGGATTTGATAGCGGACCACATCGATATTCTCAACAAGAGGTTGGAAAGCAGAGGCTATTCCATGAATGCGGAATTCATCAATCAGACGGAGGATACCAATGTGATGGACGAAATTTTAAAGCAGGGGAAAAATATTTCCGCTCTGGCGGGGTATTCCTTTGATGCTAGGGCTTAGGTAAAAATCTGACTATTTTCTTCAAGCCGGCCTTTGCGCAGCGTGCGGCGGCAGTCGCCAAGTTCATACAAACACGACTTTGACACCGCTGCTTGCGGAAATGAGCGGCGGCGTTAATTTGCAATATAGAAACGAGGAAAACTATGGCGGAAAAAAAAGAGAAAGTAAAACAGGCTGTGGCCCTTTCCTATGACCCCAACGACGATGCACCGCGGGTCATTGCAAGCGGAAAAGGTGCGCTTGCCGAGCGGATTATTGAGAAAGCAAAAGAAGCGGAAGTGCCGGTACATCGGGACGACAAGCTTGCGGACACATTATCCCGTCTGGAAATCGGGGATATGATACCCCCGGAGCTGTACGAGGTGGTGGCGGAGATACTGGTGTTTGTGGACGCCATGGATAAAATCAAGGCGAAAATGGATATGGCAAAGAAATAACGGGGATAGTAATTGAATAAGAGAGAGACAGGCAGGATTTATGAGGAAAAAGCGGCTGCGTTTTTAAAGGAGCGGGGCTTTTTTCTTCTTGAAAAGAATTTCAGGTGCAGGCAGGGCGAAGTGGATTTAGTGGGAATTCACGGGAACTGCCTTGTTTTTGTGGAAGTAAAATACAGGAGCAGCGCGGCGGGCGGCAGTCCTGAGGAGGCGGTGAGCCCGGCAAAGCAGATGAAGATATGCAGGGCATCGGATTACTACAGGGTGAAAAATCCGGCCACGGCGGATAAGCAGGTTCGGTATGACGTGGTGGCTATCTGCGGGGAAGAGGTAAGATGGTATAGGGATGCGTTTGAGTATTGCAGGAGGGATGGGGGATATTCGTGGTAGGATTAAAAATATATGTTTTAATTAATTACGGTTATTTGTAGGTCTAATAATAATTTTAAATTAACATATATAGGTTGTGTCTTATTTTTTTGAAGAATATAGTATAAAACCATTTTATATTATATAATGAGACAGAAGAATCAAGGAGGGTATAACATATGTTAGAGTTGATTATTGTAATTTTT
>JAMPGS010000199.1 GCA_023663815.1 Clostridium sp.
GCCGTTGATAATTTTTTCGCGGCCAGCGCCGTATTTCAGATAAACCCTGATTACGCCCTGCTTGCCGTCTTCGATATATTCCACATCATTGATGAAGCCCTCGGCCTTCAAAATTTCCGCCAGGCCCATCTTGGTTTTAGACGCAGGAATTTCCACCTTATCCATCAACACCATATTGGCATTTCTGATTCTTGTCAAAAAATCAGCGATAGGATCAGTAACAACCATTAGGATATACCTCCTTCCTTAAAGCTCCGGCTCTACCAACTGGATTTGGTTACGCCGGGGATCTCTCCCTTGTAAGCCAGCTCGCGGAAACAAATACGGCAAACGCCGAATTTACGCATATATGCATGAGGGCGGCCGCAAATTTTGCAGCGATTATAGCCTCTCACCTGAAATTTAGGCTTCCGTTGTTGCTTGGCAATCATAGATTTCTTAGCCACAAAATTTCCCTCCTAATTATTAGCGTAAGGCATACCCATCTGAGCAAGCAGTTCCTTACATTCAGCGTCAGTTTTGGCGCTGGTCACAAAACAAACTTCCAAACCACGCAGACGGTCGATTTTTTCGTAATCAATCTCCGGGAAAATCAACTGCTCCTTCAGGCCCAGGGTGTAGTTCCCCCGGCCGTCAAAGGCCTTATCGGAAACGCCCTTAAAATCCCGAACCCTAGGCAGCGATACGGAGATCAGCTTATCCACAAATTCATACATTCTCTGGCCCCGCAAGGTAACCTTGCAGCCGATGGCCATACCCTCTCTGATTTTGAAGGACGCAATGGATTTTTTGGCTCTGGTTACAATGGGCTTTTGGCCGGAGATTGTGGCCAAATCGGAAACGGCTGCATCCAGCGCCTTGGGGTTTTGCACTGCCTCGCCCAGGCCCATATTGATGACAACCTTTTCCAGCTTGGGAATTTCCATCACGTTTTTATAAGAAAACTTTTCCTGGAGAGAAGGTCTGATTTCGCTTTCATAGCGTTCTTTTAATCTGTTTGCCATGTTGAGATCCTCCTTTCTCCACTACTTATCAAATTTGGTGCCGCATTTAACGCAGGCCCGAACTCTTTTGCCGTCTTTGCCTTCCACATGGGCCAAACGCACGCCCTTTTTGCATTTGGGGCAGTACATCATCACGTTGGAGGCGTCAATGAAAGATTCTTTTTCCTTGATGCCGCCCTGCGGATCGTTTTTGCTGGGTTTGGTGTGGCGCTTGATCATGGCCACCTTATCCACAACCACCTTACCCTTGGCGGGGCTGGCGGCCAGCACCTTGCCGGTTACCCCGGCGTCCTTACCGGCGATTACCACAACGGTATCGCCCTTTTTAACGTGTAATTTATTCGCCATTTTTCCACCTCCCGGCCATTACAGCACTTCGGGAGCAAGGGATACGATTTTCATAAAATCCTTTTCCCTCAGCTCTCTGGCCACGGGCCCAAAAATACGGGTACCTCTTGGCTGGTTTTGATCGTTGATAATTACGCCGGTGTTTTCATCAAAACGGATATATGAACCATCGGGGCGTTTAATTGCTTTTTTGGTGCGCACAACCACAGCGCGCACAACGTCGCCCTTCTTAACCACGCCGCCGGGTGTTGCAACTTTAACGGAACAAATAATAACATCACCCACCGTGGCGTAACGCCGTTTGGAGCCACCCAAAACTTTAATGCACAGCAGCTCTTTTGCACCGGTATTGTCACCGACTTTTAATCTGGTTTCAGCTTGAATCATTTAAAAGTCGCTCCTTTCTTTAATAGTCTGCCTTAGATAACCGGAGCCTTCTCCACAATGGCCTGCAAACGCCATCTTTTGTCCTTGGACAGAGGGCGGGTTTCCACAATCTGAACTCTATCGCCAATGCGGGCTTCGTTATTTTCATCGTGTGCCTTGTACTTTTTGCTGGCCAGCATGGTTTTGCCATAAAGAGGATGAGCTACACGAGTTTCAACCTTAACGACAATGGTTTTATCCATTTTATCAGACACCACAACGCCAATCTGCGCTTTGCGGTTCTTTCTTTCAGGCGTGTTCATTTGATGCTCCTCCTTTCTTTAGGCTTGGGCCTGCTTGATTTCTCTTTCGCGGATAATGGTTTTCACCCGCGCCATATCTTTTTTAACGTCTTTAATGCTGGAGGGGTTTTCCAGCTGCCCGGTGGCTGCACGGAAACGCAGATTGAACAGCTCCACCTTCAAATCAGCAACCTTCTTCTGCAATTCGTCGTTAGACAAATCGCGGATATCCTTTGCTTTCATCATGCCTCAACCTCCCCTTGGTTTTTAACCACAAACTTGCACTTAACCGGCAACTTGTGGGCAGCCAAACGCATGGCCTCCCGGGCCACTTCCTCGGACACGCCGGCAATTTCAAACATCACCTTGCCGGGTTTCACCACGGCCACCCAAAACTCAGGTGCGCCCTTGCCGGAGCCCATACGAGTATCCGCCGGTTTTTTGGTGACGGGCTTGTGCGGGAAAATTTTAATCCAAACCTGGCCGCCGCGCTTGATATAACGAGTCATGGCAACACGGGCTGCCTCAATTTGACGGCTGGTGATCCAGCTGGCTTCCAGGGCCTGTAGGCCGAACTGACCATAGGCCACAAAATTGCCCTTATGCGCTTCGCCTCTCATACGGCCACGGTGTTGGCGGCGATATTTAACTCTTTTTGGCAATAACATTTATGCGCCCTCCTCCGTACCTTTTCTTCTGTTGCGCGGACGGTTTTGTCTGCGATTGTTGTTGGGGCGGGTTTCTTCCTTGGTTTCGGTTGTCGGCAACGGCCGGCCGCCCAAAACCTCGCCCTTATAGATCCAAACCTTAATGCCAATCTTGCCGTAAGTGGTGTTGGCCTCTGCGGTGGCGTAGTCAATATCCGCCCGCAGGGTGTGCAGCGGCACCTTGCCGTCTGAGGTCCACTCGGTGCGGGCAATCTCGGCGCCGCCCAAACGGCCGGAGCACATAATCTTAACGCCCTCCGCACCCATACGCATGGTGCGGCCCATGGCCTGTTTCATAGCCCGGCGGAAGGCAATGCGCCGCTCCAGCTGGTCGGCAATGTTTTCCGCCACCAGCTGGGCGTCCATTTCCGGCCTGGCCACCTCTATGATGTTGACAAAAATATTTTTGCCGGTCATTTTGCGCAGCTCTTCCCGCAAAACCTCAACGTCGGCGCCGCCCCGGCCGATCACAATGCCCGGCTTGGCGGTGAAGATGTTGATCTTAACGCGGTTGGCCGCCCGTTCAATCTCCAGATGGGAGATGCCGGTGTGATATAATTTTTTCTTCAAAAACTGACGGATTTTGTAATCCTCCAGCAGAAATTCAGAATACTGTTTATCAGCGTACCAACGGGAATCCCAATTTTTGATAACGCCTATGCGCAGCCCCTTAGGATTAACCTTCTGACCCACTGTTTAAGCCTCCTCTCTTTCCGCAACCACCACGGTGACGTGGCTGGTGCGATGTACCATACGGTCTGCACGCCCCTGCGCTCTGGGTTTAATCCGCTTGATGGAGGGCCCTTGGTCCACCACGGCGGATTTCACCACCAGATTTGTTCTGTCCAACTCCAGGTTGTTTTCCGCATTTGCAGCAGCGGAAAGCATAACCTTTTGAATA
>JAMPGS010000019.1 GCA_023663815.1 Clostridium sp.
ACAGAAATTTCTTCTGATTTCTGTTAAAAAGCTTGACAGCGTTTTGCCAATGTGTTATGTTTTATGAGTATGCCGCATAACGAGGCTTAAAGAGTATGCAAGGGCTCTGCCGCAGTTAGCGAGTAAAATCAGCTTTGGCTGGTTAGTATAGGAGGTGCCATATGTACGCAATTATTGTAACAGGCGGAAAGCAGTATAAGGTTTCCGAGGGCGATGAGATTAAAGTTGAAAAGCTTGACGCTCAGCCGGGCGACACCGTTACGTTCGACCATGTAGTTGCCGTAAGCGACAAGGAGCTTAAGGTTGCCGACGACGTGGCGGGCGCAAGCGTAACTGCAACCGTTGTGAAGCAGGCCAGATACCGCAAGGTTATTGTCTATAAATATAAGAGAAAAACCGGCTATCATAAGAAAAACGGCCACAGGCAAGCATACACACAGGTAAAGATTGAAAAAATCAACGCTTAAAAATGACGACGATTACCATTACCAAATCCAAAGCCGGAGATTACTTAAAGTTTATCTGTAAAGGCCACGCGGGCTACGGGGACAGTGGCAGCGATATTGTGTGCAGCGCCGTTTCTATATTGGTTATCAATACCGTTAATTCGCTGGAGCTTTTGACGGATACAAAATTTAAGGCAAAGGAGAAGGAAGCGCAGGGAGTCATTGAATGTAGCTTCACGGAGCCCCCCGATAAGGGCGGAAAGCTTCTTCTTGACGCCATGGTTCTTGGATTGCAGAATGTCGCCAAGGAATACGGCGGCAGGTATTTAAAACTTAAATTTAAGGAGGTGTAAAACATGTTAAAGCTTAACCTTCAATTTTTTGCTCATAAAAAAGGTGTTGGTTCCACAAAGAACGGCAGAGATTCCGAGTCAAAAAGACTTGGCGCTAAGAGAGCCGACGGCCAATTTGTAAAGGCAGGAAATATTTTATACAGACAGCGCGGGACCAAGATTCATCCCGGTATCAACGTTGGGCGGGGCGGGGACGACACGCTGTTCGCATTGGTTGACGGAGTACTCCGATTCGAGAGAAAAGGAAGGGACAAGAAACAGGCTTCTGTATACCCTGTAGAGAAATAATGCGATTTGGCAGGCTTCAAACATGTTTTTTTGTTTGAAGCCTTTTTTCACTTTAAGCTCCTTAAAGGATGCTTTATAGCGTTTGAGAGGAAAATAAAATGTTTGCGGACAGAGCAAGAATTTATGTGCGGAGCGGAAAAGGCGGCGACGGCCATGTGTCTTTCCGGCGGGAAAAATATGTGCCCAGCGGCGGCCCGGACGGCGGCGACGGCGGCAGCGGAGGAAGCGTCATCCTCGAAGTGGACGACGGTTTAAATACCTTAACCGATTACCGCCACGCCCGGAAATACCGCGCGGAGGATGGGGAAAACGGCAGCAAGCGCAACCGCCGCGGAAAAAACGGGGCCGACTGTATTTTAAAGGTTCCCGAAGGCACCGTCGTTAAGGAGGCGGAGAGCGGAAAGGTCATTGCGGACATGTCGGGGGAAAACAGACGCTTTGTCCTGCTTGCGGGCGGACGGGGCGGCAACGGCAACCAGCACTACGCCACCAGCACCATGCAGGCTCCCAAGTACGCGCAGCCGGGCCAGCCGGCTAGAGAGCTTGAGATTTTCATGGAGCTGAAAGTAATTGCCGACGTAGGGCTGGTGGGCTTTCCCAATGTGGGCAAATCCACCTTTTTAACCAAGGTTTCCAACGCCCGGCCGAAAATTGCCAATTATCACTTTACCACTTTAGACCCCCATTTAGGCGTGGTGGATTTGCCGGACGCAGGCGGCTTTGTCATTGCGGACATTCCCGGCTTAATCGAGGGCGCGTCGGAAGGGATTGGCCTTGGCTTTGAATTTCTCCGCCATATAGAGAGAACGAGAGTGCTTATCCACATTGTGGACGCGGCGGGAACCGAGGGAAGGAATCCCGTTGAGGATATTTACGCCATCAACAAGGAGCTTGAAACCTACAATCCCGATATTGCCGCAAGGCCGCAGGTGATTGCCGCCAACAAAACGGACATGATTTTCCCGGCGGAAGGGGAGCCTAACCCGGTTGAAATCCTTAAGAAAGAATTTGAACCTAAGGGAATTCCTGTTTATCCCATTTCTGCAATCAGCGGGAAAGGGATTCGGGAGCTGCTTTTCCATGTAAAGGAAATGTTAGATAAGATGGAAAAAACGCCGATTATTTTCGAGCAGGAATACTTCCCTGAATTTATGATGCCCGTTTCCGAGGAACCCTTCACGGTGACTTACGACGAGGAGGCCGCGGAGTATGTGGTGGAAGGCCCTCGCATCGAGCGTATGCTTGGCTACACGAACCTTGATTCTGAAAAGGGATTTACTTTCTTCCAAAATTTCTTGAAGGAAAACGGTATTTTGGAACAGTTGGAAGCTCTCGGCATTAAAGAAGGCGATACCGTGAGGATGTACGGTTTATCTTTTGATTATTATTGATAGGCAGTAAATGCCAACAATGTGCAAAAAAATTTTCGGGTATCTGCAGAATTAAAAATAGGAGAAAATGAATGACAAGTAAGCAGCGAGCATATTTAAAGGGCCTTGCAATGAATCTTGAGCCCGTTTTGCGAATCGGCAAATCCGGCTTTACCCCGGAGGTGACGGAGGCGGTTCGGGAGGCCTTTAACACACGGGAACTGTTAAAAATCAACGTACTTAAGAATTGTCTGGAAGACGCCCGGCAGATTGCCGAAGTCCTTGCGGAGAGGACGGGCGCGCAGGTGGTGCAGATTATCGGCAAAAAGATTGTGCTTTACAAGGAAAATAAAGACAACAAAAAAATTGAACTTCCTTAAAGGCGCAGGGGAGAGCATATGGAGAAAAAAATCGGCATTATGGGCGGAACCTTTAACCCTGTCCACAACGGGCATTTGCTTTTGGCGGAATCCGCCAGAGAGCTTTTTTCTTTGGACGAAATTATTTTCATGCCAAGCGGAAATTCCTATATGAAGGACAGCCGTTTTGTTGCCAGCGCAAAGCACCGCATCGCCATGACGGAGCTTGCCATTTCGGAAAACCCTTTTTTTAGCTTATCAAAAATAGAGACGGAGCGGAAGGGCCCCACCTATACCTTTGAGACCTTGTCCGAATTAAAGAGCCAAAATCCTGCGAACCGGTATTTTTTTATTATGGGAGCCGACAATCTGCTGATTTTGGAAAAATGGAAAAATGCGGATTATATTTTAGCAAACTGCGCCATTATAGCGGCCGCCCGCGGGGACGGGACGGATGCAAAAATAAAGGAGCGGGCCGCATATCTGGAAAAAACCTATCGCGCGGATATCAGAATTCTTCCCCAAAGGCGGATAGATATTTCTTCCTCTGAAATCAGGCGGCGTTTGGCGGATGGGAAGACGGTGCGCTATATGCTTCCTGAAAAGGTACTTGACTATATTCAACAAAATAAGCTGTACAGGGAGGAGGGAACAACTTGAAAAGCTTCAATTTTGAAAAAGCTCAAAAAAAGATAAAAAAAGAACTGGATGCAAAACGCTATGAGCACACCCTTGGCGTCGCCTACACGGCGGCGGCCCTTGCCATGTGCCATCACGAGGATATACACAAGGCCATGACGGCAGGGCTGCTCCACGACTGCGCTAAATGCATGAGCAACGAAAAAAAGCTGGAAATCTGCAAGAAAAATCACATTAAGGTGACGGAAATTGAAAAGCACAATCCCTTTTTGCTCCACGCAAAGGTGGGAAGCTTTCTCGCTAAGGAACGCTATCATGTCCACGATGAGGATATTTTAAGGGCAGTGCGCAGCCACACCACAGGCAGGCCCGCAATGTCGAAGCTTGAGAAAATTATTTACATTGCGGATTACATTGAACCCGGAAGAAAACACGCGCCAAATCTTCCGCAGGTGCGGGAGCTGGCTTTCCGCAGCTTGGACGACGCCCTTGTGCGGATTTTGGAGGACACCTTAAATTACCTTCAAAGCATAGAAAGCCCTATCGACCCGCAGACCCAAAGAACTTATGATTATTATGGGAGGAAATAAATGGAAAATTTTACCGAAAAGAAAATAAAAGAAATGGCCCGGCTTGCCATAGATGCGCTGGAAGAAAAAAAGGCTGAGGATATACGGGTAATCGATATCAGTCAGGTTTCCGTAATCGCCGACTATTTTATCATCGCCAACGGCGCAAACAAAAACCAAATACAAACCTTATCCGACGCGGTGGAGGAAACGCTTGGGAGAGCTGGATATTTGATGAAGCAGAAGGAAGGCTTTCGGAACGCCAACTGGGTGCTGCTTGACTTCGGCGATATCATTATTCATATTTTTGACAAGGAAAACCGGTTATTTTACGACCTTGAGAGAATCTGGCGGGACGGGAAAGCCGTGGACGCCGAAAAATTTTTTGCCTGACTTGCGCCTGCATACGAAAAAGGAACCGCGTTTACCAAACGGTTCCTTTTCATTAGATATAAGTTTTCATTAAGCATAAGGACGGCTCAAGAGCGCACCCTTATTTACATCTGCGGCGCGTTTGCGCTTTGTGTGTGGAAAGCTATTCCTCGGCCCGCGCCGCGCCGCCGGCGTACATATAAAAAGTGAGCAGATACAATCCGCTGATTCCCACCAGCGCGTAGACAATTCTGGCTATCCACGACATGTTTCCAAAGATAAACGAAACAAGGTCAAAGGAGAAAAAGCCGATAAGTCCCCAGTTGACGGCGCCTATAATGGCGATTGTCAGCGCAATACAATCCAAGCATTTATTATTCATTTTTACATACCTCCATAAGAATTTTCATAAAGCCTGCAATTTCAAGGCCGTAGTTTTATTTTCCCCACGAATGAAAAAAGTATGCTTCTATTTATGATACATATAAAAAAATATAAAAAAACGCAGAAAAGATAAAATTTTAATTTCTTAATGGAATACTCTGAAAACTCCAAATACCTTTCCAAGTATCTGGCAATCATCCACAATAATCGGCTCCATAGTATCGTTTTCAGGCTGAAGCCTGATATGCCCTTCTTCCTTATAAAAGGTCTTAACGGTAGCGGAATCGTCAATCAAGGCTACCACCATATCCCCGTTGGACGCAGTTTGGCAGACATTCACAAAAATCCGGTCGCCGCTTAAAATACCTGCGTTAATCATGGAATCCCCCTTAACGTTTAAAACAAAGGATTGTCCGTTTGGAAGAATCTCAGCCGGAACAGGAAAATAGCTATCAATATTTTCTTCCGCAAGGATAGGCACGCCTGCCGCAACCTGACCCACCACTGGAAGGCTGACCATCTCCGTACGTACCATCTGAAAATTATCGTCGCAGATTTCAATCGCCCTTGGCTTAGTCGGGTCCCTTCTGATATAACCGTTCTTCTCAAGGGTTTCAAGGTGAGAGTGAACGGAAGAGGTTGACTTTAATTGAACGGCCTCGCAGATTTCCCGCACCGACGGCGGATATCCCCGCTTTAAAATCTCTTCCTTAATATAATCTAAAATTTCCTGCTGTTTGCTGCTGATTTTTCCGTATGCCATATTTTCCCTCATTTCTAATGTGCTGTGTTTTTATTACGCGTGCAACAAATTAAATGGCTGCGCAGATATTTACGCCTGCCGCAAGGCTATGTTTTTTGATAAAAAGTCATTCCGCGCTGACAGGGAACTAAGTCCTGCAATATGCCGCGAAGTATTTAATTCTGAGTTTAAGTATAACACAGTTTCATCAAAAAAGCAAACATGTATTCCAAATATTTGTTCGATTTTTTAATAAAACCTCTTGACACATGAATGTACGTTCGATATAATTGCTTTATTAAGAACAGTTGTTCGTAACTAACGTTCGTATCATATGTTCGTGATAGGTAAATTTTAAAAACAGCTTGTTTGACATTTTATAAAAATACATTCGGCATTAAAGATGGAGGTACAATAAATGGGAAGAGAGCGGAGTGAACAAAGAATTAGGAATAACAGAATTAAAAGGATGCGCGAATTGCGCCGTCATGTTTTAATGGGACTTGCCGCAGCCGTGCTGGCGGTGGGATTTTCTTTACTGTTTTTCAGTGCAAAAATCAAGGCGCAGGAAAATGAAGCGGTTCAATATAAATATTATAAGAGTATTCAAGTGGAAGAGGGGGACACCCTTTGGAATTACGCCAGTCTTTACGGGGATAATCAACACTATGACAGCTATGACGACTACATAAAGGAAGTGATGAACATGAACGCTCTATCGCAAGACAAGATTACCACAGGGCAGTACCTGATTCTTCCTTATTACAGCGCGGATTTTATTGAGTAGCTAAATGCTTACTTTCGTCTGCGAGCAATATTATTTGGAAAAAAGATATCATGAAATAGTCAAAGCTATACTTGCAGACTTTTATATTTGCAGACTTTGCCGACTGTTAGTGGGTGATTGACAAATATTAGACTTGCTTCTCACGAAGCTGGACAGCCCTAGCCGCCTTTCTGCGGTTGTTATCCTCAATAGCCGCATAGTGTTTTCTTGTGGTATTTACATCCTTATGCCCAAGGACATCGGCAACAAGATAAATATCGCCGGTTTCCTGATAAAGCGCCGTTCCATAGGTACTTCTCAGCTTATGAGGAGTTATCTTTTTGAGGCTGGTGACGTTTGACGCATACTTCTTTACCAGATTTTCTACGGCCCGGACTGTGATGCGGCGGTTCTGCATGGACAGGAACAATGCGTTTTCATGGCCCTCCAAAGGTATTTCATGATATCTCTTTTCCAGATAATCATGAAGGGCCTCCGCAACCTCGTCCCCAAAATACACAATCGCTTCATAGCCACCTTTTCTTCTTATTTTAATGCCGTTATTTTTAAAGTCAACATCGTTGATATCCAGTCCCACACACTCCGACACGCGGATGCCGGTGCCTAATAACAGCGTGAGAAGCGCTACGTCGCGTATTTTGGTTTTGTTGTGATAGCGCAGTTGGTTTTTGGTAAGCTTTTCGCCTTCCTCCACTTGGTCCAATAAAATAGCCACTTCGTCCACATCAAGGCGGATAATCTGCTTGTCGTGCTGTTTGGGAATGGGAACCAGCGCCGCCGGGTTGGTCTTTATCAGCTCAGAACGGAAAAAATAATTATAAAAGCTTTTTAGCGCGGAAAGCTTTCTCTTTTTTCCCCTTTCGTTGTTGCTGTATTCCTTCCCATCTTTAATATAGTAGGTGACAAAATCAAGGTATTCCTCTATATCCTCCCTCGTTATCATATCAAGGATAGACAACGGAATTTCCGTAATTTTCATATCGGCGCATACACTGTTTTGGGAGTGAAGGAATTCAAAAAACACGCGCAAATCGTAAGCGTAAGCAAGCCTTGTCCGGGAGGACGTGTATTCCTGAATTCCCCGGAAAAATTGCTTGCAAAAGGAGGGAAGAGTAGCTTCAACCTCCCTCATTCTCAGGGTATTTAAATTGTTTTGTTCATCATGATAATTTTTACTGTTTTCCATCTATAAATACCATTCTTTTATTCCGTTTTGTATTGCCGTAAACATTCTTTCCTTTACGCCGGGATTTTCCTGATTTAAGCTTCGTAATAGAGATTTTGCGTATTCCCGCTTGGTATTCCCATCCGCCGGGCAGGGGCTTTTTACCACCGGAACCTGAAATTTATTGACGAATCCAATCACGTCGGCTTCATTCATATAAATAAGAGGCCGAATAACCGTTAAGTCCATGCGGTCAAGATAGGTAACGGGATTAAAGGTGTGGAATCGTCCCTCAAAAATCAGCGACATAAGCATTGTTTCCACTACATCGTCCTTGTGATGCGCATAGGCAACTTTATTGCAGCCAGCTTTTTTGATTGCCTCGTTTAAAGCGCCCTTTCGCATTTTCGCGCACAGAGAACAGGGATTTGTTTCTTTGCGCTGGTTAAATATAATGTCCGCAATATCTGTTTTTACGATGGTGTACTCTATATTTAAGCTATTGCAGAGCTTTTCAATCTCCGACAGCTTCAGGTTTTGAAATCCTAAATCCACGGTAACGGCGTGAACGGTAAAATGCGCGGGATAAAAGCGCATCAATCCGTGAAGCCCATAGAGAAGCGTGAGACTATCTTTTCCACCGGAAATACCGACTGCAATCCTGTCTCCATCTTCTATCATATGGTAGTCGTCCACAGCGCGGCGAACATAACTAAGTACTCTCTGTAAGGTCATTTTTATCTCCAATCCTTCATAATTTTAACACATTTTATGCATTATATCATAGTATCTTTTCAAAAAAAATGTTATACTTTTACTGTAATATTCTAAGCACTACAAAAGGAGTCTGATATTCTATGAAATTCTGGTTTAACAAACGATATGTGCGCCTTGGTCTGACAGCTTTCTTTGTGATTGCCGCATCCATTTGTTTTTATTATCTTATGTTTCACGGCGACCGCTTTTCGGCGCAGCTAAACACATTATTTAAAATTGTAAGTCCGGTATTGTACGGCATAATTTTTGCGTATCTCATGACGCCGCTGGTAAACGGAATTGAAAACCGTTTTTTACTGCCGATTTTTCAGCGAAAGGAACGCTCCATATCTGCCAAAGAGAAAAAATATATACGCGCCCTATCTATTTTTCTGACAATTTTAATTGTAGGATACTTAATTTATGGATTCTTTTCCATACTGATTCCTAATCTGCTAAAAAGCATTAGAAGTATATCCTATCAATTTCCCTACTATGAGCAGAACTTAATTAACTGGTCCGCCAAGTTCCTTGAGGATAATCCTGATATTGAAAAAATGTTTTACCGTTTTCTTGATTCTTATTATGAAGAGTTTATGGTTTATTTAAATGAAAGCATTGTTCCTCAAATAGAAACGCTGGTAAGGCAGGTTTCTTTAAGCTTAATCAGCGCGATTAAAATGCTCTGGAATTTTATTATCGGTATTATTATCTCTATCTATGTGCTTTTCAACAAGGAGCTTTTTGCAGGGCAGGCAAAAAAGATAGCCTACGCTTTGTTTAACGCCTCCTCGGCAAATCAGTGCATTAAGGACGTCCGATTTATCAGCGATACTTTTATCGGCTTTATTGGCGGAAAAATCATTGATTCCATTATTATCGGCTTTATCTGCTTTGCGGGCACCAGCATTTTACAGATTCCCTATGCTTTGCTGGTGAGCGTTATCGTGGGGGTCACGAATATTATTCCTTTTTTCGGCCCCTACCTTGGCGCAATTCCAAGCGCCGTGCTTATTTTGATGGTGAATCCGCTAAAGTGTTTTTATTTCATTATCTTTATTTTGATTTTACAGCAAATAGATGGAAATTTGATTGGTCCCAAGATTCTTGGACAGTCCACAGGCCTTTCCGGCTTCTGGGTAATTTTTTCAATTACTATTTTCGGCGGAATTATGGGGATTCCGGGTATGATTATCGGCGTTCCATTCTTTGCGGTAATTTATGCTATGATTCGTCGGAAAACCAATAAGATGCTTCAAAAAAAAGGGCTGCCTACCGATACTGGGGAATATTTGAATGTTGATTATATTGGCGAAAATGATGTGTTTGTAAATAAGGCGGAAAATAGCCAAGAGCCTTTCTCTAAGCTAAAGAAAATTCCATTTAAAAAAGCTGACGCACAAAATAAAAATAGCGGGGATAAAAAGTAGATTGTGCAATAATTTGAGAATATTTGCAGATGAAATAATTTGTAAATGAAATGACAAGACCAATCCTGATGGTTTACATAATATTTTTATGTAAACCATGTGAAATTATAGTTCAACTGTGCATGTCTTTATCTACGGCAATGAAGAATAACACGGTAAGCTTATAAAAATGCTACAAAATTAATGGACTATGAAATTAATGGACTACGAAATAAAGTAAATAAGGAGAAATAAAAAATATGAGATTTGTCATTCAAAGAGTTGATGCGGCCAGCGTGACGGTGGATAGAAACGTTGTCGGCAAGATTGGCAAAGGCTTTTTAGTTCTGGCAGGCGTTTGCGATACGGATACCTACGCGATTGCAGATAAAATGATTCATAAGCTGTTGCGTTTGAGAATATTTGCAGATGAAAATGACAAGACCAATCTTGATTTAAAAAGTGTGAACGGAGAATTGTTAATTATTTCACAATTTACATTATATGCGGACTGCCGCAAGGGGAATCGACCTTCATTTACCAAGGCGGGAAAGCCGGAATTTGCGGAGGAAATGTATGAGTACATTTTGAAGAAATGCTCCGACGAAATTCCCCATGTGGCTCACGGCGTTTTTGGCGCCCATATGGATGTTTCTCTGACAAACAGCGGGCCTTTCACTGTTATTTTAGATTCAGATGAAATTGTTTAAACCCGCAGCAGCCAGACAAATGTCTGTAACAATCTTTCAAGATTCCCCATGTTTGTCTGTAAAAATCGGCCAATATCGGCTAATATTATGTTATGCATACGAACTTACAATTTAAATGTAATGGAAAATGAAATTATGGAAAAGGAGCAGCCATGGAATATATGGGCCCCGGCATTGTCGGCATTATTGTCTTTATCGTTATTATCAATGTATATCATATTATAAAAAATAAAAAAAGAAAACAGCGCAATGCAAATGTGGTTGAAGCCTTTCAGACAAATTATAGAAAGAAAAAAGATGCAAAGCCAAAGGAAACAGAGGAATATGTAAAATATATTACCAAATATAATAGCTCCGTTGATTTTATAGACAAAGATGCGTTTGTTGAGGAAGCTGCAAAAGATGCGGCAAAAACAAGCTACAAGCTCTAAATGGGCTGCTTCCAGAATCAACTATTCGTTAAACAAGGGTTTTGCGAATAGTTGGAAGCCGCTCTTAAACTTACTTATCTAAGGCTACCCGGCAGGAGGCTACGAGACTTCTACTTCAAAAAACGCTTTCCTTTACCGATGGCAATCCGCAGTAAAAGAAAGCGTTTTTTTCATATTTTTCACATTCTTCATATAGGCTCTAAAAGCTTAAGCCGCCTATTTATTTTTAGCCTCAAAATCCTCAATATATTGTGTGAGAAGTTTTACGGTGCCGTCAATGCCGAGAATACTGCTGTTAATGCATAAATCGTAGCTGTCGGCGCGGCCCCATTTTTTGGAAGAATAATAGTTATAATAGCTTTGACGCTGTTTATCTTTTTTGATGCACATATCCTTTGCCTTGGCAGCATCTAATTCGTATCTTTCCATGATACGTTTCGTCTTGCACTCTTCATTGCCGTAGATAAAGACATGCACACAATTTTTCATATCGCTGAGGGCGTAATCCGCGCAACGGCCCACAATAATGCAGGATTCCTCATGGGCAATCTTTTTAATCGCATCAAACTGCGCCAGAAAAACCTTGTGGCTGATTGGCATATCCACAAAATGCGATGCGTTGTAGCCGAAGGAATAAGTGTCCATAACCAAATTATAAAGAAACGAGCTGGTAGGCCTCTCGTCGTGATTTTCAAGCATCTCCTCGCAAAAACCGCTTTCCTTGGCTGCGCGGCTGAGAAGTTCCTTATCGTAGCACTTAATACCAAAACGCTCCGCAACCTTCTCCCCGATTTCACGGCCCCCAGAACCAAATTGACGTCCAATTGTAACTACTGTATTCATTCCAATACCTCCTTTTCACATTACTATCATTATTATACAGGAAAATGAAGAAAAATTCAATCTATTGTCAGAAAAATTGAGCAAATCCACTACTCAAAAATCAAATTAAAAACCCCGCATCAACAAAGTATCAAATTTGTAACGCTCAGCGGGGAACGCTTTTAGGGGATGAGGTATTCGCTCTCGCATCGGAAATAAAGCAGTCACTGCGGCTAACGTTATAAATTATTAATATTATAACCGTTGTTCCGCAATAGCCTTATAAAATATTCAGGAAGCGGCGCCTCCGTTTCAATATACCTTCCGTCCACTGGATGATGAAAGCCTAAAATTTTCGCGTGTAAAGTCTGTCCCTGTAAGTTCGGATAGGGGCAGCTTTTGGGGCCGTAAGTAACATCTCCCAGCAGGGGATGCCCTAAATGCGCCATATGCACTCTGATTTGGTGAGTGCGTCCTGTTTCTAACCGACATTCAATATAGGTCAGCTTGTCAAACCGGGCAAGCACCTTATAATGAGTAATCGCTTCCTTGCCCGCTCCTCGATTTTTGCCTGTGACAGCATCTTTCAAATTCCTGCCCACGTCAACGCTCAAATCCCGACTGCCGTTTTGCTGTTCCCTATACCAAGGATAATCCGCCCCAATCACCGCCATCTTCTTCCTATCGGAAGGGTGGCGTCCAATTAAGGTATGAACAGTTCCCTCCTCCTCTTTCACTACCCCATGCACAATCGCGTGATACCGGCGGGTAAGCGTATGCTCCTTTAACTGCTCCGCAATAGCGGCATGGGCCCTGTCCGTCTTGCAGGCAATGACGGAACCGGTGGTATCCCTGTCTATCCGGTGTACAATGCCGGGACGCAGTATGCCGTTGATTCCGCTCAATTGTCCTTGGCAGTGAAATAAAAGCGCGTTTACTAACGTGCCGGAATAGTGACCGGGCGCGGGATGGACCACCATTCCCTTGGGTTTATTGACAATAATCACGTCGCTGTCCTCATATAAAATGTCAAGAGGAATATTCTCAGGCAAAATAGAAGGCGTGCTCGCCGCCGGAACGCACACCTTTATAGAATCGTCAGCCTTTACATGATAGCTGGCCTTGCAGGACTTTCCGTTTACCGTAACATTCCCGTCCGCAATCAGCTTTTGTATATAGGAGCGAGACAGGCTGTCCATAAGACTGCTTAGGCATCTGTCAATTCTCTCCTCCTCCATCTCCTCGGTTATGGTGAAACAAAAATTCAAAGTCATCCTCCTTGTAAACCCAAAATACTTGTATTACCAATATAGCGGTTGCAAAGGTCACATAGATGTCGGCAACGTTAAAGATGGGAAAATTAATAAGCACAATGTAAATAAAATCCACCACATAGTCAAGCCGAAGCCTGTCCATCATATTCCCAAGAGCCCCCGCCGCAATGGTTGTGAGCAGCAGATTCAAGCTAAGGTACTTTTTTTCATCCGGCGTCTTAAAGAGAACATAGACGATGATGCACAGGAAAATGATAGCGACGACTATAAAAAAGGTCTTGTGGTTTTCCAGCATACTAAAAGCGGCTCCGCGGTTTTCAAGATAGCTGAGCTCAAGAACGTCCTTTATAATGGAAAAGGGCTTTTGCCCTTTCAGCTTTAGCACCGCCATAGATTTGGTAAACTGGTCGATTGCCACCAGAAAAAATAGCAACAGCAAATCCATCAGCAATAATTTGGTTTTATGTCCGTTTCCTTTATTCATACGCAACTCTTATTCATAATCCTCCACAAAGTGAATCTCCGCAACTGCATTTCTGATATCGTCGTCCGTCACCGTCCTATCGATGACCGCTTTTCCGACTTTTTTTAGAAGAATAAATTTAACGGTCTCACCTTCCACCTTCTTGTCCGATTTTGTCAGCCGCAATATTTCCTCCGCATCGATATCATCGATGGAGATAGGAAGATTAAAAGGCACAAACATATCCCTGATTTCATAATATTCTTCCATGGTTAGAAGCTCATGCTTCCAAGAAATAAACGCCGCCGCCACCGCGCCTAAAGCCACGCACTCCCCGTGGGTCAATGCAAAATTCTTTGATTTTTCAATGGCGTGCCCAATGGTATGCCCAAAGTTGAGAAGCGCCCTATCGCCCTTTTCCGTGGGGTCTTTCTCTACCACCAGCTTCTTAATTTTACAGCTCCGCTCAATCATTTCCAACAAAGTGTCCGCGTCCCGCTCGCAAATTTCATACATATTTTCAAGCAGCCATTCATAGAAAATACCGTCCTTAATCAGCCCGTGCTTCATAACCTCCGCAAACCCACTGTAAAACTGGCGGTCGTCCAAGGATTTTAATGTGCTCACATTCATGTAAACCAGCTTCGGCATGTAAAAAGCGCCCACCATATTTTTAAAACCGTCAAAGTCAACCCCCGTTTTGCCGCCAATGCTGGAATCCGCCTGAGCAATCAGCGAGGTCGGTATCTGCACAAAATCAACGCCTCTTAAATAAGTGGCCGCCGTAAAACCGGTAACGTCTCCCACCACGCCGCCGCCAAGGGCAATTAAAATATCCTTTCTGTCAAATTTTTCATTGATTAAAAAGGTGTAAATATCCTTCACCGTGGATAAAGTCTTACTCTCCTCTCCCGCCGTAAAGGAAAACAGTACGTTTTTTTTGCAATTTCCGTCCAGAATTCCCATAATTCCATCCCCATAGAGGGCGGAAACATGAGAATCCGTCACAACGCATACCTTTCGATTTTCAATTTCCAGCTTTTGCAGCTCCTGCGCCAAATCGCTAAAATCCGCGGAAAACACAATGTCATAGCTGGGTTTCCTTTCATATAAAACAGTAAGCCGATTACTCATTTTTTAATATCCTTTCTCAATTCTATAGCTTCCATACAATCAAAAATTTTCTTTTCACCACGAGACGGACATATTCTTTTACAGGAGTTCAAGCAATCAAATAGAAATAAAATTTCCTCTTGCGCTCCTGTGCAATCGAATAGGGAATCCCTACGCATAAAAAAATACCCCGCTGCTTGCGGCGGGGTTTTTGATTTAAATGCCGTTATTGATGGGCATATCAAAAGAGCCTGACAAAATTTCCTGAAAATCGCCCGATATATCCACGATAGCCGGCGTGATGATAAATATGTAATGAGAAATTTTCTGTAAATTGCCGCTTATGGCGAAGCAGGAGCCCGATGTAAAATCGATTATGCGCTGGGCAATATCCACATCTAAGCCCTCCAAATTGAGAACCACCGTCCGGTTTGCAAGAAGCGTTTCCGTAATTTCCCTTGCATCCTCGATGGACGTTGGCTTGATAACGCAGACCTCCATGCCCGCGCTGCTGTTCTTTTTAGCCTGACGCATGGGCGTCACCTTGGCCGGAGGAGCTTTCTTTACCGTCCGCTCTTCCTCGGCGGCTGTCTCTTCACGGACTGCAGATAATTTCTTTGGTTTTTCCTCTACAGGTTCGTCATAGTAATCGTCGTCATAAAAATCATCGTCCTCTTCATTTAATTTCATGTAGTTGAGAAATTTATCCATTACTCCCATTTTATGCGCTCCTTACTGAACTGGGTACTGCCTTTCCCCAAAGATGCCTGTCCCAACCCGGACATAAGTAGCACCCTCTTCCACAGCAACCATGTAGTCGCCTGTCATTCCCATTGACAGAACATTCATATTAACATTATCAATGTTTTTTTGTTTTATGTCAACAGATAATTGCCGCAACGCTGAAAAATACTGTCGATTTTCTTCCGGGTCGGAAACAAAAGGGGCAATCGTCATAAGCCCCTCGATTTGAATACCGGGAAGAACAGAAATTTCCCGCACCAGTTCTTCCGTCTCCGCCGGTTTTACGCCAAATTTGCTCTCCTCCCCTGCAACATTCACCTCAATTAAAATGGAAACCTTCACCTGCTTTTTGACGGCTTCCTTGCTGATTTCCTCCGCAAGCTTTAGCGAATCTACGCTATGAATTAACGCCGCCTTACCGACGATATATTTTACCTTATTGCGCTGAAGATGCCCAATCATATGCCATTTGATATCTTTCGGCAGGGCCTCTTCCTTTTCAACCAGCTCCTGAACCTTATTTTCACCGAATTCCCGGCATCCGCACTCGTAAGCTTCCTGCAGGGCGGAAATAGGCTTTGTCTTGCTGACGGCAATTAGGGTAACGCTGCTAATATCTCTCCCTGTGCTCTCGCAGGCTTTTTTTATATTTTCAGAAACAGCTTCCAGATTTTCCCGTATCAAAATATCGCCTCCAAGCCTTATTCACAATCCAAGTCTCATTCACAATCCAAGTCTCATTCATAACCCCAAATGTCATTCATAATCAAAATGTCATTTATAATCAAAATGCCATTCACAATCAAAGCCTTATTCATAACCAGCTTTACTCATAAATCAACTCGTCGTCCTCCACCGTGGTAGCGTCCAGCACAATATAGTCAAAGGCGCTTAAGCCGTACTGCGTGTTGGATTTTACAATGGAGTATTCATCGTTCTTATAAAGAATATTTATCTGTTTAAAATCGGCGTAGCCCTTATTAATATTGTAAACGCCGGTTAGGCTTCCGCGGGTGCTTATGGTAAACTTCTCGGTGGAATCCGGCTTCACAATATCGTTTCCGGCCCTCAAAATCATATCGTCGATGTAATACTCTTTCTCCGTTTCATTGTAAATCGTCGTCTCGACAAATTCCGTGGTGGCGACGCCCTCCTCCGTGTATATCTCGCGCAGAACGCCGTAATTATTGCTGTTGCCGCCCTTGGTGACAAAGTCCTTCGGGACAATGAAAAATTCCTTTTCCACAATGGACGAGTTGGGTATCTTCAGCCCCGTTTCCTCCTCCAGTATCAGCTCAATATCGATAAATCTGTCCGTACAAAAGGACACCATAGAATTGGTGAAGGTGAGCTTTACGAAAATTTCACCGTCCACATTTGTAAAAGTGGACACCTCGCCCCATGAGGTATCCTGATTTTTCATAAACTTTACTTTCACAAATTCCGCTTCTTCAAGCTCATCCGCCTTTTCCCTGTCCGTCTGAATGACAATAGACCAGTCCTCGTTGGTGGAAATTTTGTAGACGGGCTGACCGGCCGCCACCAAATCGTTGCTGATAAGCTGGGTCTTTTCATAATTTTGCGTATCAAAAAGGTCGCTGGTAAACTCTTCCAGCGTCAAATTCTCGTAGCCGTCAACGGAATATATCACAATTCCAGTAGCGGGCGCGTTGCAGAGCGTAACCAGTTCTGACAAACCGGAGCTGTTTATCTTATCTATGTTTTCCAAAATATTTGAGTTGGCAAGCTTTAACACTGTGCCCTTGACGCTGTACTTAAAATCGTAGACGGAAGTAAAATATCTGGAATCAAAACTATTGACAAACCCAAGAATTTCCGTCTTTAGCTCCGCAAGATCGTTGTTTGTCAGCGCGCTGCCGGAATTCTCAACGTCCATATACTCCGCCAGACGCCCGGACTCGTCCAAGGTATAGACGAGATTTCCCACGCCCACGCGCTCCCCCTCCCGCGCGTAATAATTTACATAGCCCGCCTGCGTAGCGTTTACAATCTGTTCGTCCCGCAGCGCAATTCCCTTGTACACGTTATCGGAGGACAGGGAACCAACCTGCACCTGATGAGTTTCGATATGCTTCTGGGTAAAATACGTAAAAATGCAGCCGCCGACATAAAATATAATAACAGCAAAAATTATCATGCTGATATTGACGGGTCTTCTGTATTTGACGATTTTGCCGTTTCCGCTCTCCAATTTATACTCCTATATCTAATCTCATGAAAACGCCCCGGATAATTTCCGGGACATATCATAGTGCACATGCAACGTGCAACGCCAGTTATCATAAGCTAAGCATAAAAGCTTCAACTTTGTATTCACAAGCTGACCGTTAAACTTTCAGCATTAATAACATTGATTGACACAAGCTATACGCCAAACTTTCAGCATTGATAACATTGATTACCGCAAGCTAAACGCAAAACACTCAGCGTTGATAACATTGAATATCAAGCCATACGCCATACGCGCAACTAATTTACTCCTACAAAGAAATAATAATCTTATCCTTTAAAGATTCGGGAAGTTCATGCTCATCTAACGAAATACTCAGGATAAAGGATACGTCAAAGGCGTTGCTGATGGCTTCCAGCTCCCGAATGATAGGTTCAACATCGTTGTTTTCCACACAGGCAATTTTCATAAAGCTGTCGAAATACATTTGCTCCAAGTCGTGATCCTGCGAAATGATTCCGCTGACAAAACCGACAAACTGTTCTGAATTTGCAATCTTATATGAAGGAACGTCAATCAGCCTGACTTTATTATTCAGTTCATACATATGTTTTGTGCTTTTATCCAGATACACGATATTTCCGGATGCGTTTTGTACTTCGCCGTTCACCTTATCCAACAAATGCTTTGTCTTGCCTTTTCCCTTATTTCCAACTACTAATTGAACCATTGGTAATCCCTCCTGATGTATGTGCTATGTAATGCTTGTTCCTAAATTTATTATAAGTGATAACAGATTAAAAAACAACTGCTAATTGTTTATTTCCTCCAATAAATCTGTCATTTGGGGATAGAGCAAATCCCTGCTGTCGGCATGAAGAATCACCGATATATAAGGATTTCCGGCAGAATCCCGCGACAACAAAATCAAGCAGGAGCCTGCTGCGCTTGTGGAACCGGTCTTTCCGCCAATCACCGTGATGCCGCTGGGCGCCTCCGCGTCTCCCCTGATATAATAGTTGGTGCTGTTCACCGTAAGCTCTTTTGAAACGCCGTTGATATCCGTATACACGGTGGTATAGGAATCCATCTGAATAATCTCGTTAAACAAGGCGTAATCTATGGCGGCGTTCATAATCAAATACATGTCGTAAACCGTCGTGTAGTGCTCCTCGTCGGTAAGGCCGTGAGGATTCACAAAATGGGTGTTGGTCGCGCCTAGGGACAAGGCTTTCTTATTCATCAAATCCGCAAATCCCTCCAAGGAACCGCCAACCCCCTCGGCAATCATAACCGCCGCATCGTTAGCCGAATTAATGAGAAGAAAATGAAGGGCCTGCGCCAAGGTCATCTGGTCACCCTCCCGGATGCCGCACACCTGCGCGCCCGATTCCAAATTTCTGACGTTGGCCGAGGCGGTAAGCATCATGTCGCTCTGCCCCTCCTCCAAGGCAACCAGCGCGGTCATCACCTTTGTGAGACTGGCCGGATACAATCTTTCATGGACATTTTTCGCATAGATGGTGTTCTTTTTATTCAGGTCGAACAGCCCCGCCCCCTCGGCGTTTGACATGTCCACGCCGCCAGAGAGGATATCCTTCGTCACCACGCACAAATCACTGGCAAAAGGAACCGCTGTCTGCCGTTCCTCCTCCAAGTTTACAATGCGGAAGCTGCTGACTTCCGAATCGGTTGTATAAGGCATGGAAAACTGCGCCTGCCCGCACCCTGCCAAAAAAGGCATGAAAAAGAACACTGTCATAAAAAATCTGGCGGCAATAAACGCGCCCTTTTCTTTACTTATACATTTCACGCCACTCAAAATCTCCTCTGTCTAACGACTTAACTAACAATTCCGCCGTGGCAAGGTTGGTCGCAAGCGGAATATTGTGCATGTCGCAAAGCTTTACTACATTGTTTACATCCGGCTCATGGGACTTGGGCGTCAGCGGATCCCGAAGGAAAATTACCAAATCCATTTCATTGTGCTCAATCTGCGCCCCAATCTGCTGCTCCCCGCCTAGATGTCCCGGTAAAAATTTGTAGATATTTAAATTTGTAACCTCCTCAACAAGCCTTCCCGTAGTGCCTGTTGCAAATAACTCATTCTTGCTGAGAATCCCCCTGTAAGCAATACAAAAATTCTGCATTAAGTTCTTTTTTGTGTCGTGTGCGATTAGTGCTATATTCATTTCGAACCCCTCCTGCTGTCTATGTTTGCTATACTCCCATTTTAATCATTATACATTATTTTTGCTGACGTTGTAAACCCACATTTAAAACAAATCCAACCCCAATAAAAGAACTCACAAGGGAGGTAAGGCCGTAGCTGACAAAGGGAAGCGGCAGCCCTGTGTTGGGGAGAAGGTACGTCACCACGCCAATATTGATAAAGGCCTGAAAGCCCAGCATGGCCCCTACCCCCGCCGCGATGATGGTTCCGGCGATATCCTTTGCCCGCCGGGCGATAAACATACATTCCACGCTGATAAGCAGCACAAGGACTATCACCGCGCAGGCCCCCACAAAGCCGAATTCCTCTCCAATTACCGCAAAGATAAAGTCCGTCTCCTGTTCCGCGATAAAATTCGCGTTCTTTACGGAGCTGATTTGATTGTTTTGATATCCCTTTCCCGTAAGCTGGCCGGAACCAATGGCCATAACGGAATATTCCTGCTGATATCCAAGGGAATTGGCGTACTCCTCCTTGTTCAAAAAGGAAATAACCCTATTGAGCTGATACACATGCTCCTCGCTGATAATCTGCTGGTCCGGCTGCAGGACTAGGTACATAAAAATCAAAAAAACCGGAACTGCAACCGCCAAAAACCCTATGATAACCCGCCAGCTAAGGCCTCCTGTAAACATAACCACGCAAAAAATCATGCAGACAATGATGGTGGTTGACAAATCCGGCTGCTTAAAAATCAATCCGGCCGGAAGGGCAAACAGAAGAACGCAGAGCATAATATACTTAAAGGTATTTAATTCTTCCCTGTGCTTATAGATAAACTGCGCGAAAAATAAGATAATCAGTACCTTGGCAAGCTCGGAGGGCTGAAACTGGATGCCTGCCAGCTTCAGCCACCTCTGGGCGTTGTTGGCCGATTTTCCCATAAAAATCACCAGCGTAAGCAGGATAATGTTTCCCGCGTATATAATCCAGTAAAGATTGAGCAGCGCGGAATAGTCGAACAGCGAAATAACCAGCATCAAAAACACGCCGAAAGCAAAACCGGCAATCTGCCTGCTCTGCAGAGCCTCGTCCACGCTGCCCACGGCAAAAATCCCAATCACCGCAAGGGCAATCACCATAAGCACAAGTTTAAAATCATAATGACGTATTTTATATTGTTTCAGCATTTCGTTTTCCTTCTATTCTGCAAGCGTCAGTTTGCGCTCTTATGTAAATCCAGTATCGGAATATTGGCGTACAAGGTGGGGTTTTTCCCTCTTCCCTTGCTGTCCGTTTTTGCGATTTGTATTTCCATGCTTTGGGTGTCTATCTTCATGTATTTTGAGATAACCTTGGCGATATCGTTCTTTATCATTTCCATCATTTCCGGCGAGCAGTTCACCCTGTCCGAAATAAGCAGTATCTTTAAGCGGTCTTTTGCAATTTCCCTTGATTTTTTTCGGCTAAAAAAATTTTTGATTCCCATACGGCCCACCCCCTAATTCTTGTGAAAGATACTTGACACTTTTGTCCAGAAAGAAATACTTTTCTCAAAATCCAAAAAGGGGATTTCCTTTCCGGTTACCCGCAGACATATATTTTGATATGCTTTTCCGGCAAGCGTGTTGCTGCCTACAAGGGGTTCCCCTTGATTGGTGGCGATGACGACGCTCTCATCGTCGGGAACAACCCCGATAAGGCCGATTGCCAGAATATCCACCACATCGGCGGCGCTCATCATATCTCCGCGCCTTACCATATCCTGCCGCAGCCTGTTGATAATCAAGTCGATTTTGTGAAAACCGCCCGCTTCCAAAAGGCCGATAATGCGGTCCGCGTCCCTTATGGCGGAGACCTCCGGGGTTGTCACGACCAAAGCCCTGTCCGCGCCTGCGATTGCGTTCTTAAAGCCCTGCTCGATTCCTGCCGGACAGTCCAAGATAATGTAATCAAACTGTTCCTTCAACTGCTGGGTCATCTTAATCATTTGTTCGGGATTGACGGCCGTCTTGTCCTTCGTCTGGGCGGAGGGCAGAAGGTAAAGATTGGCGTGCCGCTTGTCCTTTATTAAAGCCTGCTTTATGCGGCATTTCCCCTCCACCACGTCCACAAGATTGTATACAATTCTGTTTTCCAATCCCATAACCACGTCCAGATTCCGAAGCCCGATATCCGTATCGATGAGAATCACCCGTTTTCCCATGGCTGCAAGACCTGTTCCAATGTTTGCGGATGTGGTGGTCTTACCCACACCGCCTTTCCCTGACGTGACGACAATTACTTCACTCATACATCATCCTCCATTTCGCTGCCTTATGAATTATCGTCCCCTGAGAAAAATCAGTCCCTATTTTGCAGGCAATTCACTCAGTATATCTTTTGTGAGAGAATCAATCACTACGGTGTCATCCTTAACGTATGCTATTTTCGGCTGTACCTTGGGTTTTATGGACCACTTTTTTTTGTCCTTTGTCCTATATTTGAAATCACCTATTTTTAACCTTTCCGGTGACATTTCAAGCGCCGCGATATAATGTCCCTCCTCGCCGTTTCCGCCCGCGTAAGCTTTTCCAAAAAGTCCCCCCAAAACAATAATGTCTCTGGCGGAAATAATGGTGGAACCGGGGTTTACGTCCCCCAATATGACAATGCTGGATTCCGTCTCAAGAACCTGCCCGTTTTTTAAGGTTCCCCGGTAAAACTGCCCTTCGTTATTTTTTTCCTCCTCAATCATGCGCTCCGCCCGGCGGATGGCTTTCACGAATTCATGGTTGACCGCCTCTTCCCCTCCCACCAGACACACAATTTGAAGCAGCGAATTCTGGGCGATGGCCTTCACCACCAGCCGCTCTTCCTCCTCGGATAAAACCCTTCCCCTGATGGAAAGAGCCATTTTTGCATCCTTGAAAAAGCCGCTGGATTCCCTGAATTTATCCGCGATATCCGCAAGCAAAATGTCAAAGGGAACTTCACTGTCTAGGTTCAGCACAATGCCGTTAGGGAAGCTTTTGATTATCACAGAATTTTTCATAACACACCTCCATAAGAATACTTTTGCGCCAAAACTCTTAATCGGTCCTCGCCGTACTGCCGGATAACTGCCCGGCCGTTCCGGTAATTAGATTCTCCTCGTCCTCCAATTCAAAATAGTACTGAATGATATCCTTCGTCGTCTGGGCGGCATAGCTTGAAGTGTAGCCGTAAGCAATCCTTGTAGCGATGGCAATCTCCGGCGCCTCGTAGGGGGCGTAGCACACGAAAAGCGCGTGGTTCGCCCGGTTTTGATTTTCCTCCGCCGTACCGGTTTTCCCCGCCACGTTGATGGCAAGGTCATTATATTCGGAGCGGTTTTCAATCACCTGCCTCATTCCAAGGTGAATGGCGTCCCAGTTTGCCGCGTCCATTTCAATGGTATTTCTCACCTCCGCGCTCCTGTCCTCAGTCAAAGCGCCGCTTCTATCCGTAATCTTATCTATCAGCGTCAGATTGTAGCAGGTGCCGCTGTTGGCAACCGCCGTCACATATCTTGCAAGCCCCACCGTGGAAAAGTTGTTTGTGCCCTGCCCAATTGCGGAACGCACGGCGTCCAAATCGGATATTTGGGGCGTGGACTCCTCAATTTCAATGCCCGACGTTTCCGTCAAGCCAAACATATCCGCATAGGTTTCCAGCTTTTTAAGGCCTGCATCCGAGGAATAAGTATCCCCCACCATGCCAAGCCGGTAGGCCGTCTCATAGAAAAACACGTTGCAGGAATTTCTAATTCCCCCGGTAACGTTCAAGGTTCCGTGGCCGCTTAAGTTCCAGCAGGCAGGGGGCGGCTCGATTTTATCGAATATGCCTCCGCAGCTAAAAGTAGCGTAAGGGTTAATGACGCCCTCCAACATTCCCGCCGTCGCCGAGACCATCTTAAAAGTAGAGCCCGGCGCCGTCATCTGCGTTGTGGCGTAATTATTGAGAGGCCTCGACAAATCGTTTAAAAGCCGAGAGAAGTACTCGGCGTTTACCCCGTTTGCCATCAGGTTGTTGTCGTACCCCGGATAAGTCACCAGCGCCAGCACGTCTCCGGTGTTGACGTCGGTGATAACCACCGAAGCCGAATAAGGGTCAAGGGCAAGCTGGGCGGGGGTGATATCCAAATTTTTAATCCGGTTCATAATAAAAGTGTAGGCCGATTCGCCGCCCCTATCAAACAAAGCACCCTCGTCCTCAGGAACCTCCACAAGCTCCTGCTCCATCAAAAGCCTGCAAATCTGCGTGCCGGAAATAATATCTTTTTTAATCATAAAGCGGTAAATGCTCTTGGTAAAGTCCAAATCCTCGTCTAGCTGCTCGAAAATATAATCGACAATGCGGGCGTAAATCTTCTCTGAATCGGAATATTGACTTCCCAAGTCAAGACGCGTCACATCAATCCAGTTCTTTGCAATACAGTAATTCAAATATTCGTTTAAGCTGATAACCTCGTCTATGGTCCAGGCCACGTAGGTCTCGTCGGAAGTATCCACCCTGCTCCTGTCGATGATGCCGTTGTCGTAAAGCATCTCCGCTATGGCGCTCTCGTAAACCTGATATTCCATGTCCAGATTTTCATAGGGCGTAAGGAGCTCCGTAAATTCCGCTCTGAGGGTGTCGAAAACATAGGATTTCCTGTCCTGATACTGCCGGTAAACCTCTTTTTCGTTTTCCTTTGCGTCAGACATAGAAAAATGGGCGGTGTCGATAACGTTATTGTTTATCAGCGCAAAATAAACGTCGTAAATGGGAATCCTGATTTTACTTGCGCTTGTGGCGGTATACTCTTTTGCGTTTACAATATTGGTGTAGAGGATACTCGCCAGCTTTTCCTCCAAAATTTTGTACACGGCAATCTGCAAATCCTTGTCGATGGTGAGATAGGCGTTGTTTCCCGCAACGGGCTCCACATAATCAATGGTTTCCGTCACCTTCCCCACATGGTTTACCACAATCGTCTCTTTTCCCTTGGTTCCTTGAAGGTAGGTTTCCATGGATTTTTCAATGCCAAGCTTGCCCACCGTGTCGGTGGAATCGTAATCCTTATCGCCGGGCTCCGCCTGAAGGGCCGCCAGCTCCTCCTGCGAGACCTTTCCGGTGTATCCCAAAATGTGGGAAAAATAAACGCTGTCAACATATCTGCGGATGGTGTCCTCCTCGATGGACACTCCCTCCAAATCCGTGCTGTTTTCCATCACCACGGCGACGGTTTCTTCGCTGACGTCGGTGGCTACCGTGGTGGCGATATACTTTTGATAACTATTGTTATTCATATCGTAGCGGACGGTTAAAATCTTGAGAACCTCGTCCCTCGTATATCCGTTTCCCGGAATAAAGGTTTCCTCGCTGTCGTCCTCCGTGTAATTTCCTATCCGAAAGCGCGTCCACCCGCACAGATAATCTATAACCTCCTGAGCCGTGGCGGTGCGTTCCCGCTCTTCCAGCTTATCGATGGTTGTTCGGCCGTACACGTCGGCCAAGAAGCGGTAAAGCTGCGTTCCCTCCACGGTGAACGCATAGCGGTGATTTTGATCCAGAATAATCTTAAAATCGCTTACAATGCTGTCCCCGTTATCCTCAATCATTTGTATCAACCTGTAAATGGTGGTGTTTAATTTGAGATTTTTTAACTTTCCGCTTTCGTAGACGTCCTCAATGGCGACGGAATGGGCCAGCTCATTGTAAGCCAAAAGATTGCCGTTCCTGTCATAAATACAGCCCCGGCTTCCCTTGATGGTGCGCTCCCGCAGAATCCTCGTCTGAAAAGACTCAAGGTACTCTTCCCCATGGACAATCTGCAGGTCAAAAATTCTGTTAATTAAAATTCCGCTGACGCAGACAAGAGCCACGATAATAACAAAAACGCGGGAGGTTATCATATGAATAAAATTTTCCTTAAATTCCTCAAACAAACTTCCTTGCACTCCTTTGTTCGGATTCCTCCAGCAGCTTGTTGATTTTTAATACCAGAGGATATAAAAGCAACGTTATCAGTATGGTATAGACGGCTTCCGGCAGAATAATATGCATAAAATAATAGCTGATGTGGAAACGCCCTCTCATCAAAAACAAAGTGACGTAATACAAAAAGCCGTAAGCCATATCGCTTACAAGAATCAGAAACAGCGGAAGCTTGATATCGTCGGGGAAAAAAATTTGATGAAATTTTCCGTTTGTATAGCCTATGTACATATAAATCATGGCGTTTAAGCCCAGAACATTCCCAAAAAAGATATCCGCCAAAAGCCCGCAGAAAAACCCCGTCACAAGTCCCGTTTTTTCCCCCCGCATAAATCCGAAGGAGGACGTTAAAATAATCAGCAGATTAGGCACAATACCGCCAAAGGCAAGCCCTTGAAAGAATGTCGTCTGAAGCAAAAAGCATATGACAATCAACAATACAGATACCAAGAATCGTTTCACTTAGAGCCCCCTACCGTCTGTTTTAACTCTGTAACCACCAAAACCTCCTCCAAATGTTCAAAGTCTACCGCCGGAGTAATCTGGCCGGACTTTGTGAGGTTGTTGGAATCCACGTTAATGTTTGAAATATAGCCGATTAAAATGCCCGGCAGATACTTGTCGCTGATATTCGACGTTACAATTTTATCCCCCTCGACTACCCTGTCCGCGCTGTCAATTAATTTTTCAAACCGGATAACCCCCTCGGCATACAGCTCCAAATCCCCGCATACAATTAAACTGTCGGAGGTGGAAAGCACCATGCCGCTGGTGTTTGAATTGTCGTCGATAATAGCCATCACCTTGGACCAGTTGGGCCCCACGTCAACAATGCGCCCCACAAGGCCGCTTCCGGCCATAACGTTCATATCGATTTGCAGGTTGTCGTCGGCGCCCTTGTTGATGGTGAAGGAGTGGAACCAGTTTCCGGAATCCTTGGCAATCACCCGCGCCCCTACCTTGTCGTATTCGTCGTATTGGGCGTCCAGCTCGTAGAGCTCGCGTAAGCTGGTGAGCTCGTACCTATCCTGCTGAAGCTTGATATTTTCTATGGTGAGGTCGTCAATCTGAGCCCGCAAATCGGCGTTTTCTTCCAAAAGGCTGCGAATCTGCACCAGCTCCTCGGAACGCCTTGAGAGCCAGCTTCCCGCCTTAGAGAGCCCCTCCTGAAGAGGCGCAATCAGCGTGCCCCCAAGGGCGCTGACGGGCGCGCTCAAAAAATTTGTATTAAAAGTAATTACAATCAACCCCGTGCATAGCAATGTTAAAATAAAAAGGAGATATTTACCGGGTAATGTAAACTTCTCTCCTTTTTTCTTTATCACTGGACTCATTTGCTCATTCCTTCAATTGCATAAGCAACAGATTTATAATTGTCATCCTTAATAATCTTTGAAAGGCCAAGCGCAACGCTGGTTATCGGATTTTCGGAAGAATTCACCTTAAGTCCCGTTCCCGCCTGTATCAGTTCGGCTAAATGGTTTACCGAGGAGGCCCCGCCGGTTAGGTAAATGCCGTGCCGGTAAATATCCGCCGCAAGCTCCGGCGGCGTCCTCTCCAGAATTACCTTGATATTGTCGATAATCGTATAAAAATGCTCCGTTAAGGATTCGTCGATAAGCTCCGTGGGCAGTTCCCTCTCCACGGGAAGCCCTGTAACGATATCCCGCCCGTAAACCACGGCGTTTTTGCCCTCCTTAGCCAAATCCCGAAGGGATATCTTTACATTCTCGGCCGTCTTTCCTCCGATAATCAAGTTGAATTCCCTTCTCACGGCGGCGCGGATGGCCTCGTCAAATTTCCTTCCGCCTACCTTAATCAAGCGGCTTAGGACGATGCCCCCAAGGGATAAAATAGAAATTTCCGTGGTGTCAAAGCCCGCGTTGACAATCAAAACTCCCTGCGAATTTTTTACGTCGATATCCAGCCCCAGCCCGTCGGCAACGGCCTTTTCCACGATCATAATCCGCTTTGCCTTTACCCCCGAATCGCGCACCACATCGTAGAAAGCTCTCTTTTCCACTCCCGTAACGTCGGTTGGAACGGCGATATAGTAATCGGCGGCCTTTAGGTTGCCCCGATTCAGGTTGTTGATAAAATACTTGATGAGCAGCTCCATATTTTTAATGTCCGCAATCACCCCGTTAGAAAGCGGGTAGGAAATGTGGATATTTCCGGGAGCCTTCTCATACATTTCAAAGGCCGAATCCCCGTAGGCAAACAGAGTGTCCTTATTCTCAATGGCAATCATGTTTTTTTCCACCAGAATAGAATCACCTGAGTGCGTGTAAATCTTAATGTTGTTTGTCCCCAAATCAATACCAAATGCGTTGTTAGCCAAAGTTAGGTACCCCTTTCTATAATAAATCTTCTTCTTTTAAACTCATGTAACAATTATCTCCCAGAATAATGTGGTCTACAAGAGGAATGTCCATAAGTTCTCCGGCCTTTTTTATCTTTTGCGTAATCGCAATGTCCTGCTTGCTTGGACGCGGGTCGCCGCTGGGATGGTTGTGCAAAAGCATTAAATGACAGGCTCTGCATCTGAAAGCCTGAATAAAAACCTCTCTTGCCGACAGAAGCGACGCCCTCACAGTCCCCACGGATATCACGGACTCTTCTATTAAATTCAATTTGTTGTCCAGAAGGAGCAGCAAAATCATTTCGCTTTCCCGATGGCGCATTTCTTCCATGTAATAGCCCGCCACGGTGGAGGGCGCATCAAAGCGGAGCGAAAGCGCGGCCCTCTGCCTTGCCATCCGCACTGCCAGCTCTGCAATACACTTGATTTTCACGGCTTTCACTTCCCCGATTCCGGGCAGCTCCATCAGCTCCTCCATGGAGATATGGTGGAGGCCGTTGAGGCCCTGCTCCCTTCCTTTCGCAAGCGCCAGTACTTTTTGCGCAAGCTCTACCGCCGAGCAGTTTCGGGTGCCTGTCCTTAAAATAACGGCAATCAATTCCGCCTCCGTCAAGGCTCCGGCCCCCAAGGACAGGAATTTCTCATAGGGAAGATACATAGTTTCCGCTGTTTGTTTTTTCATTTGCTCCTTTCCAATCCCTTCTCTCATTTGGAATATGGAAATCAAACAATTAATATTTATATTAACACAGCCAGCAATTTATGTACACCAATTTCATTATTTTTTTATAAGTTTCGTCTGTCAAAATCTTTCAGGATAATTCCTTTTTCCACCAATTTCTGTAAGGTTTTCATGATTCCAAACTTCCCGTGCTGCCATGTGAGGCCTCCCTGAAAGTACACGGCGTAGGGCGGTTTGATGGGGCCGTCCGCGGAAAGCTCAATGGAGGAGCCGGACACAAAGGCCCCCGCCGCCATGATGACCGGGCTGTCGTATCCCGGCATATCCCACGGCTCCGGGCAGACATAGCCGTCCACCGGCGCGGCCTGCTGAATCCCCTCGCAGAAAGAAATCACTCCCTCCGGGGTTCCAAAGGTGACCGCCTGAATAATATCGTGCCGCGGTTCGCTGCCGTTTGGAACCACCGCAAAGCCCAGTCTTTCATAGATATTGGCGGCAAAAATCGCTGACTTTAGGGCGTTTGCCGTCACGGAAGGGGCAAGGAATAATCCCTGATAAAAAGCCCGAAGGGCCTGCAGAGAAGCCCCCACCTCCCGGCCAAGTCCCGGCGAGGTTAAGCGGTAGGCGGCGTTTTCAATACATTCCCTTTTCCCAGCAAGATAGCCGCCGATAGGCGCAAGCCCGCCGCCGGGATTTTTGATGAGGGAGCCCACCACCAAATCCGCCCCCACGTCGGAGGGCTCTAACCGCTCCGTAAACTCTCCGTAGCAGTTATCAACCATGCAGAGGACGCCCGGTTTTAACTTTTTGATAAAGGCAATCAGTTCCCCAATAGCCTGCACTGAAAAGGTCGGCCTTGTCTGGTAGCCTTTGGAACGCTGAATCGTTACCAGCTTGGTCTTTTCATTCACTGCCTTTTTGATAGCTTCATAGTCAAACCCGCCGTCGGATAAAAGCTCCACCTGCCGGTAGGTAATTCCGTATTCCTTTAGGGAGCCCTTGGAAGGACGGATGCCGATAACCTCCTCCAAGGTGTCGTAGGGCTTCCCCGCTGGAGAAAGCAGCTCGTCGCCGGGACGCAGATTGCTCATCAGGGCAAGGGCAAGAGCGTGGGTGCCGCAGGTAATCTGCGGGCGCACCAGCGCGTCCTCCGTATGAAAAATATCGGCGTACACCTTCTCCAAGGTATCCCGGCCCAAATCGTTGTAGCCGTAGCCGGTAGTCCCCAAAAGGCAGGCCTCGCTGACCCTATTCTTCTGCATGGCGTTTATCACCTTTAACTGGTTGTACTCGGAAACCTCGTCAATCTCCTCCCAGCGTCCTTTTAAGGAATTCCACAGCTCCTCCCCAAAGGCGTAAACCTCCCGGCTGATACCCATTTCCCGATACATTTCCTCCGTGGATAAGGCTTTACCTTGTGCTTCCATTGTAGTCCTCCAATTAAGGTTGATTAAATTCTTCTATCATAAAATTTAATATTTTCTCATTGTCGTAATCAAACGCAGGCTTTTCTATCCAAATAACGTTTCGCTCCCGCCGGAACCATGTCAACTGGCGTTTAGCAAAGTGGCGCGTATTTTGTTTTATCAGCGCGACGGCCGTCTCAAGAGAGCACTCACCCCCCAAGTGCGCCAGCAATTCCTTATAGCCAAGTCCCTGCATGGACGTCATCTCCCGGCGGCATCCCATTGCTTTTAACTTCTTTACCTCGTCTAAAAGCCCCGCTTCCATCATATCGTCCACCCGCTTATCGATTTTCCGGTACAGGGCTTCCCTCTCGTCGTTTAAGACAAAATAACAGCAATTATAGGCGGCTTCCTTTTGCCGTTCCTTTTCATTGTGGCTTGAGATGGCAGTTCCATTCAATTCATAAAATTCCAACGCCCGTATTATCCGCTTTTGATTGTTGGGGTGAATACTCTCCGCAGAATCGGGGTCCACCTGCTTTAGCCGCTCGTGGAGATAAATACTCCCTTTTTCCTTCGCCAACTTCTCAAGCTCCCGGCGCACGGCCAAGTTATCCTCCTCCATGGAAAAATCGACGTCGTACAAAAGGGCCTGAATGTAAAAACCGGTGCCCCCCACCAAAATGGGCACATGGCCTCGCTTATAAATCCCCTCCGCAGCCTTCTTTGCCATCTGTTGAAAGCGGAATACGTTAAATTCCTCCTCCGGCTCCAGCACATCGATTAGGTGATGGGGAACGCCCTCCATCTCCGATGCTTGGATTTTGGCGGAGCCGATATCCAAATATTTATAAATCTGCATGGAATCCGCAGAGATAATCTCCCCGCCCACCTTCCCTGCAAGGGAAAGAGACAGGGCTGTTTTTCCCACCGCCGTGGGGCCCGCAAGGATAAGCAGTTTCTTTTTGTTGGCATAGCCTTTGACATATCCGTCCATATTTACAAATTCTCCTTGCCTCTCCCCTGCCGCTTTCCATCTCTTTCTGGCAGCTTCTTTCCGTCAGATAATGGCGGGCTTCCCTCTGTCAAATAATCCGCTTAAACTTCTTTTCCAGCTCGTATTTGCTCATAGAAATAATAGTCGGCCTCCCGTGAGGGCAGTGATAAGGATTTTCAAGGGTTAGCAGCTCGTCAATCAAGGCGGTTACCTCCTCCGTTTTTAAGGAATTGTTTCCCTTCACAGCCGCCTTGCAGGCCATGGACGCAAGCTTTTGCAAGATAACCGATACGGCCGCCGGCGTTTTTTCGCCGCTTTTCCCTGTATTCGTCACATCCTTCATAGCTGCGTCGGCCAGCTCGTCCAAAAGTTCCATGAAAAATTCCTTTTCGTTGCAGCCGTACAAATCCGCAGGCATACTCCGAAGGGCGTAGGACGCGCCGCCAAACTCCTCAATCTCAAAGCCCATCTCCTCAAAAAAGCAAAGATACTCCCGCAAAACTTCCTCCTCCCGGCCAGTGAGGGTGACAATGATTGGCGGGGTCAGCATCTGCGAGGACACCTTTTTCTCCGAAAGCTCTCTCACAAGCCGCTCGTATTTTACTTTTTCATGGGCGGCGTGTTGGTCGATGATAAATAACCTATCTTTAAAGGCAACCAGCCAATAGGTGTCGAAAACCTGTCCCAAAATCCGGTACTCGCTTCTGGCCTCCTTAGACAAAAACTTATCTTCAAATAAATTCAGTTGAGAGGGCTTCTCAACGATAATGTGCTCGTTTGCCTTGATAATATTTGCATGAATTCTATCATTATTACTTTCGTTTCCTGCATTTCCAATAATTTTTTGCAGGAATCCGCCTCCGGCTGCGCTTGCGGAGGCCCCCGCTGCTGTTTGGGGCTCGCTTGGAACTGCTTGGGAAGCTGACGGAGCTGTGCGGTATTCGGCGGAAGGCTCCGCAAGGGCGGCCCTCCTCTCCTCAAAGGGCTCCGGCGCCGTTTTTTTCAAGTGGGCGGCCTGCTTTAGCTTTTCCTCCCTCTCCTGAAACCGAATGTCGGGAATCAGCTCTTGCTCGGAAAGCTTTTTTTGAATCCTTTCGGAAATCTGCTCGTAGAGCTCGCTTCCGTGAATTAGGCGTATTTCCATCTTGGCCGGATGGACGTTTACGTCAATCTCCGAGGGCTCCATGGAAAAATGCAGCACAAAAAAGGGAAACTTATGCTGCATCAAAAAAGCCCGGTATCCCTCCTCCGCCGCTTTTGTGAGAATATCGTTTTTTATGAAACGTCCGTTTACAAAATAATTTTCAAAATTCCTGTTGGCCCGGTTAATTTCAGGCTTTCCCAAAAAGCCGGCCACAGAAAAACCGCTTCCCTGCGCCTCAAACGGTATCAGGGCTTCCGCAATATCCCTGCCAAAAATCCGGTAAATAACCTCCTTTAAATTCCCGTTCCCGGAGGTGTGGAACCGCAGACGCCCGTTTTGGATAAACTTGATAGATATTTCCGGGTGGGACAAGGCTAAACGCTCCATCATGTCAGCCACGTAGCTCCCCTCCGTCTGCGGCTGTTTCAAAAATTTTTTCCGCACCGGCGTATTAAAAAAGAGATTCCGCACCAAAAAAGTAGTGCCCGTCGGCGCACCTATCTCCTCAAATTCCTCCTCTTTTCCCCCGGCAATGGCGTAGCGGATTCCGGTGAGGGAGCTTTCCGTCTTGGTAATCACTTCCGTCTGAGACACCGCCGCAATGCTGGAAAGAGCCTCCCCCCTAAAGCCCAAGCTCGTCACGCGGCTTAAATCCTCAATGGAGACAATCTTGCTGGTTGCATGGCGCAGAAAGGCTTTTCTGACCTGTTCCTTTTCAATGCCAAGCCCATTGTCCGTCACGCGGATAAGGGTGATTCCTCCGTCCTTAATTTCCACCGTAATTGCCGTGGCCTTAGCGTCGATGGCGTTTTCCGTCAGCTCCTTCACCACGCTTAGGGGCCGTTCCACCACCTCGCCCGCCGCTATTTTATCTATAGTGCCCTGATTAAGCAAATGAATTTCCGGCATATCCTTCCTCACTTCCAAGCTGTAAGCTTACTTCTCGCTCTGCCAGCGGTTTTTTAATTTATTTTGAAGCCGATAAAGCATATTCATAGCGTCGATAGGGGTCAAATGGGAAATGTCAATCTCCGCCAGCTCCCGCAGCACGTCCTCGTCCGTAACCGTGTCAAACAGCGACATCTGGCTTAAGTCCACCTCGTCAAACTTAACCGGCTTATGCCTGCCCTCCTTAGGAGCTGCGGAAATATTCTGCACCTTTTCAAGAATCTCCTCATCGTCCAACTGAGCCGCAATTTCCTTTGCCCTGTCAATCACCATATCGGGAACTCCCGCCAGCCTAGCCACCTGTATGCCGTAGCTCTTATCCGCGCCGCCCTTGATGATTTTCCGCAGAAAAACAATGTCGTCCCCTTTTTCCTTTACGGCAATGCAGTAATTGTTGACGTTCGACATCCGCCCTTCCAGCTCTGTCAGCTCGTGATAGTGGGTGGCAAAAAGGGTTTTGGCCCCCAGCAGCTTTTTGTTGCTGATATGCTCAATCACCGCCCACGCAATGCTGAGCCCGTCAAAGGTGGAAGTGCCCCTTCCAATCTCGTCCAAGATTAAGAGACTGTCCTTCGTGGCGTTCCGTAAAATATTGGCGACCTCATTCATTTCCACCATGAACGTGCTTTGGCCGCTGGCTAAATCGTCCGAGGCCTCCACGCGGGTAAAAATGCGGTCAACCAAACCGATATTCGCGCTTCCCGCAGGCACAAAGCTGCCAATCTGGGACATTAAAACAATTAACGCCACCTGCCGCATGTAGGTGGACTTGCCGGCCATATTAGGGCCGGTGATAATGGAAACGCCGTATTTGTTGTTGTCCAGCCGCGTATCATTTGCGATAAACATATCCCCGGAAAGCATCTGCTCCACCACGGGATGCCGCCCGTCCTTGATATCTATTACGCCTTTTTTATTAATCGCAGGACGCACATACCGGTTTCTTTCCGCCACAAGTGCAAGGGAACACAGCACGTCCAGCTTTGCCACCGACTTGGCGGTTTTTTGAATCCGCTCCATCTGCTCGGCGATAGCGTCCCTTATTTCGCAAAACAAATCATATTCCAAGGAATAAAGCTTATCCTCCGCGTTTAAGATGGTATCCTCTAACTCCTTCAAGCGGGCGTTGGTATAACGCTCCGCGTTGGCGAGGGTCTGCTTCCTAATGTAATCCTCCGGTACTAATTCTTTATAAGAATTCGTCACTTCATAATAATAGCCGAACACTTTATTGAAACGGATTTTCAGATTTTTAATACCCGTCCGCTCCCTGTCCTCCTCCTCAAGCTTCGCCATCCAATCCTTGCCCTCCGTCTTGGCGCTGCGCAAGGTATCTATCGTCTCGTTAAAGCCGTCCCTGATAATGCCGCCCTCCCTGACAGCTATGGGCGGCTCGTCGTTGATGGAATTTTCAATTAAATTGCATATATCCGTAAGCTCGTCAATCTCGCCGTTGATTTCTTTAAGCAGCTTTACATCAAAATCTCCAAGCAGCGTCTTGATGTGGGGAAGCATTTGCAGGGAATTTCTAAAGGCAATCAAATCCCTTGGGTTGGCGGTCTTGTAGCTGACTTTTCCAAGCAACCGTTCCAAATCGTAAATAGGATTTAAATATTCCCGGATTTCGTCCCGATGCATGGCCTGATTCAACAGAGCCTCCACGCCGTCTAAACGCTGTTCAATCTCCTCCTCATCGATTAAGGGCTGTTCAATGAAGGTGCGGAGCGTCCTCGCCCCCATGGCCGTCCGGGTCTTGTCCAGCACCCACAAGAGAGAACCCCTCTTTTGCTTTTCCCGCAAAGTTTCCGTCAGCTCAAGATTTCTTCTGGTGGAGCTGTCGAGAAGCATATACTTGCTCGTCAGATAAGGATACAAGTGAGTAATATGCGCCAGAGAGGTCTTTTGCGTTTCCGTCAGGTACTGCATAAGTCCTCCGGCGGCAATCAGCCCCGACGGAAAATCCTCTATGCCCATTCCCTGCAGAGTATTTACATGAAAATGCTTTAAAAGACTTTTTCGGCATCTTTCCTCGTCAAAATAGTGAGCCTCCAAGGAATAAAGGGCAATGTGAAGCCGCCCCTTTAAATCCTCAATATCAATGCCGCTTACCAGCAAAGCGTCATTGCAGATGATTTCTCTGGGGGAATACTTGTTAATTTCATCTAACAACTTTTTGTTATCACTAACTTCTGTCAAAAAATAGTCCCCAGTGGTAACGTCCGCAACGGAAATGCCCGTCATTTCCTGAAACCACGCGATACTCATAATAAAATTGTTGCGCCCCTCGTCTATGGCCTGCATATTGAGATTGGTTCCGGGGGTAACTATCCGCACCACTTCTCGCTTTACCAGCCCTTTTGCCTGCTTCGGATCCTCCATCTGCTCGCAGATTGCCACCTTATAGCCCTTGGAAACCAGCTTGTTTAGATAACCGTCCACCGCATGATAGGGAATTCCGCACATAGGCGCCCGCTCCTCCAGCCCGCAGTCCTTGCCGGTAAGCGTAATCTCAAGCTCCTTTGACGCCGTTAGGGCGTCCTCAAAAAACATTTCATAAAAATCCCCAAGCCGATAAAAAAGAATACAATCCGGGTACTCCTGCTTTGTTTCCAGATACTTTTTCATCATGGGTGTCATTTCCGCCATATTTTCACCGTCTTTACTTTTATAACCTTACAATTTAACCGTACT
>JAMPGS010000001.1 GCA_023663815.1 Clostridium sp.
ATAGTGGAAACGCTAAGTGCGTCAAAAGCGCCCCAAAGGGAAGGGAAGGGGAATCGGTATGAAGAGAGAATAAGAGTGCATATGCCGATACTTGATGCGATGCAGACGGCATCAAGGAAGGCATTTAAGAAAGCGTTTTGTAAATGAACAAAATAACCTGAGAGGGTTTAATTAGCATACAAAAAAGAAAGCAGAATACCATAAAGAAAAATGAATGGTAAATTGCCAACGATTGCTTGACACAAACCATAGCGGATAAGGGATAGACGGTAGTACATGTTTTGTGTTATAGTAGCCATAGCAGAGATACTCCTTTTTTATTTTTGTTGTAGCGACTAAAATATAACACAAAAGCAGCGTCTCTGCTTTTTAATGATTCAGTTGTAACACATGTATTGTAATCCTACAGAAATTTTTTTGAAAAATAATTTTTTCCCTTGCTACTATTATATGATTTATGCTATCATATTTTTATCTAAAAACAATTTGGAAATTCTACAATACCTGTTTTGATTAAGGTATATTCAAATGGCATTTCAGCCGGGGCCTGTTCGCCCGTATTTCCAAGGAAGATTTGTATTTACGTTAAGGAGAAAGTATGGGAAAAAAGAATAATGTTATGTGCGATTATCTGGAAAAACCGGAGCGGTTTGCAGATTTTATTAATGGAAGCCTGTACGGGGGAAAACAAGCGATATTGCCGGAGCAGATTGCGGAGAGACAGACGGTGTACTCAAAAGCAGCAAGAAATAGGGATATTTTAAAAAAGGTCTGCAGGGAGGGAAGCTACATTTTAATAGGGGTGGAAAATCAAGACCAGATTCACTATGCCATGCCCCTGCGCTGTATGGAGTATGACGTATTGGAATACAAAAAGCAGCTTGAGCGGCTGCAGTCAGAATATCGTGGGAAGCAAAGGGAGAAAGGCAATAGGATAAAAAGTGAAGAGGAACCTGCAGAAAACGCCGGTATGAACCGGGCGGAGTTCCTTTCCGGCATAAGGAAAGCGGATAGGCTAAGCCCTGTGACGACAATTGTATTTTATCACGGGGAAGATGAATATGATGGTTGCAGAAATTTGCATGATATGTTAAACTTTGAGGAAGGAAACGAAATTTTCAAACAATATATTTCGAATTACCACATAAATCTGGTGACAGTGAAGGATTTAAATGAAAATAATTTTCAGACGGGTATCAGGGAGCTTATTGGGTTCATGAAGCGCAGGAAAAACCGGTCGGAGCTTCAAAAGTACTGCGAGGAGAACTGGCAGAGGATGCAGGAGATGGACGAGGATACTTTTGATACAATCAGCATTATGATAAATAGGACAGATTTTATGAAGCAAAAGAGCGATTATCGGCAGGAAGGAGGAACGGTCAATATGTGTCAGGCAATGGAGGAATGGAAAGAGGAACTATTGCAGGAGGGAATGGAGCGCGGTATAGAGCGTGGAATGGAAGCGTTAGTACTGGATTATCTGGAAGAGGGGATGTCGAGGGAAAGGATTATTGAAAAGCTGCAGAAAATATTTTCCCTTGACGCGGAGAAAGCGGAAAATTATTTTTCTAAATACGCAACTTGTCAATGATAAATTCCAGCGGGGCGGCTATAGCCGCCTTCTGTGCATATTGCATAAAAACGGGAGGGAAAACCTGTACATAAGTCCAAATTGACAACTTGGTGTTGAAATGTTACTATAAATTTAACACGTGTAAACTTCTAAAAGGGGAGCATCTGTATGGAGATAATCACGCGGATGACCTTGGAAGGAATTGCCGCGGAAATCGGTATTTCCAGAACGACGATTTACAAGGTTTTAAAAAATAAAGGCAATGTCAGCGATAAGACAAAGGCCACAGTGATGGAGGCTTTAGAAAAGTATCGCTACGTGGAAAACAAAAACGCCAGAAATCTTGCGCTGAATAGGCAGTATGCTATCGGCTATGTGGGCTTTCGTTCCAGAAGCGCAAACTATTTTTCCCCGGAGGTGCGAAAGGGAATCAACGAGGCCGTAAAGGAATTTGGGGACGACGGCTTACATATTTTAGTGGCGGAAGTCGATTTGGAGGAGCCATGGCGGCAGCTTGAGGAAGTGGAAAGTATGCTGGCGCAGGGGGTGAGGAGCTTTCTGCTTGCGCTTTCCGACGAAAAAGCAGTGACGGAAAAAATTTTGCGGAGGCTTAAAGAGGAGGAGTGTTTGATTGCCCTTCTCAGCCGTGACAGCGAAAAAATCAGCGGGAATTATTATGTAGGGGTGGATTATTACCGGAGCGGTTTGCTTGCGGCGGAGCTTCTTGGGAAAATGCTTCCGAGAATTCCGAGCGGGGGAGATTTTGGAGGCAACGGCCTAGAAACGGCCAAAATTTTTGTGCCGGTGACTACGGAATACCGCAGCAATCAGGATATCCACGCCAGATTAAACGGTTTTTTGGAAAAACTGAAGGAATTTCCGGGATGTCAGGCGCTTCCCATTGCCTATGGCTTGGTGGAGGACGAGGAAATTTATCAGGTAGTAACTTCCTGCGTGAGAAGTGAGCCGGATTTGCGCGGTATTTTTGATTTAACCTATCGGCTTGACCTTATGGCAAAGGCCCTTCGGGACTGCAGCAGGCGCGATATTAGGCTGGTGGGATTTGACTTGTTCCCTGAAATTGAGGGGGACATTGCGGACTCCGTGATTGACGCGGTGGTTTATCAGGATTTAAGCAGGCAGGCCTATCTGGGGATTAAGCTTTTGTTTGAGGAAATGTGTTATGGAATTTCTGGGGAAAAAAAGAAGTTTTATTCCAAGCTTGAGATTATTACCAGCGAAAATTTATGTTACTTTACGGAGCAGAAATTAAAATAAAGGAGGTTTGTTATGCTGTACATAGGTGTTGATTTAGGTACCAGCGCGGTGAAGCTGCTGCTTATGGAGGGGGACGGAAAGATTCGGAAAATTGTTTCCAGAGAGTACCCTATTTTTTTCCCCAATCCGGGCTGGTCCCAGCAAAACCCTGAGGATTGGTTTACCCAGACTGTGGAGGGAATCAGGGAGCTGATTGCCGACGTGGACAAGGAGGAAGTGGCGGGAATCAGCTTCGGCGGGCAGATGCACGGGCTGGTGATTTTGGACAAGGACGATAATGTGATACGCCCGGCCATTTTGTGGAACGACGGGAGAACTTATGAGGAATGTGATTATTTAAACAATGTGATTGGAAAAGAAAAGCTTTCCGAGTACACGGCGAATATTTCTTTTACGGGTTTTACCGCCCCCAAGATTTTGTGGGTAAAAAATAAGGAGCCCGAAAATTTCGCGCGCATCTCCAAAATCATGCTGCCAAAAGATTACATTGCCTATAAGCTGACGGGCGTCCACTGTACGGACGTGTCGGACGCTTCCGGTATGCTGCTTCTTGATGTGAAAAACCGCAGGTGGTCGAAGGAAATGTGCGATATCTGCGGAATCAGCGAGGAGATGCTGCCGAGGCTTTTCGAGAGCTATGAGTGTGTGGGAACGGTAAAAGAGGACGTTGCAAAGCTGCTTGGAATTTCCTCCTCCGTAAAGGTGGCGGCGGGCGCGGGCGACAACGCGGCGGCAGCGGTGGGAACCGGCACGGTAGGCGAGGGTATGTGCAACATTTCGCTGGGCACCAGCGGCACAATTTTTATTTCTTCGGAAAGATTTGGGGTGGATAAGTTTAACGCGCTTCACGCTTTTGCCCACGCGGACGGAAATTATCACTTGATGGGCTGTATGCTGAGCGCGGCTTCCTGCAACAAATGGTGGATGGAGGACATTATCGGCACAGATGCTTACGCCGAGGAGCAGAAGGAAATCAAAACCCTTGGCGAAAATCATGTGTACTTTCTTCCTTATTTAATGGGGGAGCGTTCGCCGCACAACAATCCCAATGCCAGAGGCACCTTCATAGGCATGACGATGGACACCACAAGAGCGGACATGACGCAGGCGGTGCTGGAAGGAGTTGCCTTTGCCCTGCGGGATTCCCTTGAGGTGGCAAAATCCTTGGGGATTCATTTGGAGAGAACCAAAATCTGCGGCGGCGGCGCGAAAAGCCCCTTGTGGAAAAAAATGATTGCCAATATCTTGAATTTAAAGGTGGACGTGATTGAAAGCGAGGAAGGACCCGCCCTTGGCGGCGCAATGCTGGCGGCGGTAGCCTGCGGAGAGTATGAAAGCGTGGAAGCGGCGGCAAAAAAGATTGTCAAGATTATTGACACTGTGGAGCCGGAAACCGAGCTGGTTGCAAAATATGAGGAAAGATACCGGCAGTTTAAAGAAATTTATCCCGCATGTAAGGCTTTATTTGATATAATTAAGTGACAGTGTACTGAAGAACAATGTAGAACTAAAAATAAGAGGTGTAAAATGAAAATTTATGACGTAACGGACGAACGCTTTAAAAAGTATGGCAAAATTGTAAAAGGAATTGACTTTTCCGCGTTGGTAAAAGCCATGGAGGAGGAGACGCCTCTCCCGGAAGGAGTGGAGTATGTTCCCGGCTTGGAAGCGCTGGAATCTCTCCCAGTGATGAAGGAGCTTACCGAAAAGACTTACGGGGAACTGCCGATTCAAATTGGATACTGCAACGGGCATAATTCCATGCTGAACGCGTTGGAGTATCACAAAAGCTCTGAAATTAATGTGGCGGCGACAGACGCTATTTTAATACTTGGAAGCGAGCAGGATATCATGGAGGATTTTACCTATGATACCGCCTTGGCGGAGGCCTTTTTGGTGCCCAAGGGAACGGCGGTAGAGATTTACGCGACTACCCTTCATTACGCGCCCTGCGGAGTAAACGGCGAGGGCTTTAAGGTGACGATTGTGCTGCCTAAGGGCACAAATTTGGATTTGGAGAAAGCCCATGAGGGCGGCGAGGACGGCCATTTAACCGCAAAGAATAAATGGCTTTTGGGACACCCGGAAGGCGGGCTGCCGGAGGGAAGTCCCATGGGACTTGTCGGGAAAAATCTTTGTGTTGACGAGTGAGGAATATTGAAAGGAATGTGGTAGGGAGGAGCCTGTGAAGCGGGGAAATTCTTTATCACTATGACGCTGATAAATATTGGTTCGCGTGGAATATGTCTACTCAAAAAAGAAAATAGGAGGACGAAAAAATGAACAATTTACCCAAAGTGAAAATCGGAATCGTTGCGGTGAGCCGCGACTGTTTCCCGGAGTCCCTGTCCGTCAACAGGAGAAAAGCATTGGTGGAGGCTTATCAGGCAAAGTATGATGGGGCTGATATTTATGAAAGCCCTGTCTGCATTGTGGAAAGCGAAATCCATATGGTTCAGGCACTTGAGGACATCAAAAAAGCGGGCTGCAACGCATTGTGCGTTTATCTTGGAAACTTTGGCCCTGAAATTTCCGAGACCTTGCTGGCAAAGCATTTTGACGGGCCGTCCATGTTTATAGCGGCGGCGGAGGAGAGCCAAAACGACTTGGTGGGCGGCCGCGGCGACGCTTACTGTGGAATGTTAAACGCCAGCTACAATTTAAAGCTTCGCAATGTGCGGGCCTATATTCCTGAATACCCTGTAGGCACGGCGGAGGAGTGCGCCGACATGATTCACGACTTTGTTCCTGTTGCAAGGGCAATTGTGGGGCTTAAGAGCCTTAAAATTATCAGCTTCGGCCCCAGGCCGCTTAACTTCCTTGCCTGCAACGCGCCCATCAAGCAGCTTTACAATCTGGGTGTGGAAATCGAGGAGAATTCGGAGCTGGATTTGTTTGAGGCCTTCAATAAGCATGAGGGCGACGAGCGGATTCCCGCAAAGGTAAAGGAGATGGAGGAAGAGCTTGGCGAGGGCAATCAGAAGCCGGAAATTTTAAGCAGGCTTGCCCAGTATGAGCTGACGCTTTTGGATTGGGTGGAAGCCCATAAGGGCTACCGCGAGTATGTTGCCATTGCCGGAAAATGCTGGCCTGCGTTCCAGACCCAGTTTGGCTTTGTGCCCTGCTATGTGAACAGCCGTTTAGCGGGTATGGGAATTCCCGTTTCCTGCGAGGTGGACATTTACGGCTGCTTGAGCGAGTTTATCGGCGCGGCTGTGAGCGACGATGTGGTTACGCTGCTGGATATCAACAACACGGTTCCCGACGATATGTACGAAGAATCTATCAAAGGCAAATTCGATTATACCCATAAGGACACTTTCATGGGCTTCCACTGTGGAAATACCTGCTCCAAAAAGCTGGCTTTCTGCAGCATGAAAAATCAAATGATTATGGCGAGGTCTCTTCCCGTGGAGGTTACCAACGGCACGCTGGAGGGCGACATTATTCCCGGAGATATCACTTTCTACCGCCTGCAGTCAACGGCGGACAACAAGCTTCGCGGCTATATTGCTCAGGGCGAGGTTTTACCCGTGGCGACAAGGTCCTTTGGCGGAATCGGCGTATTTGCAATTCCTGAGATGGGAAGATTTTACCGTCATGTGCTGATTGAGGGCAACTATCCTCACCACGGTGCGGTTGCTTTCGGGCACCACGGAAAGGCTCTCTACGAGGTGTTTAAGTACATTGGCGTTCCAGTGGAGGAGATTGGATTTAACCAGCCTAAGGGAATGTTGTATAAGTCTGAAAATCCTTTTGCCTAAAAAGATTTAAATTTTAAAAAATAGATATTGTAATTTGCAGCCTGTGTGATTATACTCTTATTTGCTGTAATCACACAGGCTGTTTTTTGCGCGAGAGCGTTTACATTTACAATTGGCAATCGCCCTGCGCGGCAAATAGGGAGGATTAAAATGGAAGAAGCAGAAAAAATAAAAATGAAAAAAGCGCCAAAGAGCGCCACAAAAGACATGACGGAAGGCTCTCCTATGGGGTTGATTCTGGGATTTTCCATTCCGCTTTTGTTCGGAGCGCTGTTTCAGCAGTTTTACAGTGTGGTTGACACTGTGATAGTGGGGCGCATTTTGGGCGTAAACGCGCTGGCGGGAGTGGGCGCTACCGGCTCGGTAAATTTTATGATTGTGGGGTTCTGCATGGGCGTATGCAGCGGGTTTTCTATCCCCATAGCGCACAAATTTGGAGCGAAGGATTATTCGGGAATGAGGCAGTTTGTGGCAAACTGCGCATGGCTGGCGCTCCTTTTTTCCGTGGTAATCACGACAACGGTTGTTTTGTTGTGCAGAAATATACTGACATGGATGAAAACGCCGGAGGATATTTTTGAAATGTCCTATTCCTACATTGTGGTTATTTTTGCAGGTATACCGGCTAATTTCCTTTATAATATTCTATCCGGCATTATCCGCGCCATGGGAAACAGCAGGGCGCCGCTGTATTTTTTGACGTTATCCTCCGTTTTGAACATCGGGCTGGATTTTTTATGTATCCTGACTTTTAATATGGGCGTTGCCGGGGCGGCGGTTGCAACCGTTGTATCGCAGCTTGTTTCCGGGGCTTTATGTCTTTTTTATGTGGTAAAAAAATTTGAGATTTTACATATTTCAAAGGAAGAATGGAAAATAAATCCTCATCACATGTGGACGCTTTGCGGGATGGGGATTCCCATGGGGCTGCAGTATTCCATCACGGCAATCGGTTCGGTGATTCTGCAGACGGCCGTAAATACCTTAGGCTCCGCCGTGGTGGCTTCCGTGACGGCGGCGGGAAAAGTAAATATGTTTGTCAGTTGTCCCTTCGATGCAATGGGCACCACTATGGCGACCTACGGGGGACAGAATGTGGGAGCCAAAAAGCTGGACCGTCTGGGAAAAGGCCTAAAAGACTGTATTCTTTTGGGAGTGGGGTATTCTGTGCTGGCTTTTGGAATTTTGTATTTCTTCGGCGTCCACTTGGCGTCGTTGTTTGTGGATACGGGCGAAAAGGAACTTTTGGAAAACGCCGGGCGTTTTTTGGTTATCAACGGAGCCTTTTATATTCCTCTTGCGCTGGTAAATATTATCCGGTTTATGATACAGGGAATGGGCTTTGGAGTTTTAGCGATTTTGGCGGGTGTGTTTGAGATGGCGGCAAGGACGCTGGCGGCGGTCTTGCTGGTTCCGGCTTTTGGCTTTATGGGGGTTTGTCTTGCAAGTCCCCTTGCATGGGTGTTTGCGGATGTGTTTTTGATTCCGGCTTATATCTATGTGCGGCGCAGGCTGAACCGCATGATGGGTATGGAGGAGAAAAAAACTGAAAGTTTTCCGTCCGGGGCGTAATTTTGGCGTCATGGGTTTCAACGTTTCTGCGCTGCTTTTACACAAGTATAAATGCTTTTATTTTTCTGCAATTTGGATAAAATTCGGATATATTTTATGACACTGGATAAAATTCGGATATTTTTAGGTTGACATTCGGAATAAATTCGGGTACAATATTGTTATCACAGAAAGCAGGAGGTATGGCGATGACAGTAGAAGAGATGAAGCGGATAAAAAAGGAAAAGGGGTATTCTTATGCGCAGATTGCGCGGATGAGCGGAGTGCCTGTTGGAACTGTTCAAAAAATCTTTGGGGGGGAAACTTCTTCCCCGCGCTATGATACGCTGATGGCTTTGGAAAGTTTTTTCATGGGGGAAAGCGGAGGTGATTTTGCGCTGGGAGAAGAAGCGGCCGCCTACGGAACCGTTAAAAAGCAGGGCGAATATACAATTGAGGATTATTATGCCCTTCCGGATGATAAACGGGTGGAATTGATAGACGGCGTGTTTTACGATATGAGCGCGCCTAATTTTGTACACCAGATGATTGGCGGGGAGTTACACCGGCAGATTGCTAATTTTATTTTTGAAAATAAGGGCAATTGCGTTCCCTTGATAGCGCCGGTAGACGTGCAATTGGACTGCGACGACAGAACCATGGTGCAGCCGGATGTGGCGATACTGTGCGATAAGAATAAGATTATGAAGTGGGGGGTTATGGGAGCGCCGGACTTTGTGGTGGAGGTGCTGTCCCCCTCCACCAAGCGCAAGGATTGTATTAAGAAGCTGGATAAGTATATGGAAGCTGGAGTAAAGGAATACTGGATGATAGACCCCTACAAGCAAAAGCTGATTGTCTATGAGTTTGAGAAGGAGAGTTACCCGGCGGTTTACGGTTTGCACGGGGAAGTTCCGGTAGGTATTTACGAAGGAAAGCTTTTGATTAATATGGACCGCATAGGGGAGATGGTTCAGGATTACCCCGATGGCGGCAGAGCTTGAGAGAGCTTATTTACTTTCCGGTCGTAGGTGAGCAGGCCGTTTACTTCCTCTTCCACGTCGGATACCTGCGTATATACAGCTCCGCAAAGCCCTTTCTTTTTGAGAGGGAGTAAAGATTTTTCGATAAATTCATGGTAGGCTTTGCCGAATTCCGCGAGCGAGCCAAAGCGTTTGTAGCCGAAAACCCGCTCCACGCTGGAATGGCCCTTGATGTGGCAGGCAAAGCCGCCGTATTCAGATAGGAAAAAGGCGCGGTTTTCCCACTTTTTTACGGGAACGGCAAGGGGGCGGAAGTAATTGTGTACGCTGATAAAGTCGCCGCAGTTTTGGTCAAACCAGCCGCTTGCGGAATCGATTAGCCGCGAGAAATCCGTTTTTTGAATCAATTCGGTGATGCGCGCGGCGTCAAATTGGCCCCAGCCCTCGTTGAAAGGAACCCAGATAGCAATGGAAGGGAAAAATTTTAAATACTCAACGGTTTCCGTACATTCTTTTTTCCACTGAACGCGCGCTTCCGCGTCTTTTCTGGAAAATAGGGAATAGTGGGAGTCTTTTAAGTGCGCGGAGAGCTTTGGAAACAGGGTAGGGAGATAATTGATGACGGGCATACGGTACTTGCTCCCGCCGTTCACCATATCCTGACAGACGATCATGCCCAGCCGGTCGCAATGGTAGTACCATCTGGCGTTTTCCACTTTAATGTGCTTGCGCAGCATATTAAAGCCGAGCTTTTTCATGGCGGTGATGTCGAACAAGAGGGCGTCGTCGGAGGGCGCCGTGTAGAGCCCGTCCGGCCAGTAGCCTTGGTCTAAAACGCCCATAAGAAAGCAGGGCTTGTGATTTAGGCAAAAAAGGGGAATACCGTCGGGCTGTTTTTCAATGGAATAAAGGCGCATGGCAAAATAGCTCTGTACACTGTCGGAACCAAGGGTAATATTTACATAGTATAAAGAAGGATTTTCAGGGCTCCACGGGTGGAAATGTTCTTCCGGCAGAGTAAAGGTAAAGCGGAAAACGCTTTCTTTTCCTTGGGAAGAAGTATCTGTTTCTGTAATGTCAAAGGCTGTCAATGGCAATGTTTGGCGGAGAATTTCTTTTTTGTTATATTTGTCATTATCATTGATATAGCAGTTATCATTGTTATGACAGTTGTAGTTGCCGGTACGCGTGCTGCCAGTATTATTGCAGTTGTCCCTATCAGCGCAAGAAACGGACAATGAGATACCAGGGAGCTCTTTCGGAGATGGTTTGTCTAATGGCGGAGCCGCTGCCTGTTCTTCTAACGGCGTGCTGGATAAAAGCGTATCGGAAATTATAGTGGTTATATGAGCAGTTACCTTCCGAGCGTCGTAATCCGTCTCAAACCATACATTTTTTATATAGGAAGCGGGAACCTGCTCAAGCCAAACAGTCTGCCAAATACCGCTTTGAGCGGTGTAGAAAATACCGCCCCTGTGCAGGGTTTGTTTTCCCCTTGGCTGGCTTTCTTGATCGGTAGGGTCTTGAACCTTTACCAAAAGCTCATTTTCACCGTCTTTTAGGAAATCTGTAATATCTATATGAAAAGGAAGATATCCGCCTAAATGGGAGGCGGCCAAAGTTTTATTTATGTATACCTCCGCGCGATAGTCCACAGCGCCGAAATGTAAGAGGGTACGCATATCGAAGAGGTTATCAAGAGACGGAAGGTAAGTCCGATACCAGAGAAACTCCGACGGAGTAAGCTGCCTGTTGACGCCGGAGAGCGGAGCTTCAGGAGAAAAAGGCACAAGGATTTTTCCGTCAAAAGAATCAGGAACGGCGTCGCCAGCTGTGATGGCATAGTCCCAATATCCATTGAGGCAAAGAAAGGAATCTCGCCGTAATTGCGGGCGGGGGTACTCAGACAGTAGGTTATCTGCATTTATTTGTTCGCCCCAGACGGTGGTAAGGGGCGCAAGTTTGTCGTTTTCGTGAGGTTTGATAATACTTTTAGCGGCGTCGAAAAAATTCATGTTTTTTTATGAAAGCGTTAGCTTTCATCCTTTCTTCTTGTGCAGGTGTGCTTGTTCCGTTTCTTATTATAATTGCTGCCGGTTGATTCGTAAAGATTTAGAGGCAGATTCTTGCATGGCGAATTTATGGGTTTTTGCGGATTGTGCAGGTTCATAGACGTTGGCAACTATGCAGGCTTACAGGCATTTGACAATGTGCAGGGCTGCAAACATTTGGAATTATGTTTCTAACAGATATTTGCCAATTATATGCCTATAGACATTTGCGGCATATACGCCTATAGGCATTTGCAACTGCCACTTGCCAACGGGTGGGAGAAAGAGTACACTAAATTTAAATCAATTATAAAAACAGTAAATCAGGAGGAAATAAATTATGAATAAAAATGTTTTTCACAAGCTTTCTTACGGCGTTTATGTGGTGAGCACATGGGATAACGGAAGGCCTACGGGCTGCACGGCAAACAGCGCTATGCAGATTACGTCGTCGCCGGCGACGATTGCGGTCAGCATCAACCATGACAATTATACCAATAAGTGTATCAATGAGACGGGGAAGTTTGCTATTTCTATCATGGCGGAGGATTCAAAGCCCCTCATTATTGGAACGTTTGGTTTCCGCTCTGGAAAGGATACGGACAAGTTTGCCGAGGTGGAGTACAAGGTGGCGGATTACTTACCAGTAGTTGCCGATTCCTGCGGTTATATTGTTTGCGATGTGATAGACAAAATGGAGACGGCAACCCACACGGTATTTTTAGGCGAGGTAAAGGGCGCTGAGCTTTTTGGCGACAGAGAGGCCATGACCTATAATTATTATCATAAGGTAGTGAAGGGCAAGAGCCCGAAAAATGCGCCGACCTATCTGCCGGACGAGGAAGCATAGGAAGCTGCGCCTACAGTCAAAAACTTTGCGGCAAGCTGGCGGGAAGAAATATGCGGGGGATGAATAATGGAAGCGGAAGAGTTGTTGAAGAAGCGTTTTAGGGAGTTGGCTGAAAAGAGCTATCAGAACAATCAGTTTACATTTACAAGTTTTTTAAGCCCCGCGGACATGGCTTGCTTTTATGAGTTGGAAAAAGAGCTTTCTTACATTCCCTATAAGGCATGGGGCGGAAGCGAGGAATGTGAACGCGTGATACTTCGGTTTGGAAGCGAGGAGGAGTTTGGGTATAAAACAGAATTTCCTATTGTCTGTATTCAGATAAAGCCCATGGCGGCAAAGTTTGCAGACGCGCTGACGCACAGGGATTTTTTGGGCGCGTTGATGAATCTTGGGATAGAGAGAAGCACGCTAGGAGATATTTTTTTGATAAATAACGAGGGTTATCTTTTTTGCCTTGACAGTATGGCGGATTTTATTTTGGATAATTTAAGTAAAGTGAAGCATACTTCTGTCCTGTGCAAAAAGGTGGAGAAGCTGCCGGATTTTGCGGGGCATGATAAGCGAGAAGTGAAAATCCAGATTGCCTCAGGCCGTATTGACGCCGTGGCGGCAAAGGTGTGCGGGTTTTCGCGGGGCGAGGCGTTGGAATTGTTCCGGCAGAAAAAAGTGTTTGTAAACGGCAGATTGTGCGAGAATAACAGCCGTTTGCTGGCCGAAGGGGATACCGTGAGCGTGCGGGGACATGGAAAGTTTGAGTATCTAAGGGAAGCGGGCACAAGTAAAAAGGGTAAAATTAACGCGGTCATTATACGTTACGGAAAGTAAAAGGAGAGTTTTAAGATGCTGCTGGAACAGATGGTAGTGCTTTTCCTGCTGATGGGTGTGGGATATATCTGCTATAAAAAATCAATCATCACGGATGAGGTGAGTAAGAAGCTCTCGGCGATTGTGGTTAATGTGGCAAATCCGGCGTTGGTTTTGACCGCGTGTATGGGAGAAAATAAGATTCAGGGCGAGGAGCTTGTGACGACGATTGCGATTATGGCCGTTATGTATCCGGCTCTTTTGCTGCTTGCAATGATTCTTCCGGCGTTCTTGCGCGTGGAGAAAAAAGTCAGGGGAACCTACAAGGCGATGACGGTTTTTTCCAACATAGGATTTATGGGCTTCCCAGTGATTACCGCGTTGTACGGAAACGGCGCGCTGCTTTACGCAACGCCTTTTATCATTATCTATAATATTTTGATTTACACCTATGGGGTGTCGGCCATAAGGAGCGGGGAAAAGGCTGCGGCCGATAAAAAATCTTTTTCAGTTAAAGAATTGTTAAATGCAGGTATGATTTCTTGTATAATAACAATTGTTATGTATATCTTTGACATACCGATGCCGGTTTTTCTTCAGACAACGATAACGCATTTGAGCAATTTGACAGCGCCGCTCAGTATGATGATTATTGGGGCTTCCTTTGCGGTTATCAATGTAAAGAATCTTTTTACGGATGTGCGGCTGTTGGTCTTTGCAGTTATTAAGCTGTTGGCGCTGCCCATAGCCGGTATTTTTATTATCAGTATGTTTGTGGAAAATCAGGTAATTCTCGGAGTGTGCATGGTGATGCTGGCAACTCCCGTGGGAAGCATGACGGCAATGCTGGCCCAGCAGTACGACGGGGATTACGAGACGGCAGCCAGAGGAGTAGCCCTCACCACAATTTTATCGGTGGCGACCATGCCTCTGGTGTCGATGCTGATGCTGTAGAGACTTCGAAAAAATGTGTTTTTAATGTCAAGGGGTTTGATGTCGAGCCTTTTTTACATTGGTTTTATTTCCGCGGGCAATGAGGCAAGCGGCTGGTTGCGGCGGGTTTTTGATTTCACGTCGGCTTTTGCGGTATCAATTTTTTCATCTCTTTTTTCATGTCAGTTTTATCTTTTGTAATAGTAATCATATCTTTTGGATTTACCGTCCAATGACAAAATATTTCCTGCATTATAGAATAAATATAAGTAAGAACAAAGTGCAGGAGGAAGAAAATGAGTATCGTTATCAACTTGTCAATTATCCCTCAGAGAATTTCACCGGATAAATGGGAGGAAGTTTATGAGGAATCGCTGGCACTGGTGCAGGCTTACGATTTTATGGACAGAATTCCCACGAAAAGGAACGGGTTAGAGTACTGCTATGCCGGAAAGACCAAGGAGAGGGACAATCTTCCAAAAAAGGGGTATCGTGGGTGGTGTTCCGTGGGAGATATGCGGACGGGGGATAACACGGAGGATTTTGTACTTTATAGGGATATTCATGCTTATTTATCTGAAAGCAAGGAAACGGACAGGGGAGAAGATATCCTTCTGAACGCTTTGACAGGAATGGACGTACCCGGAAAACAAAAGGACTGCATTAATCTGTGGGGCGGCAGAACACAGGGGGAGGACAGTCATATTTATCTGCTGGCAATCGGGTGCCTTTTTGCGTCCCGTTTCCCGGAAGCCGCTATGGTGTGGGGGAGTATTTCTGCAGGTCAATGTCAGAGAGCGGTGCGGTGGGCGAATCAAAATCTGAGAACGCCAATTGCGAAACCAAGCGAAAAGTCAATAGACGAACCGGATGAAAGGTCAAAAGAAAAGACGATTGAAAAATCGGTCACAGGGGAAGGAGGGAAACTGGTTGAAAATCAAACAGATAAGCCAGCCGAAAAGTCGGATTGCAAGTCAAGTGGCCCTACAATTGGTCTCCCGGACATCGGACAAAAGCGCAAGCTTCTTGACCGGTTAAAGAAGTCTCCCATTCTCCGGCATAAGCTGTTGGATGCTTTTTTTCAACTGACGATTGAAGCGCGGGATAAAAGGATGGGAGAATTTTTGGAGGAGGAATTTCACAGTAAAGAGATAGCTTCCTATTATAAGGAGCGTCTTGCTGAGTATAATTCCAGCCAACGGGGATTTGTAGCTGTCATAAAGGAATATCTGGAAATGGGTTTTTCCTTTGAGGGGCTTTGCAGACTGACGGTGAGCGATAGCGACGGCCCGATGGTTTCGCCGGAAGAATTTTTAACTCACATTATGGAATCGGGGCTTTACATAGAGGAGAAAGAGACGGAGGATATTACAAGGCTGGCAAGGGAGCGGGCCAATTGCGAGAAGGTGGACACTGAGCGGGAGGAGATTGTCAGAATACTGGCGAAGATTTGCGGGGCGGAGAATAGAAATGTAAACGCCTATTATCCGCTGGAAAAAATCAGACAGGACTGCAAGACGGCGTTCGGTAACATGTGTGACGTGGATAATATCATAGACTGCTTTTTGGAGAAGAAAACAAATAATGCAGACAAGATTAGCCTGCAAAAGCTCCTTTACGATTTGCCGGACAGCATCTTTGGATATAATGAAGCAGAAAAAGATGAAAATGGGCAAAAAGGTCATGCATACGATGTGGGGGCCTATCGGGAATTGATAAATTTTGTTCCGGGATGCTCCGTGAGGCCGGAGCTGGAAGCAGACTTAATTAAAAATTTTAAGGCTATTCACGAGTATGCAGAGGCGGAATTTGATAATTTCAAAGCTTTGAGCAGAAAAGAACGGGAAAATTATTTTATTTTCCATAATCAGTATGTGCTTTTGCGGAAAAACGTATGGGACAGGATTTTTGACAGAGTAATGGACGATGACTATATTATAAGGATTTACGGACTTTTCGGCATTAACTGTGAAAATGAGGAGGGCTATCTTTTTTGCCGAAATGTGTTTGCCAATCTGCAGGCGTTGGATTACTATTGGGAGCTAACCCTTAGAAAGCCAGAAAAAGCTCTCGGAAAGCTGGAAAAAGCTCTTGAGAAGCCGGAAAATAGCTTTTGAAAGCTGGGAAGCAGCTCTTGAGAAGCTAGAAAAATTTTTGAGACACCGAGAGAAAGCTCTTGAAAAATTAAATCAGTGAGAAAGGAATGATATGCGGGAAACCAATTCCTACCCCAATATTGATTTGGAGAAAACAGGGATTCATTTGAAAAATTTGATTACGCAACAGGGATACACGGTGAAGGATATCCAAGATGTGCTTCGCCTGTCATGCCCGCAGCCGGTTTACCGGTGGTTTAAAGGACAAATTCTGCCCTCCGTTGACCACCTGTATGTCCTGTCAAGGCTGTTGTGCGTCCATATGGAGGAACTGTTAATTTCCTCTCAGATGGAAATTTCATTTCAGAAAGAAATTTTATCTCAGAAAGAAGTTCTTCCGCAAAAAGAAGCTCTATTGCAGGAGGGAATCTTGCCACAGCAAGAAATTCCACCGCAGAAAGAAATTGTGCTGTTTGAATTATGGGGCAGTTTGTTTAATAAAAAAGCCCGCGAAAAACGCGGGCGGGTGTTCCTGCACGTGGGAGCATCCTTACAGAAGGCTAAATTTTGTCAAAAGCAATATCTTATTAAAAGCTAAGTTTTATAAAAACTATGTCTTGCTAAAAGCTAAGTTTTGACAAAAATTATACTTTATCAAAAACTATGATTATCAAAAGCTATGATTTATCAAGAACTATGATTTATCAAAGCTATGTTTTACCAAAAGCTATTCTTTACACAAGCTATGATATCACCAGTTCAGGGCACCCTTCCTTTTGAATCTGTAGGAGTCGCTGGTTGCTGCTTCCGCGGAAATGGAGGCTGATATCATATAAGTTTTCGTCAAATTCCCCGTCCACAAGAATGTCTATGTAGCTTAAAAATTCTTCGGTAACTTCACAATGGGCCTTTCCGTTTATATCCAGAAGGTCAGTCTCGTAGGTATAACCGGTGTAGCACCAGATATCCTTTTGTGGAAAACGATCCTTAAACCGCCGCAGGAGAGGAAGGAGCGCCCTTTGGTTCGGGATTTCCATGGGCTCTCCGCCCAAAAGGGACAGCCCTTTTATATAGCTGGCCTCCATAGAATTTAAAATGGTATCCATGGTCTTTTCGGTGAAGGGCTCCCCATAGTGGAAGTCTTGGGCTTCCTCGTTAAAACAGCCCTTACATTTATGGGTACAGCCCGACACAAAAAGGCTGGTTCTCACTCCTAAACCGTTGGATATGTCGTAGTATTTTATATTTGCATAATTCATAGATGCATAACTCTTTCGCGAATTTCCTGCGTGCGGCCCTGATTCCAGAACTGAGTGCCGATATAACCGCAGGTGCGCCGGGCAACGTTCATTTTATTTTGGTCCCGGTTTTTGCAGTTGGGACATTCCCACACCAGCTTCTTGTGTTCATCCTCGATAATTTGAATTTCGCCGTCGTATCCGCATACCTGACAGTAGTCGCTTTTGGTGTTCAGCTCCGCGTACATGATATGGTCGTAAATATGGCGCATGATGGCGAGAACCGCGTCAATGTTGTTTTGCATATTAGGCACTTCTACATAGCTGATGGCGCCGCCCGGTGAAAGCTCCTGAAATTGCGCCTCAAAGGTAAGCTTATCAAAAGCGTTGACCGGTTCGGTCACATGTATGTGATAGCTGTTTGTTATATAATTTTTATCAGTCACGCCGGGAATGTTTCCAAAACGCTGCTGAAGGCATTTAGAAAATTTATAGGTGGTAGATTCCAAGGGCGTCCCGTAAAGGCTGAAAGCAATGTTGGTCTCATTCTGCCATTTTTTGCAGGCATCATTTAAGTAATGCATAACCTGAAGGGCAAAAGGAGTTGCCTCCGGGTCGGTGTGGGACTTTCCAGTCATATAACGGACGCACTCGCACAGCCCCGCATAGCCAAGGGAAATGGTGGAATAACCGCCGTAGAGCAGCTTGTCTATGGTTTCGCCTTTTTTCAGGCGGGCCAAAGCGCCGTTTTGCCACAAAATAGGAGCCACGTCGGAGGGAGTTCCTTTCAGGCGTTCGTGACGGCACATAAGCGCGCGTTTGCACAGGGCAAGACGCTCGTCCATAATTGCCCAGAACTTCTCCATATCGCCGCCGGAGGAGCAGGCCACGTCCACCAGATTTAAGGTGACGACGCCCTGATTGAATCTTCCGTAAAATTTATAGTTGTTCTCCTCGTCCTTATATACCGTGAGGAAAGAGCGGCAACCCATGCAGGGATAGCAGTTGCCGTCTTTCAGCTTTTTGATAATTTTTTCTGAAATGTAATCGGGAACCATGCGCTTTGCGGTGCATTTTGCGGCAAGCCTTGTTAAATTCCAGTAAGGGCTGCCCTCGGAAATATTGTTTTCTTCCAAAACGTAAATCAGTTTTGGGAAAGCGGGAGTGATATAGACCCCTTGTTCGTTTTTTACTCCCTGGATACGCTGAAGAAGCATTTCCCTTATAATCATCGCCAAATCGTCCCGAATCTGGCCCTCCGGCACTTCGTTTAAGTACATAAATACCGTGACAAAGGGAGCCTGTCCGTTGGTTGTCATCAGCGTGATAACCTGATATTGAATCATTTGAACGCCCTGTTTAATTTCGCGTTTTACCCGCATTTCCGCCATGCTGGCAACCAGCTCGTCGCTGGCTTCTATTCCCTGCGTTTCCAGTTCCTCGCGCACTTCCTTGCGGAATTTGTCCCTGCTTATCTGCACAAAAGGGGCAAGGTGGGAGAGGGTGATGCTCTGGCCGCCGTACTGAGAGCTCGCAATCTGGGCGATGGACTGGGTGGCGATATTGCAGGCCGTGGAGAAGCTGTGGGGCTTTTCAATCATGGCCTCGCTGATAATCGTGCCGTTTTGAAGCATATCCTCCAAATTTACAAGACAGCAGTTGTGCATGTGCTGGGCAAAGTAATCGGAATCATGAAAATGAATCAACCCCTGTTCGTGGGCAGCAACTACGTCCTCAGGGAGAAGGAAGCGCTTGGTAATATCCTTGCTGACTTCCCCTGCCATGTAGTCCCGCTGCACGCTGTTGACAATAGGATTTTTGTTGGAATTTTCCTGCAAAACCTCCTCGTTGTTGCACTCAAGCAGGGAAAGAATCTGCTCGTCGGTGGAATTGGATTTGCGGACAAGGGCTCTTTTATAGCGGTAGGTGATGTAATTGGAAGCCAGCTTATAGGACTGCTGTTTCATAATTTCCTCTTCCACCATATCCTGAATTTCTTCCACGTTGGGACTGTGGGTCAGTTTACGGCAAAGACCTGTCACATTGTCCACTACGCGCCGAATTTGGGCTGCGCTTAAACGGTCGCCCTCCTGCACGGTGGAGTTTGCCTTCTTTACGGCGTCTTCTATTTTAACAGCGTCGAAAGCGACTTCAATGCCGCTCCTCTTAATAATATTCATAAGCGCCTCCCGCCTCTATATATGGTATGCCCCTCAATTTTTGACAGGCATATCTAGTATTATAACGTGTGGGGGAAAATAATCAAGTGGATTTGGTTACATAATTAAAAAAATAATGAATAAAAATCAGCCTTAAATTTTGTGCAAAAATTTTTTGCTTTGTCAGGGCGGATATGGTATTTTTAAAGTCATAAGCAGGGAATGAGTAAAAAAGTTTTTGCTCTAAAGAATTTGTGTCAGCGCTGCGGCCGTAAACCCTGTAATGCAGATAAAGCAGCGCAGAAAAGAGGGAGAGTATGAAAGACGCGAATTGTGGGTACTGTCAGGGCGGGGAGCTTTTGGCAAAGTTTGGCATCAAAATCTGTGATTTAGATGTGAGCCAATTAATTTTATTTAAGGAACAGAGCAAGCCGGGAAGGTGTATTGTGGCTTACAAGGATCATGTCAGCGAGATTGTAAACATCAGCGATGATGAGAGAAACCGCTTTTTTGCAGACGTGACGCGGGCGGCAAAGGCAATTCACAAAGCGTTTGCACCGGATAAGCTAAACTATGGCGCATACGGCGATACGGGATGCCATTTACACATGCATTTGGTTCCCAAGTACAAGGATAAGGACGAATGGGGCGGCGTGTTCCAGATGAATCCGGACAAAACCTATTTAAGCGATGCAGAATATGAGGAAATGATTGAAAAAATAAAAGAGTGTCTGTAAAGGGCGCTCCGTGGGCATGAGGTAATAAAATGCTACGAATAGCAGTATGTGATGACGCTCCCTTTTATCGGGAAAAGCTGGAGGAATTTATCAGGGCTTGGGCGGCTTTAAACTGCTTAAATGTACAGATTGAGAAATTTGAGAGCGGCGAAGAGGTTTTATTTGATATTGAGCAGACGGGGGATTTTGTGGCGGTATTCATGGACATAGAGCTGAGCGGCATGAACGGAGTGGAAGCGGCTTTGGAAATCAGGAAAGCAAGCAGGCTTGTAAGCATTGTGTTTGTGACCGCCTATGAAAAATATTTCAAGCAAATGTTTTCCGCCGAACCCTGTTACTATATTGAAAAGCCCATAGCCGGACAAAAGGTGTTTGATGTGCTCGATAGGATTGTGGAGGAGCACAGAACCTTTTTTGAGAGCTTTACCTTCAGCTACAACAGGGTGACGTTTAATATTCCTTTGAAGGAAGTGCTTTATTTTGCCAGCGACAGGCGGCTGATAAGAGTTTATATGGAAAAGGATAGGGAGTATGCCTTTTACAGAAAGCTGGGCGCGGTGGAAAAGGAGCTTTCCGCCTGCAACCATCATTTTGTGAGGATTCATCAGTCCTATCTGGTAAACAATAGGCAGATTGAGCAGCTTTGCCCTAAGTGGGTGATTATGAGCAATGGGGACGAGCTTCCCATCAGCCGGGAACGGAAAGAGGCGGCGGAGCAGTTTTTTATGAATTATCCGCTGACAACCATTGGCGGCCGATGGTAACATTGGCCTCTGTCGGCATATTGATGCCAGTAGCCGATAATATTGCCAGCCGTTGGCAATTGATGTCAACCGATAACAACTATCGGCGAGATAAAAATTACATAAAGAGCGGTTTTTTGTTACATTAAGGAAAAGGACGGAAGAAAAGGATTATAATTAAAAATGTCAGATGGCACTGACACTTATTACATTTCTTTTCATGGGCAGGGTGCACCCTGCCTTTCGTCTTTTTATTGTTATCTTGCTTTTTGTGTGATAGAATAGGACATGATGGCGGATAGACGCCGATGCTTTTAGATATTGTATGCGGCATATTGCGCATGTATAATATTTCGGGCGTTGGCAGAATGGAGATTTGATATGGAATTGCTCAGCGCAATTGTCCCTTGTTATAATGAAGAAGAAAATATCGCCGATTTTTATCGGGAATTTATAAAAAATGAGCTTTTTTTTGGTGAAAAAGAGGTGGAGCTGGAGATATTATTTATTGACGACGGTTCCAAGGACGGCACGGCGGCCGAGGTGAAAAAGCTGATTGAGCGGGACGGGCGTGTGCGCCTTGTTTCCTTTTCCAGAAATTTTGGGAAGGAAGCGGCGATTTATGCGGGCTTGGAGAAGGCGAAGGGCGATTATGTGGTGTTCCTTGACGCGGATTTGCAGGATCCGCCGTCTCTTTTACCTGAAATGTACGGTTATTTGGCCGAGGGCTATGATTCGGTGGCGACTAGAAGAGTTACCCGCAAGGGAGAGCCGCCCCTGCGCTCTTTTTTTGCGAGAATGTTTTATAAAGTGATGAAAAACATTTCCAAGACGGAAATTATGGACGGGGCGAGGGACTACAGGCTTATGAAAAGGCCGGTGGTGGATGCTATACTGTCCATGCCGGAGTACAACCGGTTCAGCAAGGGGATTTTCGGCTGGGTGGGCTTTGAGACCAAATGGCTGGAATTTGAAAATATTGAGCGCAAGAAGGGGGAGACAAAGTGGTCTTTTTGGAAGCTGTTTCTCTACTCGCTGGACGGCATCACGGCGTTTTCTACCGCGCCGCTGGCCTTTGCCGCCTTTATGGGAGTGCTTTTTTGTCTGGCGGCCTTTGCGCTGATTGTTTTTACCATTGTGAGAAAAGCGTTGTTCGGCGACCCCACTTCCGGGTGGCCGTCGCTGGTGTGTATTATCTCGCTAATCAGCGGGGTTCAGTTGTTTTGTCTGGGGATTGTGGGGCAATATCTGGCAAAAACGTATATGGAAGTGAAAAGACGGCCAATCTATCTTGTAAAAGAGGAAATATGAAAAGTGGACTTTTCAATATGAAAAACAAATTTTTCATTGAGAGTTTGCGGGTACAAACTCCGTTTATACACAAACTGCGTTTGTGGACAAAATGCAACGCAAAAAAGAGGAAATATGAAAGACGAGCTTGTAAGCATTATTGTGCCGGTTTATAACGCCGGTCTTTATATAGAGGAAGCTATCGACATGGTACAGGCCCAGACCTACAGGAACTGGGAATTGATACTAGTGGACGACTGCTCCGGGGATGACAGCCGGGAGAAGATAAAGGGGCGCGCCGCCGGGGACGAGGAGAGAATCAGGCTGATTGCCAAACCGGTAAACGGGGGAGCGGCCGGAGCGAGAAATACGGGAATCGAGGCCGCGGAGGGAAGATATATTGCGTTCCTCGACGCCGACGATATCTGGAAGCCGGAAAAGCTGGAAAAGGAATTGGCTTTCATGAAGGATAAGCAGGCGGCTTTTTGCTTTACGGCCTATGAGTTTGGGGACGAAAACGCCAAGGGCACCGGGAAGGTGGTGCATGTTCCGGCGCAGCTTTCCTACGAAAAAGCGCTTTCCCGAACGATAATTTTCACCTCCACGGTTCTTTTGGACACGGAAAAAACAGGGCGGGAGCTTATTCATATGCCGGAGATAAAAAGCGAGGACACGGCTACATGGTGGAAGCTGCTTAGAAACGGCTTTTCCGCTTACGGACTTGACGAGGTGCTGGCGATTTACCGGAGGCCGGCAAAATCTTTATCCTCCAACAAGCTGGAGGCAGTTAGAAGAATCTGGCGTTTGTACCGGCGGCAGGAGAAGCTTTCTATCTGGTACAGTTGTTACAATTTGTTTTTCTGGGCCCTCCGCGCCACGCTGCGAAGGCTGTAAAAATTGTAAGCATAAAAGGAATTTTATAGAAAGAATTCTATAAAAGAAATTTTGCAAGAGAAATTTGCAAAAGAAACTTTGTAGAAGAAATTTTGTGAAAGAAATTTGCAAAAGAAACTTTGTAGAAAAAATCTTGCGAAAGAAACTTTGTGAAAAAATTTTACAAAAAAATTTTGTAAGAAAAATTTCCGGGAGAGCCTCTCTCCCTATAGATAGTAGATGCCGGGAAAATATAGGAGGTAAATGTGAAACGTTTAGAATCCTTAAAGAGAATCGGGGTGTTGTGGCTTAGCTTCGTGGGCCTGCTTATGCAGGCAGGGGTTTATACATACATTTGGCTGGAATATTATTATCCGATTGTTAATAATTTTAACCGGGGACTGAAATATACGAGAAACGGGCACATTTTAGTGATTTTGCTGTATCTGGTGTTTCTGCTCTTTTTTAACAATACCTATGGGGGAATGAAAATCGGCTATTTAAAGCCAATGGATGTATTTTTGTCGCAGCTATTTTCGCTTTTGATTGTAAATGTGATTACCTATGCGCAGATTTCCCTTATGAATAACTGGCTGGTTCCGGCGAAAGGATTCGTGGCGGCAACCCTTGTACAGCTTCTTATAGGGGGGATTTTTACGTGGCTGTGCAACAGCATTTATATGAAGGTATTTCCCCCAAGGGAAATATTGCTGATACATGGGGAACGGGATATTGAGGATGTCCTGCGGAAATTTGAGACGCGGAAAGACAAGTACAGAATTGTAAAATGCATGGACGTCAGGGAGGACGTTAAGAAGCTGGAGGAGGAGATTTTAAAAGGTTACGGCGCGGTAATGCTCTGGGATATTCCCACCATGAAGCGAAATCGCCTTTTAAAATATTGCTACAGCAAGTTTATTCGGGTTTATGTGATGCCCAAGATTCCCGACGTGATGATAAAAGGAGCCGACCAGCTTCATCTTTTTGACACGCCTATTTTTCTCACAAGGGAATATGCCCTCACCGTGGGGCAGCGCATGGCAAAGCGGATGATTGACCTTGTTTGCGCGTTTATTTTGTTTGTGATTGCCTCGCCCTTTATGATAATCACCGCAATCTGTATCAAGTGCTACGACGGCGGCCCCGTGCTGTATAAGCAGACCCGCTGCACCAGAGGGGGCAGGAAATTTGAGATTATGAAATTTAGAAGTATGCGCGTGGATGCGGAGAAGGACGGAGTTGCCAGACTGGCCGCAAGGAACGACAGCCGGATTACGCCTATTGGAAAGCTTATCCGGGCGGTGCGCATCGACGAGCTTCCCCAGCTTTTCAATATTTTAAAGGGGGATATGTCCTTTATCGGCCCCAGGCCGGAGCGGCCGGAGATTATTGAGCAGTATGTGGAGGAGATGCCGGAGTTTGTGTTCCGTATGCGGGTAAAAGCCGGGCTTGCGGGCTACGCGCAGGTTTATGGCAAGTATAATACCACTCCTTACGACAAATTAAAACTGGATTTAACTTATATTGAAAATTATTCGGTGTGGCTGGACATTAAACTGATGCTTTTAACCTTGAAAATTTTGATAAAGCCCGAAAGTACGGAGGGCGTTGACAGTATGCAGGTGACAGCCATGAAAACTTTGAAGGCGGAGGAGCCGTGGGAAAATGAAAATCGAGAGGAATGAAGAATATTTAAACAGAGGAATGGATTTGAAAAGGCTGGTGCTGTACCTTCAAAAAAAAATCTGGATTATTATTATGCTGATTATTTTGGGGGCCACCTTCGGGGGCGTCATTTATCAGGTGCTGCGCTCCATGAAAATGCCGGTGGAATATAAGGCGGTGTCCAAGCTGTATATCAGCTTTGGGCATGACGAGAGCGGGGAGGTTTACCAGTATTATAACGGGTACACTTGGAACGATTTGCTGGATTCCGACCCCATTGTGGATCTTGTGATGCGGGAGCTGCCGGGTTATGAAAAGGAGGATGTGAGGGAGGCAACCACCGCGGAAATATTGTCGGATATCCGTCTGCTGACCGTCACCGTAAAGGGGGACAATGAAAAGTTTGTGCGGGAAATCCGTACTGCTGTGGAGAATGGACTGAAGGAGTACGCGAGGGAGAACAAGGAGCTGGAATTGATTAAGGTCATCCGTTCCACCGCGCCTGAGCGCGTCTATTGGGATGACAGAACTACCTCGGCCTGCGCCACAGGGGCAGTGATTGCGGGAGTTTTGGCGCTTTTAATCATTGGATTTAATTACGCGACCGACGAATCTATTTACGTTCAGGAGGATATTGAGAAAAAATACGGTCTGCGCGCGCTGGGGATTTTAACCAGAAATCAAAAGGGCCTGCAGCCCTATGCGGGCGAGCTGCGGGCCAATATCCGCTACGTCATGGGAGATAGGAGGACCTTGGCGGTTGTGGATATGGCGAACCATGCGGACGCAAGGGGGATGGAGCTGGACAGGCTTCTCAACAGAGAGGAAATGGATATCCTTGGAAGCAGCGGGGGCGTTAAGGAGGAAGAGGACTTCGGCTGGTACAAGGCCAAAACGAAGGAAGTTCAGGAGAAGGGCGAGTGGGAAGTACTTGCTTTTGGGGAAAATATTTTGGCGGAGGAGGAGTGCCGCAAAATCCGGGAGGCGGGAGCCGTCATTTTGCTGCTGCCCTTTGGGGTGGACGTGGGGAGAAAGACTTCGAGAATTTTAAGCCTTCTGAAAAATCAGGACTGCAACATTATTGGGATGGTGGTGGCGCAGGCGGACGAGGAATTTTTGAATAGATATTTTGCTTGAGGAATTGCAAGAGAAAACGAGGAAAAAAATGAAATTACAGGTGCTGGTGGCGGCGGTAAATCAGGAAGTGTATACACTGGCGGAAAGGATGAATCTGGAGACAGAGGCGGTCATAGTTAATCAATGCGGCCACTATGATTATCATGAATATTTGCACAAGGGCAGGCGTATTCAGTGCTTTTCCATGGAGGAGCGGGGAGTGGGCCGCAGCCGCAACACGGCCCTTATGCACGCCGGAGAGGAGCTTTGCCTGTTTTCGGACGAGGACATTGTTTTTTATGAGGGCTATGAAAAGACGGTGATTGAGGCCTTTGAAAAAAATCCCCATGCGGATATAATTGCCTTTAATTTTCAGGTGGATGCGTCCCGCCGGACTTATTATAATGAAACGTGCAAAAGGATACGTTGGTATAATTACGGGCGTTATCCAACCTACGCGCTGGCCGCTAAAACGGAATCTTTGCGCAGGGCCAATGTGAGCTTTTCCCTGCTTTTTGGGGGCGGGGCGAAATACAGCAACGGCGAGGATAGTCTTTTTCTCCATGACTGCCTGAAAAAAGGGCTTCACGTGTACGCGGAGACGGCGGAGCTTGGCAGGGAGGTTTACCGGGAGTCCACATGGTTTAAGGGATACAATCAAAAATTTTTTATGGACAGGGGCGTACTGTATCATTATCTCTACGGCAGGCTTGCGGGGCTTTTTGCCTTTCGCTTTTTGTTTCTTCACGGCGTTGTGAAAAAAAGCGGGATGCTGGAGGAGATATCCCTTGGAAAAGCCTACGGATTAATGCGGCGCGGTATCAGGGAAGCCGTAAAGTGAGGAGTTTATGATTTTATATATTTTTGTAGCGGCGCTGACGGTTCTCTTGGGACTGGCGGTTGACAATCATTGCAGGATACGGCGGAATATGGTGAGCAGGCAGCAGATGTTAAACGGGCTGTGTCTCCTTTCCGTTTTTCTTGTGCTGTTCGCGGTTTCGGCGTGCCGCCTGAATGTGGGCAACGACTATGCTAAATACGTGGAGTTTATGCATTTAATTAACTGCAACGCTTTCGTTCCCACGGAGTTTGGATTTAATCAGGTGGTGAGGATTCTGTACGGAATCAGCGGGTTTGAAAATTACTTGCTGGTGTTTGCGTTCTTTGCCTTTTTTACCATACTGCTTTTTTTGACCGCCATATACAGGCAGGCGGATTCCTTTGCCTTTAGCTTTTTCCTGTTTATGGCATTTGGATATTATTTCCAGTCCTTCAACACGGTGCGCTATTATCTGGCCCTTGCCATAGCGGTGTGCGCTATCCCTGCCGTACTGCGGAGAGAATGGGGGAAGTTTTTGCTTTTGGTGCTTGTGGGGGCGTCCCTGCACAAATCCATTTTGGTGGTGTTTCCCTTGTATATTTTGGCGTCCCTTCCGTGGAAAAAGTGGCAGCTAGCGATTGCCGCGGCGTGCTGCTTCACCTTCTTTTTTATGCAGGATTTTTATTTGAAAGCGGTGGTGTTTCTTTATCCCACCTATGAGGACACGGAGTACTTGACGGGCGGCACCAGCCTTATAAATATTCTGCGCTGTCTGGCCGTGCTGATTTTTTCCCTGATGTGTTATGAAAAAACGGTGAAGAATAGCCGGAGGAACCGCTTTTATTTTTACTGCAATTTAGGCGCGCTGGTGATGTATGTGTGTTGTTCCTTCCTTCCCGTCATCTCAAGAATCGGGTATTATCTGACGATTACGCATATTTTTTTCCTCCCTGCGCTGCTTGGGGGGATTGAAAATGAAAAGAGGCGGAAGCTGCTCACCGCCGGGGTGGTCTTGGCGGCGGTCTTGTATTTCGGAGTGTTTATTTTGATGAAGGCGGGGAACGACGGCTTAAGGATACTGCCCTATGAGACCTTTATGTTCCACGATATGGTGCCGATTTTGTCGGACGTGAGCTAGAGCTTCAAAAAGAGGTAAAGGAGAAATTTCAATGTTTATTACGATAGACGGCCCGGACGGGGTTGGAAAGACGTCCGTGGCAATGGAGCTGATAGAGGCCATCAACCGGGAGGCGGGCCGGGAGCTTGCCCTTTACACGGCGGAACCCACTCAAAGCAGTTTAGGGAAAAAAATCAGGAGAATCCTTCAAAGCGGAGAGCCGGAGGAACAGCGGCGGCTTACGGAATATTTTGTCCAAAACCGCGGGGAGCATGTGGAGGAAATTGCCGGGCAAATCCGTTCCGGCCACATTGTAGTATGCGACAGGTACAGATACTCGACGGTGGTTTATCAGCATATGCAGGGCGAGGATATCTCAAAGCTGGTTGAGTTAAATCAAGATTTTTTAAGGCCGGATTACTCTTTTATCTTAAATGTAAAGAGCGTGGACGTGCTGCTTTCGCACATTGCAATCCGCAAAAATGCGGCGGAGTTGTTTGAATCGGAGGAGATTCTTCAAAGGGCAATCGCCTTATACAATCAGATGGAAGCTTATTTTCCGGGGGACAATATTGTTTTTATGGATGCGGACCAGCCTGTAAGCGAAATGGCGGCCGCGATTAGGAAGAGGATTAACCGGTGAGGTAAAAATATGCGGCCTTTTTTTACAATTATCATTGTCTGTTTAAATCCGGGGGACAGGCTGAAAAGTACCTTGGAGAGCGTGGAAAAGCAGACCTTTCGCGATTTTGAGGTTATCATAAAGGATGGGCTGTCAGAGGACGGCTCACTTTCTTATGCCTATGCCCTGCAGAAGCGGTGGGGCGGTGAAAAGCTGAAAATTTTGGAAAAAAGGGACGAGGGGATTTACGACGCTATGAATCAGGCCGCGGCGGAGGCGGCGGGAAGCTATATTTATTTTTTAAACTGCGGGGATTGGCTTTGTTCGGAGAACGTGCTTTCTGAGATGGCGGAGTTTATTAAGGCTTCCCACAGGGAGGGTGCGCCCGGAATTTTTTACGGGGATATTTTTGAGCGGCTGACCGGGCAGAGAGTGGCTTCCAATCCCCGGATAGACGCTTTTGCCTGCTACCGGAATGTCCCCTGCCATCAGGCCTGTTTTTATTCCGGGGATTTGCTTAAAATGCATCCCTTTGAGACAAAATACAAGGTGCGGGCGGATTACGAGCAGTTTTTGTGGTGCTTTTTTGAGGGAAGCCGGCATAGCGGGGCGGAAAAAGTTTCTTTTTGTCATAAGAATATTTTAATTGCGGATTACGAGGGCGGCGGTTTTTCCGAATCCAAGGAAAACCGAAAAATTTCGGCGGCGGAGCACAGAGAAATTACTAAAATTTATATGTCCCTTGGACAGCTTTTTAGGTTTCGGCTGATTATGCTTCTGACCCTTTCTCCGCTGCGGACTTATCTGGCGAAGAATCCGGGGACGGCCGGGGCGTATCACCGCTTAAAATCCATATTATATAGAAGGAAAAGGGAAAATTAATGAACAGGGTATTGTGGGTTTGCAATATTATGCTGCCTGCCATTGGACAAAAACTAAATATGCCCTACAGCAATCGGGAAGGGTGGCTTTCCGGGATTTTTGAGCGGGTGCAGAAAAAAGAGGCGCCCTTCGCGCTGGGAATCTGCTTTCCGGTGGAGAATTTTGCGGACGTTCCGGTGGGAGATTCCGGCATAATAAGAAAGATATTTATAGAAGGAACGAAATGTTATGCCTTTCAGGAAAATTTAAACACGCCGGAGATTTACGATGCGGGGCTGGAGGAGGCCTTTCGGGAGATAATTTTGGATTTTCAGCCGGATATTGTACATATTTTCGGAACGGAATTCCCCCACGCGTTGGCCGCAGTCAGGGCTTTTGGGAGGCCGGAGAGGACGCTGATTGGCATACAGGGCCTATGCGGGGAGATTGCAAAGGTTTACATGGCGGGACTGCCGGAGAAGGTGCAGAAGCGGGTAACTTTCCGGGATTTTGTTAGGAAGGATTCTATCCGGCGGCAGCAGGAAAAATTTGTTTTGCGGGGAAAAAACGAGGCGGAGGCTATAAGAGGCTGCGGAAACATTACCGGCAGAACCTGTTTTGACAGGGAAGGGACGGCAAAAATCAACCCGGCGGCAAGGTATTATCCCATGAACGAGACGCTGCGGAGCGAGTTTTACGAGGGCAGATGGCAGCTAAGGGAATGTGAGCCTTACAGCATTTTTCTGGGGCAAGGGGATTATCCCCTAAAGGGGATGCACTTTGTCCTTGGGGCCATGGCGCGGCTGCTTCCAAAATATCCTGGCTGCAAGCTGTATGTGGCGGGCAACAGCGTGATTGCCCATGGGACTTTAAAGGAAAAGTTAAAGCTTCCGGCTTACGGGAAATATTTGCTTGAGCTGATAAAAAAATACGGGCTGGAGGGGCATGTGGTAATGCTGGGAAAGCTGGACGCCCCGGCGATGCGGGCGCAGTATTTGCGGAGCAGTATCTTTGTGTGCGCGTCGGTTTTGGAAAATTCTCCCAACACCGTGGGGGAAGCCCAGCTTCTTGGCGTGCCCGTGGCGGCGTCCCGGACGGGCGGCATCCCGGACATGATTGCGGACGGGGAGGACGGGCTTTTGTTCCCGGCGGGAGACGAGGTAAAGCTGGCCGAAGCGGTGGAGAGACTTTGGGACAGGGAACCGGATGAGAGCGGCCTTTGTCTGGCGGAGCGGATTTCCGAAAGGGCCCGTCGGCGGGCCCGCAAGACCCACGACGGCGAGAGTAATTATTTAAAGCTTTTGAGTATTTATGATGGTATAATCAAATGATTGCGAAATTTCAAGCCTTAAGCGGCTATGTTATAGCGGAGGATAGGGAAAAATTATGCTAAAGAAAATTAATTTTCAGGACGAATTTTATCAAAAGCTGCGGGCGTTGGTGCTGCCGATTACGGTTCAGCACTTTATGCTTGCTTTAGTCAGCGCAACCGACGCGGTGATGTTAGGGGCGGTGAACCAGACTTCCCTTTCCGCCGTTTCTCTGGCGGGGCAGGTGCAGTTTGTGTTGAGCCTGTTTGTCAGCGGGATTGCCATAGGTTCGGGAATTATGGCGGCTCAGTATTGGGGGAAGGAGGATGCGGCTTCCATCGAGAAGGTGATGCCTATTGCGTTGCGGGCCAACTTGATTTTCAGCGGACTTTTTACCATTGCGGCTGCGGCTGCGCCTGAGCTTTTGATGCGGATTTTTACCAACGATACCGCGCTTATTGCAAGCGGAGCCTTATATCTTCGGGCGGTGGCGTTATCTTATCTGCTGTGCGGAATTTCGCAGGTTTATTTGATTTTATTAAAAAATACCGGATACGCGGCAATCAGCTCCCGCATCAGCTCTACCGCGGTAGCGTTGAACGTTGTGTTGAACGGAATTTTAATTTTCGGGCTGCTGGGTTTTCCGGCGTTGGGGATTCAGGGGGCGGCCTACGCCACGGTCTGCGCAAGGCTGGTGGAGCTTGTGTGGAGCTATCTTGAAACAAAACAACCGGGGCGCGTGCGGATTCTTTGGGGCGGAATGTTCCGGGCGGCTGACGAGATACTTCGGGGGGATTTCTGGCGGTATACGACGCCGGTGCTGGGAGCCTCCCTTGTGTGGGGGATTGCCTATGTGTCCTACTCTGTGATTATGGGACATATGGGAAGCGACGCGGTGGCGGCAAATTCCATCACTTCCATTGCAAAGAGCCTGCTTTCTTGCCTGATTCGAGGGGTAAGCGGCGGCGCGGGGGTGCTGATTGGCAATCTGCTTGGAGCCGGAGAACTGGCAAAGGCAAAGGAATACGGCGGCAGGCTGACCCGGATGGCGATTGTGGTGGGCATTGCAACTGGCGGGCTTTTGATGCTGATTTCACCGATTATCGTCAGGCTTGCGCCCCTCAGCGAGACGGCGGCCCACTACCTTCAGTACATGCTATTGTTCTGCGGCTGCAATATTATGGCCCAATCCGTCAACACCACGGTTCTTGATGGCATTTTCTGCGCGGGGGGCGACTCCAAATTTGATATGGTAGGGAATATCGGGGCTATGTGGTGCTTTTCTGTGCCGCTGGGATTCCTCTCGGCCTTTGTTTTCGGACTGCCCGTCATGGCGGTGTACTGTATTGTCAATCTGGACGAGATTGTCAAGCTTTGGGCGGTGTATTTGCATTATAAAAAGTATATTTGGGTTAGGAATATTACGAGGGAGGAGTAAAAATGAATCGAATACTATACGGCGTTGCCTACTATGACGAATATATGCCCTATGACCGTCTGGACAAGGATATTGCCATGATGAAAAAGGCCGGCATCAACGTGGTGAGAATTGCGGAGTCCACATGGAGCACCTGCGAGCCGCAGGAGGGCGTTTTTGATTTCAGTCATGTTGAGCGGGTACTGGACGCCATGGAGGAGGCGGGTATTTCGGTGGTGGTGGGAACGCCCACCTATGCCGTTCCCACATGGATGGCAAAGGCGTACCCGGAGATTATGGCAGAGACAAAGCAGGGGCGGGGAATTTACGGCCCAAGGCAGATTATGGACATCACCCACCCGGTTTACCGGTATTACGGGGAAAGGGTGATTCGGAAGCTGATGGAGGTTACCGCTCACAGAAAATGCGTCATAGGCTTTCAGGTGGACAATGAGACGAAGCATTACGACACGGCGGGGAAGAATGTTCAGGAGCAGTTTGTAAAATATCTTCGGGAAAAATTTCATGATAATTTGGAGGAGCTTAACAAGGAGTTTGGGCTGGATTATTGGAGCAACCGCATCAATGCGTGGGAGGATTTCCCGGACGTGCGGGGAACGATTAACGGGAGCCTGGGGGCGGAGTTTGAGCGGTTCCAGCGCGGGCTTGCGGCGGAGTTTTTGGCGTGGCAGACGGGGATTGTCCGCGAATACGCCAGAGAGAACCAGTTTATCACTCACAATTTTGATTTGGAATGGCGGGGATATTCCTTTGGAGTGCAGTCGAAAATCAACCATTTTCAGGCCGCAAAGGCGTTGACGACGGCGGGCATTGACATTTACCACCCTACGCAGGAGGATTTGACGGGGGCGGAGATTGCTTTTGGAGGCGATAACGCCCGTTCGTTAAAGCGGGACAATTATTTTGTGCTGGAAACGGAAGCGCAGGGCTTCCCACAGTGGCTTCCTTACGATGGGCAATTGCGCCTGCAGGCCTACAGCCATCTTGCATCCGGAGCCAACATGGTGGAATACTGGCATTGGCATTCCATTCACAATTCTTTTGAGACTTACTGGAAAGGGCTGCTCAGCCATGATTTTAAAGAAAACGATACTTATCGGGCGGCTTGCGTGATTGGCAGTGAGCTTGCAAGGATTGGGAGCCATTTGGTGAATTTGAAAAAGAAAAACAGGGTTGCTATGCTGCTTAGCCATGAGGCCCTGACGGCCATACAGTGGTTTCCTATAGGCATGACGCCGCAGGGGGAAAAGATAGATTACAACGACGTGGTGCGCTATGTGTACGACCAGCTTTACAGGCTAAATGTGGAATGTGATTTCCTTTGGCCGGAGACGGAGGAATTTGAGGAATATGATTTGCTGGTGGTTCCGGCCTTGTACGCGGCTTCGGAAAAACTGCTTGCCCGGCTTGACGCGTATGTAAAAGGCGGCGGCCATCTGTTTGTGACCTTTAAGACGGCTTTTGCCAATGAAAATGTGAAGGTTTACGCGGACTGCCAGCCCCATGGCATCGATAAGTGCCTTGGCCTTTCCTACAGCCACTTTACAATTCCAAGAAATGTAAAGTTGGACGGCGGGCGGTATAAGTGCGCTGACAAGTCGGTGAAGATTTTTATGGAGCTTTTAAACCCCGATACGGCGCAGGTGCTGGCTTCTTATGACCATCCAAACTGGAAAAGGTACGCGGCGGCGACGCGAAACCGCTATGGAAAAGGGACGGCCACCTATTTAGGGTGCTGGACTTCCAACGAGATGCTCTCGGAAATTCTTGAGGATACTTTGAAGGAAGCGGGGATATGGGATGAAAGCCGGACGGTGAAATTTCCGATGATTATTAAGCGGGGTATTAATGATTTTGGAAAGAGGATTACTTATTACCTGAATTACTCTTCCGATACAAGGCAGGCGGTACATGCCGGAGAGAACGGCGTGGAGCTTATTTCGGGAAAAGCGGTGAAGAGTGGGGAAAGGATTGAGATAGAGCCTTGGGGGGTTAAGGTGGTGGAAGAATGACCGTCGCATTTATATCCAACTACATCAATCACCACCAGATTCCCTTTTCCAACGCCTGCTATGAGCTTTTGGGGGAAGGTTTTCATTTTATCCAAACCCGGCCCATGGAAGCGGAGCGGCTTCAGATGGGGTGGAGCAGCGAGGGGGAGCGGCTCCCCTACGTGCGCCGTCTGTACGAGGAGGAGGAGAGATGCCGCCGTCTGCTTATGGAAAGCGACGTGCTTTTAGCCGGGTGGAGCGACAGGGAAGATTTGGTGGAGGAGAGATTAAACGCGGGGAAATTGACTATTCGGGTCAGCGAAAGGCTTTACAGGGAGGGCCAGTGGAAGGCGATTTCTCCGCGGGGGCTGGTTCACAAATACCGGGAGCATACCAGATACCGGAAGGGGCCCGCTTACCTGCTTTGCGCCGGGGCCTATGTGCCCTCGGATTTTCACTTAATTCACGCCTATCCCCAAAAAATGTTTAGGTGGGGCTATTTCCCGGAGACGAGGCATTACTCCAAGCAGGAGCTTATGGCGATGAAGGGGGAGGGGGAAAGCCAAAGGGCGGAAAGGACGCAGATTGTCTGGGCGGGACGTTTTATCCCTTTAAAACACCCTGAGTATATGCTTCGTCTGGCGAAAAATCTAAAAGAAAGCTATAAGGACAGGTTTCATATTCATATGGCGGGCAGCGGGGAGCTGGAGCCTGAGCTGAAAGCCATGGCACGCAATTACGGCGTGGAGGAGCTTGTAACCTTTCACGGCTTTATGACGCCGGAGGCGGTTCGGGCGGTGATGGAAAAGAGCCATATCCATATTTTTACCAGCAATCATTTAGAGGGTTGGGGGGCGGTGGTGAACGAGGCTATGAACAGCGGCTGCTGCGAGGTGGCGAACGCTCAGGTTGGGGCGGCACCTTACTTGATTTGCCATGGAAAAAACGGGCTGGTTTACCCCGATAACCGCTATGAAAAAATGGAGGAGGCCGTGCGCTTTCTGCTGGACAACCCGGAAAAAAGGCTGCGGATGGGGCTGGAGGCCTACCGGACGATTACCGAGCTTTGGAATGGGGAGCGCGGGGCGAGGGAGCTTATGCGCATGATTAGGGAGCTTCAGACGGGAAGCTTTGAGGCGGCTGCGGAGGGGCCTTTAAGCGTCGCGCCGGTAATTGCCCCGAAAAAAATGTATGACTGGATGATTAGGAACGGAGGGACAAAGGAAGTTGGCGGAGAGAGAACGGCCGGTACTGATTAGTGTGATTGTACCGATTTATAATGTGATAAATTACCTTCAAAGATGCGTGGATTCTATACGGGCGCAGACCTACTCTCATCTGGAAATTATTCTTGTGGACGACGGCTCCACGGATAAGAGCGGCGCCCTTGCGGAAAAGCTGGCTATGGAGGACAAGCGGATTCGCGTTTTCCACAAGGAAAACGGGGGTTCCTCCTCCGCGAGAAATTTGGGAATTTCAAAGGCTAGGGGAGATTATATCGGCTTTGTGGACAGCGACGACTATATAGAGCCGGAAATGTACGAAAGGCTTCTTTCCGCTGCGCTCTCGGAGGGCCTGCGCATGGTGCAGGTTTCCAGAGATGAGATTGACGAGGGAGGAAATAAAATGCCGGATGTGTGCCAGCCGCCGGAAAGCCTTGTATTTATGGAATCCAAAGCGTTTATGCGGGAGCTGCTTTTGCATCGGGGGGATTGTTCTTTTTGCACGAAGCTGCTTCACTCTTCCCTGATAAAAAAAGAGCGTTTCCCGGAGGGGGAGCTGAACGAGGATTTTTATCTTTTGGTGCAGATGCTTCCGAAAATTTCAAAAATAGCGATTCTGCCGGAACAGGATTACCATGTGTTTTACCGGTACGGGAGCAACACCAGAACCCATGACGCGGAGGAGTTTCCGCGGGTTTTCACGGATATTGTGGTGAACGCGGACAGGGTTTATGAGATTGTAAAAAAAGAATATCCCACGCTTTTGCCGGAGGCCGTACGGTTCGGGCTGTTTCAGCGGCTGGATTATATGCTTCATATTCCCATCTCGCAGATGAACAAGGAAAATAAATTTTACTGCGGCGTCAGGGATTATTTAAAAAGCCACAGGCAGATAGCGGTACATTCTCCTTATCTTACGGGGAAAAATAAAGTATATATTTTGCTTTTGGGCACGGCTCCGAAGCTGGCGCGCAGGGTGCATAAAATGTTAAAGGGGCGTAAAAATGAAGGAAGTTTCTGAAAAGAAAAACAATTTCATATTTGCTCTGATAATGGCGGCGCTGCTTTTTCTGCAGCTTTTAACCCTTGTGTATTACGGAAACAAAAAGGCCGGGTTTCACGAGGACGAGCTTTATACCTATTATTCCTCCAACAAGACGGCGGGGCTTTTTGTGAACGACAGGCAGTGGCTGGACTGCAGGGAGCTGAAAAAGGAGTTTACAGTGCTTCCTGGAGAGCGGTTCCGGTACAATATTGTAAAGCAAATGCAGTCGTGGGACGTGCATCCGCCGTTTTATTACTATCTGTTTCACACGGCGGCTTCTTTGCAGCCGGGGGTGTTCAGCAAGTGGACGGGAATTGGCGTCAACCTGATTGCTTACGCGCTTTCTTATCTGCTGCTTGCCTATGGCGCGTATGCCGCGGCTGGGGAGGATAAAAGGGGACGGCTTTTGGCGTTTCTTACCTGTCTGGCGTGGGGCTTTGGGGGGGCGGTGATTTCCGGCGTACTGTTTATCCGTATGTATGAATGGCTGACTGTGTTTGTTTTGCTCTGTATGGATTTGCATCTGCGGGCCATGAAAAAGCAGGATTTTGGAATCAAAAGGTTTTTATTGCCGATAGGCCTTACGGTGTTTTTGGGATTTTTAGCCCAGTATTATTACATTATTTTCCATTTTTTTATGGGAGCAGCTTTTTGCTTTTTGCTTTTAAAGAATAGGAAATTTAAGGAGCTGATTGCCTATGGTGCGGCCTGCGGTTTGGGATTTTTAGGAGCGGTTTTGTACTACCCCGCAAGCATGTCTCACATTTTCAGGGGCTACCGGGGGACGGAGGCGGTCAGCGAATTTAGCAACGCCTCTAACACATGGGAGCGGCTGCGCTTTTTTTACGGGCTGTTCGACGATTATATGATGAGCGGCACATTGAGTTTGTGGCTTTTGGTTATCTGCGTGCTCTTGGTGACGGCGGGATATTTGAGGAAAAGGGGAAAGGCCGCGGGCGTAAACGGAGCGGCGGGCCTGCTGCTTTTTACCTGCGCGGGCTACTTTTTTACCGTTTCCAAGACGGCGCTGCTTTTGGGGGAGACCTCCAACCGATATCAGCTTCCCATTTATGGAATTTTATTGTTTCTTATTTTATATGGAGCGTGGACGCTGGCCTTGGAGTTTCTTCCGAAGAATAGAAGGGCAAAAGGAATCTTGGCCGGTATCTTGGTGTTGGCGGTTCTTTGCATGGACGGGCTTGCCCTGAAAAACGGGAGGGTCTTTTTTCTGTATGAGGAGGAAAAAGAGGTCATGGAGTTTGTGCGGGAAAACAGCGGCGGGCCAGTAGCGGTGTTTTACAATGACGCTTCCCCCGACAATATCTGGCGGCTTTCCGACGAGCTGATGGAGTTTGAAAAAGTATATCTGGCAAGCCAGGGAAACGCGGAGCCCATCGATGAGAAGGAGATTATAGAAAGCCGTCATCTTTTGGTTTATGTGGCGGACTACGAGGGGCAGGAGGAGTGCGTTTACCGTCTGCTTGAGGCGGCGCCCTATTTGGATTCCTGCCGGATTGCGGCGAGGAAGGGCTTGTGGACGCTGTATGAGCTTTCCTAGGCCAAATGTCTGCAAGTAGCCGTTTGCTTGACTTGCTGTTTGCGGAAATAAATCGCAGAAAAAGCCGAAAAACAGGCTTTGCAACCTAAAATATTCATCAAAAAACCAAAACGCAACATCAGATTGATTGAAGTTGCGCCTTTGCAACCGTAATATAAGCGTATCCGATGGAGAAAACAAGAGCCTGCAGGAGAGTAAGAAAATTTTTCACCGGATAGATTTATGGTTAAGGAGGAATAAAAATGAGTTTTGCAGAAAATTTACAGTATTTAAGAAAGCAGAAGAATATCACACAGGAGCAATTGGCGGAACAGCTTGAGGTGTCGAGGCAGTCGGTGTCCAAATGGGAATCAGCCCAAAGCTACCCGGAGATGGAAAAGCTGCTGCAGATTTGCAGCATGTTCCATTGCAGTATGGATACGTTAATGCAGGGTGACGTGAGCAAGGACTTTGTGGAGGACGTTCACGGCTACGACAAGTTTATCAGCCAGTTTAACAAAGTAATCACCGCGGGAATTGCATTGATTCTGCTGGGAATCAGCGCAATGTCTTTAGCGGTTGGAAAGGGAATGAAGGAGGAATATGCCGCCGCGTTTTTCTTTGTGTTTTTGATTGTGGGAGTAATGCTTTTGGTGGTGATGGGGATGCAGCACGCTCATTTTCAGGAAAAGCATCCCTACATTGAGGATTTTTACACGGAGGAGGAGCGGGAGCAGGAATATAGAAAGTTTACCATAAGAATCGCGGCGGGGATTGGCGTTATTTTGGTGGGAATGCTGTTCTTTATGGTGGCCGAGTCCCGGCTGGAAAACATGCCGCTAGATGCGGAGTGGATAGAGAAGGGAGAAATGATATGCACGAGTGTTTTTATGCTGTTTATCACCGTCGGCGTTTCCGCCCTTGTCTACGGAGGGCTGCAGAAGGGAAAGTATAATATTGAGGAATACAACCGCGAAGTCAATCCTTCCCCGGAGAAAAAGAAGAGGGACGCCTTAAAGAGAAAAGTATACGCGTGCATTATGCTGGCGGCGGTTATCATTTATCTGGTGTGGAGCTTTATGCTGGATAGCTGGTCCAAGGCGTGGCTGGTCTTTGCAGTAGGCGGGATTTTGTGCGGGGTGGCTTCGGTGATACTTTCCAAAGACGAGGATGCTCAGCAATAATAAAAAAATTTGCCGTTGCCGGTAATTCATGGTAAAATGAAATACATTATTATAAAGCTATTATAGAGCGGAGGCATTTTCATGTTATTAGACAACAAGACAATTTTAATTACCGGCGGGACAGGCTCTTTCGGGAAATGTTTTACAAAATATGTATTGACGCATTATCAGCCTAAAAAGGTTATTATTTATTCAAGAGACGAGTTTAAGCAGTTCAATATGCAGAACGAGTTTAAGGAGTATGGAGATAATCTGCGATTTTTTATCGGGGACGTGAGAGACAAGGAGAGATTGAAAAGGGCCTTTGAGGGAGTGGATTACGTGATTCATGCGGCGGCGCTGAAGCAGGTGCCCACCTGCGAGTATAATCCCAACGAGGCCATCAAGACCAATATTCACGGCGCGCAGAATGTGATTGACGCCGCGCTGGATTCCAACGTAAAAAAAGTGGTGGCGCTTTCCACCGACAAGGCGGTCAATCCGGTGAACCTTTACGGCGGGACAAAGCTGGTTTCCGATAAGCTGTTTATTGCCGCCAACGCCTATGCGGGAACAAAGGACATTAACTTTTCCATTGTCCGTTACGGAAATGTGGCGGGCAGCCGGGGCTCTATTATTCCGTTGTTTAATAATATCATCAAAAACGGCGGTAAGGAGCTTCCCATCACCGATTACCGGATGACCCGTTTTTGGATTAGTCTGACTGAGGGAGTGGAGCTTGTGATTAAGGCTTTGGAGGAAGCCACCGGCGGGGAGACGTTTATCAGCAAGATACCTTCCTTTAAGGTGACGGACTTGGCGGAGGCGATGCTGCCGGGCTGCAAGATGCCCGAAGTGGGTATCCGCCCGGGGGAAAAGCTCCACGAAATCATGGTGACGGTGGAGGATTCCCACACTACTTACGAGTATGACAAGCACTTTATCGTTTATCCGCAGGTGGTTTGGAACAACAAGCAGAAGATGAATTTAAGCGGCCGGAAGGTGGAGGAAGGCTTTTCCTACAGCTCAGGAAACAATAAAGAATGGCTCAGCGTGGAGGATATCCGCGGATTGCTTGAAAAGTTGGATTTGGAGAGGTAAAGAATTAAGCGGGGAGAGCATATAATGTAACAGCGCAGGCTTGCGAGTTTAGGGGAGGGAGTGCAGACAAAGGGAAAATATGGATATAAAAATAGAAGAAAATTATCTGGCGAAAGCGATGGAGCTTCACAAAAATACCCCGGTGGTGGATGCCCACCTAGATTTGGCGGGAGAAATCCTTTTGAGGAATCAGGGGGGAGAAAAAGAGGTTATCAAGAATCACTATCTGGATAGTTTCCAAAAAGCCGGGATAAGGCTTGTGGTGTCCTCCGTTTTTGTGGAGACGGGAAATTTGGATAAAAGCTGGCAGAACGCATTGGACCAGATAACCGCGCTTAAGGAGGATATCAAGGGGCTTGCAAAGGTCGTGCAGGTGGAAAGCAGCGGGGATATTGACAGGGCCTTGGAGGAAGGTAAAATCGGGATTTTGCTTTATATGGAAGGTCTTGACTGTATTGGAGAGGATATCGATAAGCTGGATACCTTGTATTCCCTTGGCGTAAGAGGGGCTTCCCTCACATGGAGCAGACCTAACGCCTTGGCCTGCGGGTGCTGCTCGGCGGTGGAGCATAAGCAGGTTCCGGGCGGCTTGAGCGAGGCCGGAAAAAGGGCGGTAAAGCGGATGGAGGAGCTGTCCATGTTCCTTGATGTGAGCCATTTAAACGACGACGGCTTTGACGATGTGTGCGGGGTAGCGGAAAAAAGCTTTATTGCCACTCACTCCTGCAGCAGAAGGGTGTTCGACAGCTTTCGGAATTTAACCGACGGCCAGATGCGCCGTCTGGCGGCTCAAGGAGGAATTATGGGCGTCAACGGATGCCAGTGTATTGCAGGCTCCCTTCGGGGCAATCACCTGGAAATGTTGTGCAGGCATTTGGAATATGAGGCGGAGGCAATTGGAGCGGAGCACGCGGGCTATGGCTTTGACCTCTGCGATTCCTATGGTGAGGCGAGGGCTTTGCTGCGGGGCGAAAAATGTGAGGAGAGAGGCGATTGTCTTTTAAATCATGGGCAGACGCCGCTGGTTACGGCGGCCCTCCTGCAAAGAGGAATGAGTGAGGAAAACGTGAAGAAAATTATAGGAGAGAATTTTTTGGAGTATTTTAAGGGGATGCTGTGACATCCCCTTTTTTAACGATTGCGCAAAGTGCGGAAAGAAGTTTGCCGCTGGCGCAGCGCGTATCCGCGCGGCGAGTAGTGAATTCTTCTCCTATTTATATATATTATTGAATTAAAAACGTGTCCTGCAAAAGCAGCCAGTTTGGCCGGAAGAACCGCATAATCTGCCAGTAGCCCATGCCTCTTAGGGAGTACTCCGGCAGCAGCGAGAATTTTTCCTTGTAGCTTCGCACGTCCTCAAACCATACCTCGTGTAGCTGGCCGTCCTTTTCATATTGGAAAAAGGGCGACATGGCGGTTTCGTCAAATTGGATAGTAGCGCTATTGTCTATGGCAATCTGTACCGCTTCCAAATTGCCGATGGTTCTGGCACGGGAGGAGCCTTGAACGTAGGGCAGCGTCCAGTCGTAGCCGTAGTTGGGGATGCCAAGGTCGATTTTTTCGGGAGGGATACGGGTGACGGCGTAGTCCACCACTTGGCGGACTTTGTTGACGGGAGCCACGGCCATGGGAGGGCCGTACGTATACCCCCACTCATAAGTCATCAGCAGCACGCTATCCGCCGCCGCTCCCAAAAGCCCGTAATCCTTTCCTTCATAGAGCAGCCCGGCCTGCCCATCGGAGGTCTTGGGGGCAAGGGCCACCGACACATGGTAGCCGTAGGGTCCAAGGAAGCTTTTGGCGTCCGCCACAAAATTCGCAAAAGGAATTCTATCCTCCGGGAGAATATATTCAAAATCAATGTCAAGCCCCTGAAAACCCTTCTCCTGTAAGGTGGCGAGCAGTCGGGAAAACAAGTTGCTCTTTGCTTCTTCGCTGTTGACTACTGTGGTAATTAAGTGGTTATTAAAATTCCCGTCAGGCCCGAAAGGGGTCAGCGTGAGGACGGGGTTTACCCCGGCGGAAAGGGTGGAGTGAATCATAAAGCTGTCGTCGAGGGTGGGAGGTATCAGTTCGCCTTCCGTTGTAAAGCCATAGGAAAAGACGGATAATGTCGTTAGATAAGGAAGGGTATCGTCCAAAACGCTTTGCTCGATAAAAGGGTAGGCGTAGCCGTTTACGTGAGCCGGATAGGAGGAGGCAAAGGGCTCCCCCACGGGAAGAAGCAGCGCTTGGCCGACAGCCAGCGGGTAAGGATAAACAAGTTGATTGTCAAATATAACAGAAGATACCGGAATTCCATAGCTGTCGGCGATGGAATCTACAGTATCTCCTTTTTTTATTACATATATTTCCATAAATATTCCTGCTACAATTTTTATTTATTATATGCAGGGAAGGGTTTATTTGATTAACAGTGGTATCTGAAATGGTATCCGAACAGTATCGAAAGGTATCCAAGGGTATTTTCAAGGTAAATCCTGTGGCGAACCTTCCACATAAAAATGATTGCCGGTATCAGCTCCTTTTCAAAGAGCAGATAAACCTCGAAGCAGTCGCCCAATGTCTGCAAACCTCCGCTTGTTCTATTGTCCGCGAAATAAAAATCATTTTATATGGACGGTATTTGTTGCATATTGTATAAAAAAAAATTATAATAAAAGGTAGGGCAAAAGCAGATAATTATATTGAAAAGCGTAAGCTTTAAAAAGATACAGAAAATTTGTGAGGGAATAGGCATGGACAGAATGGCATTTGAAGAAAAAGACAGGACGCCGGAAGAACAGAATGAGATAGTAAGAGAGTGCTGCCAAATGGTAATGGAAACCACGCACGCCTTATTTTTTAAATATAAACCTGAAGAGGATGAGATAGTTTTTCTCTATAATTTTCCCGACAACCGTTCCCGCAGGATAGTAAAAAATTACCGCGAGTATTTGAGAAAAACAAGCAATGTGCATCCGGACCATGTAAAGACGCTGTTGGATATGCTGCACGGGGCTTCCCAAATGATTCTTCAAAGCGAAATGACCTATTTAAAGAGGGGCAGAAGCGGAGGCTATGAGTGGCACAAGGTGTGGTATACCAGCGTAATGGATACAGAAGAAAATATTCTCGTGTTTGGCAGGATTGAAAATATCCATGATTCCGTTACGGGCAAGCAGGACATGATACATAAAATAGAAACGGATTTCTTAACCGGCTTGTATAATAAAGGCGCGGCCACGGAAAAGATAGTGGCGTGGCTGAAGGAAAATCCCTCCAAGGAAGCTCATTTGATTATGCTGGATTTGGACGATTTTAAGAGCGTAAACGATACCTACGGGCACGCCTTTGGGGACGTGGTGCTGAAGGAGACGGGAAAGGTCATCTCGGAGTGCTTTGCGGATAAAGGAATTCTCTCCCGGTTTGGCGGGGATGAATTTATTGTTTTCGTGATGGAGGAGCCTCTGGAAAATGTGGAGGAGCGGATTGACAAAATGATGAAAAGGCTTGCCGAGGACATTAAGGGCATGGCGCATCCCCTCCATTGCAGCGTGGGCATCACCGCAAGGATTTCGCCGCTGGATGAATTTGAGGATTTGTTTAACCGCGCCGACAACGTGATGTACGTGGCGAAGAAAAAAGGAAAGAACCGCTACTTTGTGGATAGAAGGCATACCCCAAGACCGGTGCAGCAGGTAATCCACCCGATGGATTTAGACCAGTAAATTTGGCAGCAGGAGGAAAAACATGAATAAAACGCAGGCAGTAGAAAAGCTTGCCGCGAGCGGGCAAAGCCATGTGATGAAATATTTTGACGAGCTTACGAAGGAGCAGCAGGAGCTTTTGCTGGCGCAGATTGAAGCCGTGGATTTTTCGGCGCTGTCGTCCCTTGGCAGCTTAAAGGACGGAAACGAGCGGGGCGTCATCACGCCCCTTGGAGCCATGCAGCTTTCCCAGATTCGGGAGAAGGAAGCGGAATTTAGGGCAGTCGGCTTTGAGGCGTTAAGGAAAGGGAAAGTGGGGGCGGTTCTTCTTGCCGGAGGCATGGGCACCAGATTGGGCTCCGACGAACCCAAGGGAGTGTACGATATTGGAATTACCAAGGAAGTGTATATTTTCCAGCGTTTAATCGAAAATCTTCTTGAGGTGGTAAAAGAAGCGGGGGCTTATGCGCCCCTTTATGTGATGACAAGCGACAAAAATCATGAGACAACCGTGCGGTTTTTGAAGGAGCACGATTACTTTGGCTATGAGGAAAAGTACGTTACGTTTTTCATGCAGGAAATGGCCCCGGCCTGCGATGGCGAGGGCAAGGTTTACATGGAGGAAAAGTGGAAGATTTCCACTTCCCCCAACGGAAACGGCGGCTGGTATTCCTCTATGCACAAATGGGGCGTGGCGCAGAAAGCTATGGAGGACGGCGTGGAGTGGCTGAATGTGTTCGCGGTGGACAATGTTTTGCAAAGAATCGCTGACCCCTGTTTTGTGGGTGCGGTGATTGCAAATAACTGCGCGTCGGGGGCCAAGGTGGTAAAAAAATGCGCGCCGGACGAAAAAATTGGCGTTATTTGCTTGGAGGACGGCAGGCCTTCCATTGTGGAATACTATGAGCTCACGGACGAATTGATGAACGCAAAGGATGAAAACGGGGACCCAGCTTACTATTTCGGCGTGATTCTCAATTATCTGTTCCGCATAAGCGACCTTGAGAAAATCCGCGAGAGGAGGCTTCCTCTTCACATTGTGGAGAAAAAAATCCCCTATTTGGACGGGGAGGGAAAGAAAATCAAACCGGAGACGCCCAACGGCTATAAATTTGAGCAGCTTGTTCTGGATATGATTCATGAGCTGGATAGCTGTCTGCCCTTCGAGGTGGAGAGGAACAGGGAATTTGCCCCCATAAAGAACAAGACAGGCGTTGATTCCGTGGAAAGCGCAAGGAAGCTCTGTAGGGAAAACGGGATTACTCTTTAACATTTTGACAGGTTTGGGCAACAGGAACATCTTGCCCGTTTATTAGAAAAGCGGGTAAAATAAAGGCAATAAAGGACAAAAGGATTTTTTAGGAGGAGGCAGTAAAATGGCAATACTGGTAACAGGGGGCGCCGGGTACATCGGCAGCCACACGGTGGTAGAACTGCAGAACGCAGGTTATGAGGTGGTTGTAGTTGACAACCTGAGCAATTCCAGCGAGAAGAGCTTGCAGAGAGTGGAAAAGATTACGGGCAAGCCGGTGACCTTTTATAAAGCGGACATTCTGGACAGGGAAGCGTTAAACGGCATATTTGAAAAGGAAAAAATAGATTCCTGTATTCATTTTGCAGGGCTTAAGGCGGTGGGCGAGTCCGTGCAGAAGCCTTGGGAATACTATGAAAATAATATTGCGGGCACGTTGACTTTGGTGGACGTGATGAGAAAGCATGGGGTGAAGAATATTATCTTTTCCTCTTCCGCAACGGTTTACGGGGATCCGGCGGAAATTCCAATTACCGAGGAGTGCCCGAAGGGACAATGCACCAATCCTTACGGCTGGACGAAGTCTATGCTGGAACAGATTTTGACGGATATGCAGAAGGCGGATCCGGAGTGGAACGTAATTCTGCTCAGATACTTTAATCCTATCGGAGCCCACAAGAGCGGAACCATAGGAGAAAATCCCAACGGTATCCCTAACAACTTGATGCCTTATATCACGCAGGTAGCGGTGGGCAAGCTGAAAGAGCTGGGCGTGTTTGGAAACGATTACGACACCCCCGACGGAACCGGCGTGAGAGATTACATTCACGTAGTTGATTTGGCGGCAGGGCATGTAAAGGCTCTCAAGAAGATTGAGGAAAAGGTGGGCCTTGGCATTTATAATCTGGGAACCGGCGTAGGCTATAGCGTGCTGGATATTGTAAAGAATTTCGAGGAAGCAACGGGAGTGAAAATTCCTTATGTCATTAAGCCGAGACGCCCCGGCGATATTGCCGCCTGCTATTCGGACGCTTCCAAGGCAAAGAGGGAGCTTGGCTGGGAGGCCGAGAACGGTATTAAGGAAATGTGCGCGGATTCTTGGAGATGGCAGAGCAATAACCCCAACGGATATGAGGATTGATAATATAATAATAGGAAGAAACAGAGAAAGATAAATCTTTCATGGAGGAGTTTGTGTCTGCGCTGCATCCACAAACTCTGCAAGCATAGATGCTTGTGCAAAAAGTAACGCAGAAATGAGGTAAACAATAAAAAACGCCGGTTCGGAGAGGAACCGGCGTTTATCTTATGCATAAGCGAATGGAAAGAAAAGCTTTCTTGCCCGATTGCGGACTGCATATGGAAATTTGCTGCCTTGCGCACGCGCTTCGCGCGACAGATTTCCTCAGCTTTACTTCGTCCCAAAAATACGGTCCCCCGCATCCCCAAGGCCGGGGCAGATATAGGCGTGCTCGTTTAGGCATCTGTCCAGATGGCCCACGTAAATTTGAATGTCAGGATGCTCCTCCCGCAGCCGTTTAAGGCCCTCCGGCGCGGCGATGATGCACATAAACTTAATGTGCCGGCCGCCATGCTGCTTGATGAAGTTTACCGCCTCGGAGCCGGAGCCGCCGGTGGCAAGCATAGGGTCTAGCACGATGATGGTTCTCTGATCGATGGGCTCAGGGAGCTTACAGTAATATTCATGAGGCTCATGTGTTTCCGGATCCCTGTAGAGGCCGATGTGTCCGACTTTTGCGGAGGGAACTAGGGCAAGCATACCGCTCACCATGCCAAGGCCCGCCCGCAGGATAGGCACGATTGCCATTTTCTTGCCGGAGATAATAGGCGTCATACAGGTTTCAATGGGGGTCTTGATTTCCACCTCTTCCGTGGGAAGGTCGCCTAGGGCCTCGTAGCCCATCAGCATGGCGATTTCTTCGATTAATTTTCGGAATTCATTGGTGCCGGTATTCTCGTCGCGCAGACGGGAAATTTTGTGCTGAATCAGCGGATGGGTCAAAATAAATACATTTTCCATGTTTTCCAGATGTTCCATAGTTTACCTCATTTCTTTACTGTTTTATCCATACGTTTTTAGCTACTTAAATTCTAGTGCATGTCCTATCGTTAGTCAACTTGAAAATAATGATATTTTTACTTGCAATGAGCGGCGCGAACATATATACTTGTACAGGGTACTTGCAGTATCATGTGCAAGCGGCATAAGCAACAGCACATGCAAATGTCACGTACAACAGCATGTGTAAGCGGCATAAGCAACAGCACATACAAATGTTATGTGCAAACGTCACGTGCAACAGCATGTGCAAGCGGCATTAGCAGCAGAACATGCAAATGCCATATGCAACAGCACATGTAGCATATATTGTTGTATGCAAAGCAAAACCACAAAAGAATATGAGGAGGAAATTTATGATGATGAAACAGCAGGAAGCAATTCGGGACGCCAGAACCCTTGGGATTCCCAAGATGCTGATTCTAGGATTGCAGCACATGTTCGCCATGTTTGGCGCGACGATTCTGGTGCCGATTTTAGTAAATGTTTATTTTGAAGGGGAAGGACTTTCGATTCAGGTAACTTTGATTTGCGCAGGGCTTGGAACTTTATTTTTCCACCTTTGCTCAAAGATGAAAATACCCGCATTCTTAGGTTCTTCTTTCGCGTTTCTGGGCGGTTTCCAGACGGTGGCTCAATTGGATACGGGAATTTTCGCCGGAATGAGCATGGGAGAAAAGCTCCCCTATGCCTGCGGCGGTATCGTGGTGGCCGGTCTTTTATATTTGGCGCTGGCCCTCGTTATTAAGCTGATAGGGATTAAGCGGGTTATGAGGTACCTTCCGCCGGTGGTGACGGGGCCGATTATCATTTGTATCGGACTTTCCCTTGCGCCCTCCGCCATCTCCAACGCGTCCACAAACTGGCTTTTGGCCCTTATTGCGCTGGGAACCATCATCGTGTTTAATATCTGGGGAAAAGGCATGTTTAAAATTATTCCCATTCTTATGGGCGTTGTGATTTCCTATGCGGCGGCGCTGCTCTTAAATGCTTTCGGGTTTACCAACCCGGACGGCAGCGCAGTTTTGAATTTTGCGGGTGTGCAGGCGGCAAGCTGGGTGGGACTTCCCCCGTTTCAGCTTTGCAAATTTGATTTGACGGCAATCCTTGTGATGGCCCCCATTGCGCTGGCGACGATGATGGAGCATATTGGGGACATGTCGGCTATTTCCGCGACGGTAGGCGAGAATTTTATTGAAAATCCGGGACTTCACAGGACGCTGATAGGGGACGGCCTTGCAACGTCGCTGTCCGCGCTGGTGGGCGGCCCTGCCAACACAACCTACGGTGAAAATACCGGCGTGCTGGAGCTCAGCAAGGTTTACGACCCCAAGGTAATCCGTTTGGCGGCTATCTATGCGGTTGTATTGAGTTTTATTCCCAAGATGGCTGAGATTATCGGCTCCCTCCCCTCGGCGATTATCGGCGGCGTGAGCTTTATGCTTTACGGAATGATTTCCGCTATCGGGGTGAGAAACGTGGTAGAAAATAAAGTGGACTTTACAAAATCAAGGAATTTGATTATCGCCGCAGTGATTTTGGTAAGCGGCCTTGGCTTCAGCGGCGGCCTTACCTTTGTGATAGGCGGGACGTCAATTACGCTGACAGGGCTTGCAATCGCGGCAATCGCGGGGATTCTCTTAAACGCGTTCCTTCCCGGAAACGACTATGTTTTCGGCGACAATCCGCAGGGCGACAGGACAAGAGGCGTGGACATGCGCCCGAATTTAAAATCTGAAAAATAAAAATAAAGGCGGCCTGCATTTCGCGGGCCGTTTTTTTCAAATCTCTCTAAAGTCTTTCCAAAATCATCCGATACATTTAATGTAATAATTAATGAGGGTAACGATAAAATGCACACGGATTGAGAAGTAAAATCCACGGAAGGAGGAATCCGAATGCGTATAGAAGCCTACACACAGGTTCAGCAGGTTTACGATACCAAAAAGACGGCAAAATCTAGGGCCAAGGGAGGCGTAAGCGCTTCCGACCAGCTACAGATTTCCAGCTTTGGCAAGGATATTCAGACGGCGAAGCAGGCTGTGGCGGCCAGCAGCGACATCAGGGAAGATGTGACGGCGTCCATTAAGGCCAAGATTCAGTCAGGAAATTATGAGGTGAGTACGGAGAGCTTTGCCGACAGATTGATGCAGAAATACGAAGAAATGAGGTAATCTCAAATGGCAAGTTTAATGGAAAATCTGATTGAAGTGCTTGACCTAGAAAGTCAAGAGTACGAGAACTTGCTTGAGTTATCTATGAAAAAAACGCCGGTGATTATCGCCGGCAATCTGGATGAATTAGCCAAAATCACGGATGAAGAACAAATTGTTGTCAGTGGAATTAACCGTCTGGACAAAAAAAGACAGGAAGTATTTGCTGATATCGCTAATGTAATTAACAAGGATGTTAATACGCTGAAAATTGCCGACTTGATTGATATGTTAGAGTCAAGGCCGCAGGAACAGCAAAAACTGGCTAGAGTACACGACAGATTGAGTACTGCTGTTCATGGAGTGAGGAGTGTAAATGAACAGAACGGCATTTTGATACAAAATGCGTTGGAAATGGTTGAGTTCGACATAAACATGCTTCAAGCCATGAAAGCAGCGCCCGAAACGGCCAACTATGACAGGGGGGCCGTGAACGCGGGGATGACAATGGGAGTGGACGGGCGCGGCTTTGACGCCAAGCAATAATCCTTGAAAATTATGAGGTGATAAAATGTCTTTATTTGGAAGTTTATACGTGGGCGTCAGCGGTCTGCAGACGAGCCAGAACGCCCTCAATACCACTGGACATAACATGTCTAATATCGATACTACCGGGTATACCAGACAGCAGGTGCAGCAGGGAACCCGATTTTATAATACTCTTTCCACCGGCAAAACCGCCATTTCGTGGCAGCAGGTTGGGCTTGGTGTCAATTACACGCAGGTAAAGCAGGTCAGAGACGATTTCCTTGACAAAGCATACCGCCGGGAATCCGGGAGAAGCGCCTTTTATGAGGTTTCAGCCAACGCTTTTGACGAAGTGTACAGTCTTTTTCAGGAGCTTGATGGGGAAGCCTTTGCAGGCTCCATTGATAATCTGTGGAAATCTGTTCAGGATTTGGCAAGAGATCCCGGAAACGCCGTAAATCAGGGCGTTTTTGTGCAGAGGTGCAGCGAGTTCCTCTCCCGTGCGCAGGCGGTTTACACGGGGCTTAGCGAGTATCAGGACGACTTAAATTTAAAAATCAAGCAGCAGGTTGATACGATGAACGCTTACGGCGCCCGGATTGCGGAGCTGAACGAGGAAATATTAAAGATTGAGGCCGGCGGAATAGAGAAGGCCAACGATTTAAGAGATGAAAGAAATTTGCTGATAGACGAATTGTCGGCAATGGGAAGTATAGAGTGCAGGACGGACGTTCACGGAAACGTTCTGATACGTTTAGAGGGCAAGGATTTTGTACAGTCCGACAGGGCCAATGAGATTTGCCTGTACACCGATCCCGACACGGGATTTTACACGCCTTATTGGAACCAGCTTGCCAAAAAGAATGAAAAAGGCGAAGTGATAACGGACATTGACCCGGACACGAACAAAATTGTTCCCACCGGAATTAATGGGGCGAAGCTCTACAATATGACGCAGGGCATCTCCACGGATATGAATACGGACGTGGGCTCCTTAAAGTCTATGCTGTTTGCAAGAGGCGACCACAGGGCCACCTACGAGGATTTGGAGGATGCTAGGATTTATGACAGGGATATTTCCCAGTCAATCATGATGAACGTTCAAGCGGAGTTTGACCAGTTGATAAATCAAGTCGCCATTGCCATCAACGGCGTGCTTGAGGATGCGGCCAATAAGGCGAAAGCCGAGGACCCGAACAGCACTTACATGTGCGACGGGGACGGCAATCCTTATCAGCTATTTAAGTCAAAGGTTGGCGATCCGAATAGGCTTACGATTGAGAATTTGATGATTGACAACGAGCTTAAGCAGGCTCCCTCGCTCCTTGGCTTTAAGAAAAAGGACGATATCATCGACCAAGATACAGCCGATGCGCTGAAGGACATCTTCACGCAGGAAACCCTTACCTTAAATCCAAACGTCAAGACCAAGACGAATTTTATAAATTACTATGACGATTTAATTTCTCAAGCGGCCAATTCCGGCTCCGTCATGCATGATATCTGTGACAATCAGGAAGTGACGGTGGATAATCTGGCGGCGGCGAGAGAGCAGATTCTCGGCGTATCCTCCGACGAGGAGATGAGCAACATGGTTATGTTCCAGAACGCTTACAACGCGGCCAGCCGTTACATAAACGTAGTCAGCGAGTTGATGGAGCACATTATTAACACGCTGGGAAGATAAAGGGCAGCAAAGCCTTACTTTATAATAAAGGGAGTGAAGTAAATGCCGTCACAATTTTTTGGATTATATATAGCAGGTTCGGGGCTCCGCGCCGCCAACGCCGCGCTAAACACTACAGCAAACAATATCGCCAACGCCCAGACGGACGGCTACAGCCGCCAGACGGTGACGCAGCAGGCCAACAACGCCCTGCGGGTTTTTGCAACCTACGGCTGCGCGGGGGCAGGTGTGGACACCATTGCCATCGAGCGCGTGCGGGATAATTTTTACGATGTAAAATATTGGAATAATAACTGCAAGTACGGGGAGTACAACGCGAAGAGCTATTACATGTCCATGATTGAAAAATATCTTGACGACGACGGCACCAGCGGTTTCAAGGTAATTTTTGACAAGTTCAGCGCAGCATTGCAGTCTGTGACTACCAATTCCAGCAGCGACACTTCCAAGCAGCAGTTTATCGCTTCGGCAAAGTCGCTGACCGACTATTTTAACAATATGGCCGGTAATCTGCAGGAGCTCCAGACGGACATTAATCTGGAGATTAAGGAGAGCGTGGACGCCATCAACGCCATTGCGCAGAAGGTTTCCACTTTAAACAGGCAGATTAACACCATCGAGCTTTCCGGCACAAAGGCCAACGAGCTCAGGGACCAGAGGGAGCTGCTTATCGACGAGCTCTCGGAATACATTGACGTGGATATCACGGAGACGGCTATCGCCGATGTGAAGGATGCCGGACGGGATACGGGGGCTTCCAGATATATCGTGCGCATCGCCGGCGGGCAGGTGTTGGTGGACGGCAACAGCTACAACACCTTAACCTACAAGCCCAGAGCCGCCGGGGAAAAGGTAAACCAGACGGACGTTGACGGCCTTTACGATATCAAGTGGGCAAACGGGAATTCCTTTAATATTTTAAGCTCCTCCATGGGAGGCAAGCTGAAAGGACTGCTGGAGCTTCGGGACGGAAATAACGAGTCGAACTTTAGGGGCACGGTGGGAGCGCTGGATACAGGTTTTACAGATGCTGATGGAAAACCAATTAATTATCCTATTGAGCATACCGATACTGTGAATACAGAGATAATAAGGGCCAACGGCAGTAAAGGAATTTTAGCGGTCGGGACCAAAGCAACGGTCAAGAACGGCGTGGTTACGCTGGATACAGGCGCAACCTTGGTAAATGGCGGAAAGGGCGCGCTGGCGACTTTAGCGGATGGGACAAAGGTAAAGCTTACTGGTAATGGAAGTGAAGTAGAAGCTCCAGATGGAACAAAATATAAGTTGACTGATGGCACAACGCTAGAGCTGACAGGGAAAACAGAAGAAACGATAGTTACCCATAAGATGACGGTGGAGGTAACGGACGAGTACCTTAAAAATATGCAGGACTGTACCTTGTCCGACACCGGCGGCGTAATTAACATTGGAAATAAGCTTTTCTACTATGACGATTGGGAGTTTAACGGTGTAGATGCTACCGGAGAGAAGGCTACTTATACCTTTACCATTGTGGAAAACGCCGCGCAGGATAAAAACACCGGGCTTGCCGTCAAGGCAAAAGCAAACGAGGAAGTTAAGACCGAGAAAAAAATCAAATATCAGGGAATTCCCTATTATATGGAGCAGATGAACGCGTGGATTCGCGGCTTTGCCGAGGCGGTAAACAATATCTTTACCAGCGGAATCGACGCCAACGACAATCAGGGCTGTATTTTCTTCACTGGAAACAAGGGGAACGGCGAGGGCCAACTGACAAAAGAGGATTTGGATGACCCCAAAAAGGGCTATTACAACCTGTCGGTAGAGAACTTTGCTATCAACGAGGATTTGATTAAGGACGCGTCCAAGCTGGGGACAAGGAGCAGTGTGGATGTGGGCGTGGAAGAGTGCGGAAAGATTGAGGAGCTGATAACCCTTCTGTCCAACAAAAATATTTTCAATTTCCGAAACGGAACGGCCGGGCAGCTATTGGAAGCTATTTTGTCGGATTCCGCCCTAAGCGCCAGCGAGGCGAACACCTTTTTGGAAACCTACAGCGGGCTGCGCAACACCATCGACAATCAGAGATACTCCATTTCAGGTGTGGACGAGGACGAGGAAGCTGTAAATTTGGTGAAATTCCAGAATTCCTACACACTGGCGTCAAAGATGATACAGACGCTCACAGAGGTTTACGACCAGTTGATTCTGCGTACCGGAGTTTAAGAGTAAGAAAAGCGTTTAAGGAAGGAGAAAAATCCTTATGAGAATGACAAATAAAATTATGCAGAATAATTCTCTGTATAACATAAATAATAACAAGATAGCGCAGGATAAGCTGAGCACCATGATGGCGACCCAGAAGAAGATTACAAAGCCCTCCGACGACCCGGTCATCGCTATCCGCGCGCTGCGCCTGCGCACCAGCGTTTCCGAGATGACGCAGTTTTACGAGAAGAACGCGCCCGACGCGGAGAGCTGGCTGGACGTTACCGCTCAGTCCTTAAAGACGGTAAACGACGTTCTTACCAGTATGGGAAAGCTGGCGAATAAGGCAAACAATAAGGATTTAGGCAGCGAGGATTTGCAGGTAATTTTGGAGCAGTTAAAGTCCCTGCGCAGCGAGTTTTATTCTACGGGAAATGTGGATTACGCCGGAAGGTATATTTTCACCGGTTTCCGCACGGATACGACGCTGACCTTTAGGGAGGACGTGGAGCAGGAGCCCGACGGTTATCCAGATTATGCCATCACGGAGCCCAAGACGATTTTGGATTTTGACAGTATTAATTATACTTATATCGATAAATTGGGCGGCCTCAATAAGAATAATTACGAGGACGGTAAGTATGATGCGATAAATGAAAATCAGGTTGAGAACGGGGATATTCACAGGCTGAGGCTGGCCTATGACGTGCTGGATAAGGATACGGTGCCGGAGATTACTTATGTAAAGGCGACGGAAGTAAAAAAAGCGGATGGCACTGATAGCACATTATCTGGGAAAACAGCCGCGACGGTAAACGCAGGTAAAATTGAGCTGGACAGCGGCGATACTTTAGTTGACGATGGGAAGGATGCATTTGCAACCTTAGCGGCTGGAACAAAGGTAAAGATTGTTAATGACGACGGAAGCAAAACAGACTTAACGCTTGATGAGGAGGTTACCGTACAGCTTACGGGCAATGGCAATGAAGTAGAAAGCCCGGAGGGAACAAAATATGAGTTGCAGAACGGTACAAAATTGACACTGACCGGCGAAACAGAAGCGTCGATTGAAGGACTTGCAGACCTAGCAGACCCGACAAAAGAGGTGCCTGCTATTAAGCCTGCTTCTGTAACGGATAAACCCGATGACCCCTATGAGCAGATTCGTAAAGCAAATGAAGAAGGTAAGGAAGAAGCGCTGGTGCTTTTTGTTCCTGAAACCGGCGAAATCCTTTTCAGTAATGCGGCATATGACGCTTTATCAGCCAATATCACGGAAGATACCAAATTAAACGTAACGTATCACAAAAAGAGCTGGCTGGACGGCGATTTGAGGCCGGAACATTATTTTGAATGTACCAAGACGGCATTAACCGAGGCGGGGGACGAGGAGCAGATTCATTACAATAAACGCCGCGACCCCAACGACCAGAAGATAGAATATGATGTAGGTTATAACCAGAAGATTCAGGTGAATACCATGGCGAGCGAGGTGTTTGGGCATGGCCTTGACCGGGATATCGATGATTTGGAGCGGGCTCTTAACAAGCTTGCGGATATGGACGCTACAAGGAAAGACCTTGACACAATCCTAAAAGGCATGAGTGAGGACGATCAGGGAGACAATGAGCACCGCAGTTATAATGAGGTGAGACTGCAGTACGAGGCGGCCGACAAGGCATACAATTATATGCGTGAAAATGTTCACAATATGTTTGGCTCGGCTATCACAAAAATGCAGAATTATTTAAACGACACCAACGAGGCGGTTACCGACAACGGCACCAGAAGCCAGCGTCTCGACCTTATCAGCAACAGATTGATGGAGCAGAGAAGCAATTTCCAGACATTGAAATCGGAAAACGAGGATATAGATATCGCGGAGGTTGTTATTCAGCTTACCAGCACGGAGCTCACTTACAATGCGGCCCTTATGGCAACGGGCAAGATTATGCAGACTTCACTCATGAATTATATTTAATATGGATACGGCGGAAAGCGGATAGGAGTAGTTATGAAGATTAAGACAAAGATTTTTGGGGAAATTGAAATAGCGGACGACAGGATTATCACATTTCCGTCTGGAATCATTGGTTTTCCAGAGCTCACAAAGTTTGCTTTGCTGCACGACGAGGAAAACGGCGCCGGGGCTATTCACTGGCTGCAGTCCATACAGGAGCCTGCTTTTGCAATGCCGGTGATGAATCCCTTGATTGTGGTTCCCGACTACAATCCTGAGGTGGAGGATGAGCTGATAAAGCCTATTGGAGAACTGGACCCTGAGGAAATTCTGGTGATGGTTACGGTTACGGTGCCCGGCGACCTCACTCAAATGACCGTCAATTTAAAGGGTCCCGTTATCATCAACGCGTCGGAAAAGAAGGCGTGTCAGGTAATTGTGGAGGGAGAAAAATATCCGGTAAAGTTCCCTGTTTACGATATATTGAACGCAAAGAAAGCGGGTGAGTAGATGTTAGCTTTATCCAGAAAGAAAAACGAAGCCCTCATTATCAATAATAATATTGAAATTACCATACTGGAAATTAAAGGGGAGCAGGTAAAGCTGGGCATCAGCGCGCCGAAGGAAGTTCCGGTGTACCGGAAAGAAGTGTATGTCCAGATTCAGGAGGCCAACAAGGAGGCCGTCAATACGGATGGCATCGAGATGCTGAAGCATTTGATGGGATAATGTATGCAAATGGAAGAGAGTTTGGGCGATATGTTTTCTATCAGGCAGATAGATAAATGTTTCGCCGGGCTCTTTTTTTATTTTTTCTATAAATTTTTCCGCTCATTCTCCGATATATACATAGAAAGACAGGAATACTCTATAGTTTTATTCAAATTTATTATCAATTATTATATCACATGGAGGTGATTCACGATGGCAGCAATAGAACCATTAAATAGTGTCATGACATTTCAGGCACAGACGACACAGCCTGTAAGGCGTGCGGAGAAACCAGATGTAGAGAACATGGAAGTTCCTACGCAGGAGCAGTCTGCTTCCTATGACGCCACTACCGTAAAGGTAGCGAATGTAGAAAAGCAGGACAGCCAGAGCGGACAGGATGGCAACGGCAATTACAGTAACGTAAAGGACCAGCTTACAAACGAGCAGGTTAAAAAGGCTGTTGAGCGGTTGAATGAAAGAATGTCTCATTCAGAGGCAGTTTTTGGCATCCATGAAAAGACAAACAGATTGACAATCAAAATTGTAGACAAGGAAACCAAGGAGGTCATTAAAGAGCTTCCCCCGGAGAAAACCTTGGATATGATTGCAAAGGCATGGGAACTGGCTGGTCTTTTGGTGGATGAAAGAAGATAGGAGGAGTTTTTTATGGCAATGCGATTAACCGGAATGTATTCCGGTCTTGATACAGAGTCCATTATTCAGGAATTAGTTGCCGCAAGGCAGACCAAGGTTGACGACAAGGTAAAAGAGCAGAAAAAGCTGAAAATTAAACAGGATACATGGAGCGACTTGAACAAGAAGCTGAAAAGCTTACAGAGCAAAGTATCCAATATGCGTTTGTCGGAGGCCTATACCAAGAGAACCACCAAGGTATCCAACAGCAGTATTGCAAACGTGATTACCGGCGACGGCGCAATGAACGGCGTTCAGGAGCTGGAAGTTCAGGAGCTTGCAAAAATTGGTTATATGACCGGCGGAAAGGTAGGCAAGGCAGGCAGCACCGCGCTTACCAGCCTTGGAGCGTTGGGATTGACAAAGGATAGCGAGCTGAAGATTAATGTAGGCGGCAAGGAAACCGCTATTAAGGTGGGAACAGGCAGCACTATTTCCGATGTGTTAAGTCAGCTCAAAAAAGCGGGAGTGAACGCTAACTTTGACGAAAATCAGCAGAGAATATTTATCAGCTCTAAAGATTATGGCAAAGATAACGATTTTTCCATAAGCGGCGATGTAGAATTGCTTAACGCATTGGGGCTTAATACAGATGCAAGCCTTCCAGATGAGAAGAGAGCGACGAAGGTAGACGGACAGGACGCTAAAATTATTTTAAACGGAGCTACCTTTACAAGCAAAAACAACGTATTTGAAATTAACGGCCTGACGATTACGGCTTTAAGCGAATCCAAGGGAGAAAAAGTTACTTTAACTACTGAAATGGATACTGACGGAATCTATGACATGATTAAGAGTTTCCTGACGCAGTATAACGAAGTAATGAAGGAGATGGATACGCTTTATAATGCCAGCTCCGCCAAGGGATATGAGCCTCTTACCAACGAAGAAAAGGCCAGCATGACAGATACGGAAATTGAGGAGTGGGAGAAAAAGATTAAGGATTCCATTCTGCGCCGTGATGAAAACCTTTCAACGGTGAGCTCTACTCTGCGGGAGGTTATGTCTAGTGGAATAACAGTAGGCGGAAAGACGCTGTATTTGTTTGATTTTGGAATCGATACGCTGGGTTATTTTGATGCGGAAGAAAATGAGAGAAACATGTATCACATTGACGGAGATGCCGACGATGTCAACACTTCCGGCAATGCGGATAAGCTCAAGAGCATGATAGCCAACGACCCGGATACGGTAATCAGCTTTTTCTCGCAGTTGTCGCAGAACCTGTACGGCAAGATGTTCGATATGTCCAAGTCCGTAACGGGTTATCGCAGCTACGGCAATTTCTATGATGATAAGAAAATGCAGTCTGATTATGACGACTACACCAGTAAGATTAAAGAAATGGAAGATAAATTGACAGCTTACGAGGATAAGTGGTATGCTAAGTTTAGCAAAATGGAAACTGCAATGGCTAAGATGCAGTCCAGCCAAAATGCATTGAGTGGTCTATTAGGAGGCTGATAATATGGCGCTGCCCAACGCTTTTAACCAGTATAATAACAGCAAAATTCTGACGGCAAGCCCGGCGGAGCTGGTTTTAATGTTATATGAAGGTGCTATTAAATTCTGCAATATTGCCATTGTGGCAATCGAGCAGGGAGATATTCAAAAGGCGCATACCAATATCGTAAAGACGCAGCGGATTGTGGATCACCTTCGAGCAACTCTGGACATGAAATACCCGGTTGCCAAGGAATTTGACAAGGTTTACGCGTATTTGCAGCGCAGGCTTCGCGAGGCAAATATGAAAAAAGACAAGGTGATTCTTGGCGAGGTGTGCGAGCACATTCGTTCCATGCGGGATACTTGGAAGGAAGTAATGCGTATTAACAGAGCCAGCGGTGCAATTTAGGCTGTTGATGGGAAGCGGGACGCAGGAAAGGCGTAATAGGAAATGACGAGCAGTTATCTTGATATACTAGAGGACAGCCTGAAAAAGAAAAAAGCGGTTTTGGAGAGCATTGAAGAGTGCAATCAGGCGCAGAGCGAGCTGCTAAAGGGTGAAAAGCTGGATATGGAAGGCTTTGACGCGCTTGTAGACCGGAAAGACGCTTATATTGAAGAGCTTGAAAAGCTGGACGAAGGCTTCGAGACGGTGTACGAGCAGATTAAAGCGGATTTGTCCCAAAACAAAGGCGCGTATGCGGAGCAGATAAAACGTTTGCAGGCCTTGATAAGTCAGGTGACTGAAAAGAGCGTTTCCATTCAAGCGCAGGAAAGCCGCAACAGAGATTTAGTCGGCGCCCACTTCAAAAAGGAAAGGGAAACGTTAGGGCAGGGGCGAAGATCCTCCAAAGCGGCGCTTAGCTATTATCAAAATCTGAACAAAGCGGTGCGGGAAGATTCAAGCATCGTGGATATGAAAAAATAAAAGTTGTGCGGCACATGGGATACGTGGGCCGCACTTTTTATGCGCAGGGGCGCACAGCGGAATATGCTGCCAAGGCAGCGTGCGCCCCGCGCGGCGAGTGGGGAAGACGAGCCTCCCCTACTCGATTGCAGATATACAGAGGGATACGCTGTGAAGGTGACGCGCGGGGAACTCTCATTTGTAACGATTCACAAATCTTATATTGGTTTTTTGAGTTTACATAAAACTTGAAACAGTTTCTTTTCTTATTAATTATCACCAGTAACAAGCCCTATAAATTCATCTGGCAGGATGGCTTGAACTTTGGATTTCTCATAGTCCTTAATATTTCTGGTGATAATATAATTTATATGATTGCGTTTTGCACAACATGAAAGGACTGCATCTTCATAGTCGTTTACTTCTGATAATAACGCCTCCCGACAATCAGCAGATATTACATCTAGTATATAGAACAATTCATATAATTTTGCCATAACATTTTTTGCCTGTTCTGTGCTGTGTAGATACTTTTTTACAAGATAATAAATATCCGTAGCCGAGCTTGCTGTAATGTACATGTCCTCAATTTGGTTTGCCGCCATTAAAAATATTTGTTCTGCCGCTTCTTTAAAAGGCTCTCTGCTAGTCAATGCATCAATTATCACGTTAGTGTCTATAAGAATTTTCATTATTTAACTGCCAGCCTTTCCCCTTTTGAAACATCTATGTCTGCTTCTGTAGGTAAAATGCCAAATAATGATTGCGCCGTACTTATCCTATCCTCGTGAGGATTTGTTAATTTTGCGATTATTTTACCGTTCTTTGTTATATAAATATCCTCTTGGGCGGAAAGTATTAAATACTTTCCAAGATTTTGCTTTAATTCTGTTGCTGTTATTGACATATCACTACTCCTTTCGCACTATTATTATATATTATTCGTGCGATTATGTAAATGCACTCGTGCTTTTTATAATATTCATATAAAAGTTAAAGAAATACCGTATCTAATACAGAAAAATTGCACGAATTATTGCAATTTTTAAGGTGCCTCCGACGCGGCAAACAACGTTTTCATAATCTGCAGAACCCGGTGAATATAAGTATGCTGTTCTCGCGTCTTTTTTAACCCGTTTTGCGCAATTTTATTTCGGATATCATCATGAGCCAGATAAAAAGCAATCTTTTCTTTTAATTCGTTAAGATTTTCATAACACTCCAAATCCTCCCCAATTGTAAAATATTCGGGAATTTCACTTTGATAATTGGAAATAAGGAATCCGCCGCATCCCAAAATATCCCAAATCCGCTGGGACAAGCCGCTTTGGATAGAGCGCATGGTAATATTTAAGTTGATTTTGCTGAAACGGAAAACTAGCGGCATTTCGGAATGTGTGGACACGCCGCCGCAGCAGCGGATGCCGGAGATATTTTGCAGGTCGGAGGTATCGCTTCGAGTATATAAATTGACGGAAAATTCTCTTCCGAGCTCCTGTAACGTGCGGATTCGCTCCAACGCGGAGGCCTCCATGCCCAGATAATAGTGGGAAAGAACGTAGGAATCCGTATCGGTGAAGCAGTTTTCAGGCTTAAAAAAAGCGGAATCTGCTTTACGGACGGCGGCAAGCAGAGAGTTAGGCGGCGCTTCTTCCAAAAGAGAACAGCCGGGAACTTTGAGCTGGGCTTCAATGATTCCGTCCGCAAGCCCCCTATCAAAATTACTTAAAGAAAGGCTTTGAAGGGGGGATTTTTCCTTATACAAGGAACCGACAAAGGAAATATCGCAGTCGTAAAGCTCCCGTTCTTTTTGAGAAACGGAAGAAAGAGCTTGCTCCCACCTGTTAGTATTAGAGGCTAGAGGAAGATAGAAAATGCCTTCCGGGTTTTTCGGGTAAAATTTTTGATACTGCATGTAATCAAATAAAAAAATGCGATTGCACTTATTTCTAATAGAAAGTGAGAACAATTCCAGCACGGGGCAGTCCACGCTTAAGGAAACATATAAAACGTGAAGCTTTTCGCAAATTTCGGATATATAAGGGAAAAAATTGATGCTGAACACAAAAGCGGGCTTATGAGTTAAAATCAGTTCTCCAAGGAGACGGATTCGCGCTTCCGAGCTGATGGATTTTTGATAAATTTCTGTAGAATCTTCAATAACGGCAATGCCGCAGGCATTGAACGCCTCTATTAAATCCGGCTCGCAAATGCTGCCGTAGCGGTGTATAATGATATTCATAATAATCCTCCATGCCGCCGCCTGCAAATGTATGTATGCGTGTGCAGCGGCGTCAGTGCAAATTTGTCTGTGATAAAATCAGTTGTCGAGATGTTTTTTCACAGCAGGCCTTTTGAGAATTTTTTGCAGTAAGTCTTTTGAGAATGTAAAAAGGCAGTTTGATGTCTTTATTATATAGGATGGCGGGGGAAAAACAAAGGGGTATATAGAAAGCATAATAATAGAAATATCTAAAAGTGTAGTAATGAAGATAATAAATTGTTTATAAAAAATTTATTTTATATCTATTGAATAGTATCAGACGTTGATTTATATTAATAACTAATCTAGTGAAGTTTTTTGATAATGAACAGCATATCTTTTGAGTGACAAATTAGTGTAAATCGCATGGATTCCCAATTAGATAATAGTATGAAAGAAAAAGAAGAACTGATAAAGGTGGGGAAATATAATCCGCAATTTAATGAAATATTGGGAATAAATTTACAGGAGCTGGATATATATAGGTCAAAAGGCTTGCTTTTTCATATGATGAAGAGGAAACATTATAAATGCCTGAAATATATTGATTGTATATCTGATATAATATTGTCTCCTGATTATATAGGTATAAATCCCAATGAGCTCAATGCGAGCTTGGAGCTTATCAAACGATATGAAGATAATATTATGATAGGTATAAAATTAGATACTAATGGAGAGTATTTTTATGTGGCAACTATGCATGATATACAGGAAGCAAAGATTTTAAGGCGGTTGTTTAGTGGAAGAATTAAGAAATATTTTATTGACAAAGAAGGCATGTAAAGAGTATATTTTATGTGAAAGGTAAATAAGATAATAATAAGCATGATTATTTTGAGGTCGGAAATGGTTCCCGACGCACTCTTAACGGAGTACCTGAGATGATGGATACACCGCCCATCCAAAATAAACATGCTTTTTATATTTTAGGCAACAAACGGCAAATTGATTTTTGCAAGCAGCGAGTAAAGTCATGCTTATATGACTTTAAAGATTGTCGTGGGGGTATTGGCTTTATAAGTAAGAGCAAAAACAAAAAAATTTTAAATTCAGGTATAAAGTATTAGGAAAACGTTCCGATATATTATACAAGTAAACGGAAGCACAGGTTTTAACGGAGGGTTTCCGAAAATTACTTAAAAAATTATGAGTGGATTTTGTTTTTGGATGCGTACGAATTCAAAAGCGAATCCGCCAAAAATCACCAAACGTACGCAGGGACGCGGCGTTAAATTCAAGGAGGAATATATTATGTCAATGATAGTACAACACAATCTCGCAGCAATGAACTCTAACAGAATGTTAGGCGTGAACACAAGCTCTCAGTCAAAGGTTACTGAGAAATTATCATCCGGTTATAAGATTAACCGTGCAGCTGACGACGCAGCAGGCCTTTCCATTTCCGAGAAAATGAGAAGGCAGATTAGAGGTCTTACACAGGCTT
>JAMPGS010000200.1 GCA_023663815.1 Clostridium sp.
CAAACATCAGGGCAGCCAGGGCAGGCGGCAGCTGACTAATGGGCGTTTCCCCATAAACCGCTTTAGGCTGCACAGTCTCGGCCTTGACCGGCTCCTGAGGCTGCGCCGTTTCCTTGGCCGCCGCAAATATATGGGCAATCGCCCCATAGTCAAAGGGCAGCTTATCCGGCAACCCCTGGCGGTTTTTTGCGTCCCAGCAGGGGTGATGCGCCGCATACATAACCCGCTCGCCGCCCTGAGCCTTTTTATGCTTGTTGCTGCTGTCCGTCACCGTGAACACCTCATAATTGGCAAACAGCAGCAAATCCGCCCATTCCTTAACCAGCGGGGCCACCTTTTTGCTCAGCTTCAGCTCCCAGCGGTCATATGCCCCCATCTCCTGGGGCTGCTCAAACTTGCGCATTGCCGCGTGGGCGGTCAGCAGTACATTAATCTGCCTGCCCTCCACCAGCTCGTCCAGCAAATGCAGCAGGCGGGCAAATTCCTCCTGCAAATAAACATAGCCCTTGCCATAGCCGAAATCCTCCAAGCCGCCCAGCTGAGCCTTGGCGCAAATATGCTGCACGCAGAGGGCCTCCGCCCAATCCGCCGTATCCACCACCAGCGTTTGGCAAACCTCCGGCTGATTCAGCACATATTTCACCTGCTCCAGCAGCATTGCCCAGCTGCCCGGCCGCTCCTCAAACCGCCGCACATCCAAGTGCCGGGTGCCGCCCTCCGTGTCGATAAACAGAGGCCTTGGCATTTGCGCCGCAAAGGTGGTCTTGCCAATCCCCTCCGGCCCATACAACACAACCTTTTGCGCTCCCTTAATCTTACCGCCTGAAATCTTCATTAAAATACACCCGCTTCCCAATTTAATTTTGCCGGCTGTGCCACCGGTTCATTTTCCTGCACCAAGCCCCCTTCGAGGATTACACCATTTTCAATAATAATGCTGCATTCCTCGCCGGTGCTGACTCTGGTGGCGATGACCTGCAACCCCTCGGCCTCCAGCCAGCTGCCGAACTCCTGCAATGTTGCCATATCCATCTGTTCCAGCTTATCCAGCAGTACAAAGCCGCAGTTGGGGTTCAGCCTGCGCACCACAGCCACCGCCACCCGCAGCTGCTCCGAAGCCGACATATTATCCCAACGCTGGCCCTTATATACCAGCTCTCCGCCGTCCACCGACAAGCCGGGAAGCGGCATATCTGCCCCGGCCAGCAAATCCAGCTTGCTTTGGCGCACCTTTTCCAACTCCGCCGTGAGCCCGTCATATTCCGCCTGAAAGTGGGCCGCCTCATCCAAAGCCCGCTCCCGGTCCAGATTGCTCTGCACCCTCCGGTTCAGCTGCTCAATATTGGCAATGCTGGCCTCAAGCTCCGCCGTGGACTCCTCCTGCAAATCCGCCGCCGACTTTTGAGCAATCTCCAGGCTGTGGCAAACCTCGTCATATCTGGCCTGCATTTCCGCCAATCTCTGCTGCATTTCCGCCAACTGTTTGCGCAGCCGCTCCGCCTCTGCCTGCAACTGGGCGGCCTGCTCACGCTTGAGCCGCTTGCTCCCATTGCGGGCCAAAATCTCCTGCTGCTCCTGAATAAGCTCGGATATGCTCACCGGCTCTGTGGGCGCAGTTGCGTCAAAGGGCAGCTCCTCCGCATATTTGGCTTTCTGGCTGGCAATCTGGCCTATGGAGCGGCGGCGGTTATACAAATCCTGCTCCTGCAACTCCAAAGCCACAAGCTGCTCGCCCACGCCAATAATTTGCAAAAGTGTGTTAGCCTTTTCCTTGCCGCTGGCCTGCATAAACCGGGGCAAATCCAGGGCCAGCTGCTCCACAAACTCGTTTAGCAGCTGCTGACCGCCCCGGCGGCCGTTTTTGTCCGTCACTTTAAGCTCGCTGTTTTTGCCCCTGCGCTCCACCACAAGGCCGTTGGAAAGCTCCACCCGCAGGTCCGGCGGCGTAAGCGAGCCCTCCCTCTGAGCTGCGCTTGGCCGGAACCGCTCCCCGCCCAACGCCCAGGCAATGGCGTCAATAACCGAGGTTTTCCCCTGCCGGTTCCGCCCGCCGATAATGGTCAGCCCCTCCGCTTTAGGCTCCAGCTGCACCGCCTTGATGCGCTTCACATTCTCAATTTTCAGCTCGTTTATTTTAATCATTTCTAACCCTCCAATGTTTTTATCTCAACTTCAATCCTGTGCTGCCAGCTGTAAAACTTTTCCAGCTCCACCAGAACTAAATCTGCGTCGTCCCGATACGCCAGCTTATTCAAGGCGTCCGCCACCACCTTAATTATGTTATCTGCGTCCGGTTTCTTGGTTGGCCTGATCTCCCCAGCCTCCATTGCCCGCTGTCTTCCCTTGCTGGCACTGACCGGAATGGTGTAATATGCCCGGATGTGCATTGCCAGCGGCTCCTTATCAGGAAAGCGCAGGCCTGGGCATTGCCTCAGGTATTCCGTGCGGATAAGGTTTTCATAGCAGACCGTTTTACCTGGAGTATAGGCTGTTTTGGTTTTACGGTTAAATTTGGGTCTGGCCTTGCCCTCAGGTTCGCCGGGGACTGTGAATTTAATTTGCACTATATAAGATACCCCAGCACATAGCCAAGCAAAAAGCTAATTGCACTGCTCAGCCAAAACAGCTCAGGCCAACAGGCCCAAATATTTTTCATCATTGTTTTGATCATTGACATGCAGTCCCCTTTATCCGTGGCTCCGGCAGAGGCATCCAGTAATTAACTCTGTAGTTATTAAAATCATCGTCATAAAACTCCGCCCCGTCATACCACAAAATAGTTGGCCTTTTAGCCCACGCCACCATAACCAGAACTTCAATTTGCGGTGTTCCCTCAAAATCCACGAAGTTACGGCTCTGGCTTATGGCCTCCTGCAATTCCTTATCCGGAAGCCTGTCCTCAACGTTTATCCACTGTCGCTTGCCCAGCTCTGCTACCACCACCCGGCATGCCTCATCCACAACCTTGCGCCGCTGGTGGTTATCATAAGCGTATGGCTGCAACGCCTCCCGGCTGGTTTCCGGGTCAAGTATTTTAATTGCTTCATTAATTGTCATTTTCAACACCTCTCAATACATTTTGCATTACACCAGGAGCAACCCCCTGATGCTTATCTCTATCCGCCGCCCTATGTTTACTATCCAATTCAGGCCACATCTTGCACATTTTATTTGTTGGTGCTTGTCCAACATAAACCGCAAGGCGCTATAAAGCGCCCTGTGATTTTAATTTTGCCAGCATAATTTCCCAACGAATACGCTGATAGTTGTTTTCAACCTCCCGCAGCTCCTCAGGAGTTTTGTTTATGTAGAAAGCGTCCATAATTATAGCCCTGCTGCCGTCCGGATAGCGGTATTCCTTAACTGGATTACCTTTGGCTGAAGATGTGCAATGATCAAAGCCACAGCAATATTCTTCCTGGCACCCCGGACAGGGTATGTTGTTTTTCATTAAAATTCCTCCTTTACTGCTGCAAATATATGCCAAGCAGCTTGACTACTTGCATATTGACTTTTGTCATTTTTAGTGGTAAAATAAAAATGATTTAGTTTTTTTAATCCCCTTTCGGGGCTAGTGCGTTGTTGGTTACCGCCAGCAACGCACTTTTGTTG
>JAMPGS010000201.1 GCA_023663815.1 Clostridium sp.
CGTCGTTTTGGATAAATCTTACGGCGCCCCCCTTATCACCAACGACGGCGTGACCATTGCAAAGGAAATCGAGCTTGAGGATGCTTTTGAAAACATGGGCGCGCAGCTTGTAAAGGAAGTGGCGACAAAGACCAACGACGTGGCAGGCGACGGAACCACAACGGCAACCGTTCTTGCACAGGCAATGATAAACGCGGGCATGAAGAATCTGGCGGCAGGCGCGAACCCTATGATTTTAAGAAAGGGCATGAAGAAAGCAACCGACTGTGCTGTAGAAGCAATCGAGAAGATGAGCTCCAAGGTAAACGGCAAGGAGCACATTGCGAGAGTAGCGGCTATTTCCGCAAGCGACGACGAGGTTGGACAGTTGGTAGCCGACGCTATGGAAAAGGTATCCGGCGACGGCGTTATCACCATTGAAGAGAGCAAAACCATGCTGACGGAGCTTGACTTGGTGGAAGGTATGCAGTTTGACAGAGGCTACATTTCCGCATATATGGCTACAGATATGGATAAGATGGAGGCGGTTCTTGAGAATCCCTACATTTTAATTACAGATAAAAAAATCTCCAATATTCAGGAAATCCTTCCTCTGCTTGAGCAGGTGGTTCAGTCCGGCGCAAAGCTGTTAATTATTGCGGAGGATGTTGAGGGCGAGGCGCTCACAACCTTAATTGTAAATAAACTTCGCGGAACCTTCAACGTAGTTGCAGTAAAGGCTCCCGGCTATGGCGACAGAAGAAAAGCCATGCTGGAGGATATTGCCATCTTAACAGGCGGTCAGGTAATCAGCGAGGAGCTGGGCCTTGACCTTAAGGAGACCACATTAGACCAGTTAGGCCATGCAAAATCCGTTAAGGTTCAGAAGGAAAATACGGTTATCGTTGACGGCGAGGGCGACAAGGACGCCATCTCTGCAAGAATCAACCAGATTAAGGCTCAGATTGAGGAGACCACCTCTGACTTTGACAGGGAGAAGCTTCAGGAGAGGCTTGCGAAGCTGGCAGGCGGCGTAGCGGTTATCCGCGTAGGCGCGGCTACAGAAACAGAAATGAAGGAAGCAAAACTTCGTATGGAGGACGCGCTTGCAGCTACAAGGGCAGCGGTAGAAGAAGGAATTATCTGCGGCGGCGGTTCCGCATATATTCATGCGGCTAAAGACGTTGCAAAGCTGGCGGACACTCTTGCAGGCGACGAAAAGACGGGCGCGCAGTTGGTATTAAAGGCGCTGGAAGCTCCTTTGTTCCACATTGCGGCAAACGCAGGCTTAGAGGGCAGCGTGATTGTCAACAAGGTAAGGGAATCCGAGGTTGGCGTTGGCTTCGACGTTTTGAAAGAAGAATATGTGGATATGATTAGCGCAGGTATTCTTGACCCTGCAAAGGTGACGAGAAGCGCGCTCCAGAACGCTACAAGCGTTGCGTCAACCCTTCTTACAACCGAGTCGGTTGTCGCCAACATCAAGGAGGAAGCTCCCGCAATGCCTGCAGGCGGCGGAATGGGCGGCATGATGTAAGGTTTTAGGATTTGTATGCAATATAGATAAAAATTCGATGCAGGTATGCTGTGGCTTGGCATACCTGCATTTTTCTTGAGTAGACCCGCGCAGAGGAATATGCCGCAAAAGCGGCGCAGGGGCAGGAAATTTTCTTGATAAAATAACTAAAATATGGCATACTGAAATTAGCTAAAGGAGGTGTTGTCATGATTACTGCAACCGCAACGGAAATGCAAAATAATTTCGGACGGTATTTGAATCTTGTAATGTCTGGGCGGGAAATTATTGTGACAAAAAATGGCCATGAGGTGGGCCGTTTTATACCAAAGGATGCCGCCGTGTCATATTTGACGGATTCTTTAACGGGTATTTTGAAAGAAAATCATGATTTGAATGAAGCAAAAGCGGAAAGATTGAAGGAAAAGTATGAGACTGCTAATTGATGCAAATATATTGCTAGATGTCCTTCAAAATCGTGAGCCGCATGTTCACGCTTCGTCTGTTATTTGGAAATTGTGCGAGACTAAGAAGGCGCGGGGATATATTTCGGCATTGACTTTTGCTAATCTGGTCTACATTATGCGGAAAGAGCTCAGCCCAGAGAAAGTCGAGGAAGTTTTGCGAGTATTGTCTTTAATTTTTGAGTTAGTTGATGTTAGTGTCTCTGATATTTTTCATGCCGCAGAGTTAAATTGGAATGATTTTGAGGATGCAGTGCAGAGTGCGACTGCCGAGCGGCTGCATGTAGATTATATCGTTACAAGAAATGTGAGGGATTTTGGAAAAAGCAAGGTGATTGCGTTTACTCCGTCAGAATTGATTTCTGTATACAATAAGTCAAGCGGCGACTTGTAGATGTTTGGCGGAAAAATATGCGATTTATTTAAAAGGTATTATTTTTTAACGGGCTGTACAAAGCAGGCCTGCAATTAAAAACAATGAAAATAATTATCTCGCCGGCGAAAAAGATGAATGTCGATACGGATACCTTGGAAGTTCAAGGATTGCCGGAATTTTTGGAAGATGCTGAAATTCTTATGGAGAAAATTAAAGCCTTAAGCTTTGCAGAGGCAAAAGAGCTTTGGAAATGCAATGAGAAGCTTGCCGAATTAAATTACCGCCGTTTTCAGGATATGGATTTGAGGCGTATGCTGACCCCGGCGGTACTGGCATATGAAGGCCTGCAGTATCAGCATATGGCTCCGGCAGTGTTCACGGAGGGAGCGCTTGCTTATATTGAGGAACATCTCTGCATCCTTTCAGGGTTTTACGGACTGCTCCGGCCGTTCGACGGGGTGACGCCGTATCGACTGGAAATGCAGGCAAAGCTATCTGTAAACGGATGCAGGGATTTATATGATTTTTGGGGCGGACGTCTGTATAAAAGCTTAGCGGACGATGACAGAGTGATTGTCAATTTGGCGTCCAAGGAGTACTCAAAATGTATCGAGGCTTATCTTGCACCAAAGGATAAATTTATTACCATTGAATTTGGCGAATTGGTGGGCGGGAAAGTGAGGCAGAAGGGAACTCTGGCGAAAATGGCGCGGGGAGAGATGGTGCGTTTCATGGCGGAAAACGGCATTGAAAATTTAGAGGATATAAAGGAATTCCATGAGCTGGGCTTTTCCTATTCTAAGGAATTGTCCGGCCGGGAGAAGTATGTATTTGTGATGTGAAATTTTGAGAAGCTTTGGGGTTTTGAAAAGCTTTGAAATTTTAAGAAGCTTTGGAGTTTTGAGAAAACTTGGGACTTTGGGAAGCTTTGAAGTTTTGAGAAAACTTGAAACTTTGAGAAGCTCTGGAATTTTAAGAAGTTTTGGAATTTTGGAAAACTTTGAAATTCTGGGAGAATTCGGAACATATTTTGGAAAATAGTGATATGATTATGGCAGATAGTGGAAGATTTTTTATAAAAATGGGGTAAGATTATCAAGTGGAACCAGTTCTTCTTCAAAGAGCAGGCAATCCCCGCAGCAGTCGCCATAATGTCAAAGCCAACTTAAGTTAGCTTTCGAGCGGCCGCTTGGCTCATTGCTTGCGGAAATAGAAAATACAGTGTAGAAAAGAGGAAAGTGTGAAAAATCAGCTTGATAGCTGATTTTATCACA
>JAMPGS010000202.1 GCA_023663815.1 Clostridium sp.
CCAGCTTTAGTATGCCCCCCACGATTTTGGCGGACACCAAGGTGCCCACTGAGGAATATCCGCCGGTTTACTGCGGTTCGAGCGCCCATACCCATGGGGAGGAGTGCTATGTTACCGTTTACAAGTGCCGGCCTGCGGCAGACGTGGTTATCAACGTGCCGGAGCTGCCTGTTAGCGGGGCGGTTGATCTTTTGGCCGGCGTAACCGTGGAGCCTGCCATTTATAACGGTCAGGAAATTATGGTTATTGTGGCGGAGGTTGCCGCTGTGGACGCTGCCGGTAACGAGCACGAGGCCGATTGGGACGGTTGGTCGGTTCTGAATATCGAGCCGGGCCTGACCTATACCATAACTTACATGGCTTGCATTGCCGATGACAGCGCCAGCACCTTTGGCCTTGAGGGAGCTGCCGGCGTTTTGCCTTTGGCTGAGTTGGCAAAAACCATTCAGGGGCAGGCGGACGGCCCGGCGGCCAAGATTGGCGATGAGGAATATGATACGTTGCAGAAGGCTGTTGAGGCTGCCGGTAAAGATGATATTATCGTTTTGCAGCATGATGTGAAAGAAAACATTGTTACAAATGGCAAAAGCTTTATCCTGGATATGGGCGGCCATACGCTGACCGGTTTGGGGAATGACAGCGTTGTGACTGTTAACAATAGCAGTAGTGTTTCCTTGAAGAACGGTACCATTACCGGTGGCACAGGAAATCATGAGGGTAATGGCGGTGGTGTTTATGTTCAAAGCGGTTATGTAAGCATTGCTGAGGACTGTGTAATAGCGGACAACCGAGCGGCTAGCCGTGGCGGCGGCTTATTTGTTAATGCCGGCGCTCATGCCTCTTTGGACGACGGCACGATTACAAACAATGAATCTGGCGCAAACGGCGGCGGCGTTTATGTCGGCACCTGGAGTGGGACAGCTACATTCACTTTGAATAGCGGTACTATTAGCGGGAACACAGCTTCTTCTAACGGTGGTGGTATTTATACCAGAAGCGGCAAGATTACTGTTTTTGGCGGCACGATTGATAATAATATTGCTACCAACGGCGGCGGTGTTTATGTTGGCGAAGGCAACGCTGAGTTTGCAATGACTGACGGCTATATTGGTACTGTTTCCGATGACACAGACAAAGCAACAGGAAATACCGCTATATTAGGCGGCGGTATTTATGTTGGCGATAAAGCCGGTACGGTTAATATTTCCGGCGGTCATATCAATGGCAACAATGCCGAAAATGGCGGCGGTATGTATTTCATACGAGCCACTTCTTATCCTGAAATGCATGTAGTTTTTAACGGTGGGGAAGTTAAAGGTAACATAGCCACAAAAAATGGCGGTGGTATCTATGCGTTGTCCCAAAATTGGGGTGTTATTGATATTGTTTTAGATGAGGAAACGGCAATTACAGAAAACACAGCTGCGGTTAATGGCGGCGGCGTTTATGTGAATGTAGACGGTTCTGGTCGTTCCCGTAAACTTGATATCAAGAATGCCAGTATTACCAAAAATAACTCTTACGATGGCGCAGGTGTTTATAGTCAAAATTATGCTATTACTGTAAGCACTGGGGCCAATATTAGTGATAATATTGCCAGCCATAGCGGCGGCGGTATTTATGTTGCTAATAGGACCCTTCAAACTAAAATATTGGATGATTTGACAATCAGCGGCGGCACTATCAGCGGCAACAAAGCCAATGCGGAGCCCACTGAAGTGCCGGTAATTGCCGGAACCAACACACCTCTTGACAACACGACCTATAGAGGTAGCCGCAATGAGGGCGGCGGCGGTATTTTTGCCGGATGTCACGTTATACTGGAGGGCGGCAAGATTAGCGATAACTATGCCAAATCCGGTGGCGGCGGTATCTATATGGCGCTGGCTGATTTGAAAGCCGATGTGCAGCTGCATATGACCGGCGGTGTAGTCAGCAACAACAGGGCTGAGCTTAACGAGGCCGGCGGTATATACGTTGGCAGCGGCAAGGGTAACCTGATTAGCGGCGGCACTATCAGCGACAACAGAACCGACACCAAATTTGATTGGGGCGGCGGCGGCATTTTTGTTCACCACGACGCAGAATTGCAAATCCTCAATGCCTGGGTTAATGATAACACGGCGGCGGGTTTTGGCGGCGGCGTGGCGGGCTGCCCCTCCGGCACGGTTAAGGTGTTTGCGGTTGAGGGCGCTTCTATCTATGGCAACCACGCCAAAGGCGGCCTTACGGATCGCCCGGAGGGCGTGGGCAAACGCCATGACCAGATAGCGCATGAAAATCCGGTGTTTATGCATGCTAACCGTTTCCAGGATTATTACTGCGCCTTGAACAGCTATGTAAGCGGTGTAATGCTGGGCGATGCCGACGCTAACTGGGTTGGCAGCTATGGCAACGATGCCGATGAGATTATGGCGGTTCGGATTAATACCGGCTCCGGCGTTTCCGCTAGCTACCTGATGGGCCTGACGGCCGAGCCCGAGGAAAGCGCTCATAATAAAGAGAATAGCATAGATTATGGCGCTGCGGCTGCAGGAGCTGCCGTAAAGATTATCAATAACTATTCCGGCACCCATGGCGGCGGTATCATGAGCAACGGCGCATTGATGATGGGCATAGGTGATGAATCGGAGGATTCCAACACGCAGCTGACAATCTCTGCCGATAAAACCTATGAGCAGAAAACCGAGGACGGCCAAATTGAGAAAATGTCTTTGGCAGACGTTCAGTTTGGGTTCCGGCTGCTGGATAAACAGCCGGTTATAGACCCGGAAACAGGTTTGTGGACTATGGCCGAAGGCACTGTGGTTGTCAGCGAGGAAACCAATAACTCGGTCGGCAAGGTTAACTTTACCATTGAAAAAGCGAAGCTTGATAAACTTGTGCAAGAGAACGGCAATAGCTTCTTGCTTTATATGGTAGAAAAACCTGGCGCCTCTGATGACATTGCTTACGATAACCAGGTTTATCAGATTGAGGTTTCTGTAAAGCTGGAGAACGGGCAGTATGTTGTAGCAACCGATGAAGTGTCCGTTTGGACAAAGGATAGCGATTGGAAAGCTGTTAATGCGATCAGCTTCAGCAACACCTATACTAAGCCTATCGGCAGCCTGCAAATTGCCAAGCAGGTGGTATCTGGCGACGAGCCAGGCAAACTGCCGGCGGGGCTTGAAGCTAAGTCGTTTGCGTTTAGCGTAGTGCGCTTGCAGGCAGAGGGCACCGAACCAATGCGGGATAACGCCGGCAAAGAGGTTTATAACAATACTGTGGTTATCAACTATCCCGAGGCTACCTCTTCAGAGGTTTTGAAGCTGACTCCGGGCAGATATATGATTACGGAAAACGATAGCTCTATCGGTGATTTAATCTGGAGCTGGCAGGCCGCCGGCGCTACTGCTGTTACGGCTGAAGACGGCAGCTTGCTAGGCTATGTTGTGGAGGTTAAGAAACACGCTACCGCAACGGTTACGGTCACCAACTCCTACACCGAGAAGAAAAAGGAGCCGAAGCCTGAATACATCAACCTGACGGTTAAAAAAGAGTGGCAGCATGGCAACAACCCTGCGGATAAGCAGCCAGCCAAGGTTG
>JAMPGS010000203.1 GCA_023663815.1 Clostridium sp.
CTGTGAGGAGGGGTACAATTCCGTTTCCCAGACTTATTTCGGCATTGGCGGCTATAATTATTCCTATGTCCTGCATGACCCTTATTTTCTGCAGGCGGTAAAAAATACGTTTATTTTGGTGATTATCACGGTGCCGCTCTCCACCGGGCTTGCGCTGCTGATATCGGTGGGCTTAACGTCCATTAAGCCTCTTCGGGATTTGTTTCAGACGATTTACTTCCTGCCCTATGTGACGAACACGCTGGCGGTGGGGCTTGTGTTTATGATTTTATTTAAAAAGACCGCCTACTCCGACGGTCTGGTGAATCTGCTTATCAATTGGTTTGGCGGAAAAAGCGTTGACTTTATCGACGGGCCTTATTGGGCCAAAATGTTTGTGCTGTGCTTTTATACGGTGTGGGTGGTGCTGCCCTTTAAGATTTTGATTTTAACCAGCGCCCTTGCCTCCGTGAATCAGGATTACTACAATGCGGCCAAGGTGGACGGTACTTCCTCCTTTAGAATTTTTAGGAGAATTACGCTCCCTATGATATCGCCTATGATTTTTTATCTGGTGATTACGGGATTTATCGGCGCGTTTAAGGCATACAGCGACGCGGTGGCGCTGTTTGGCACCAATTTGAACGCCGCGGAAATGAACACCATCGTGGGTTATGTGTATGATATGCTGTACGGCGACAGCGGAGGTTATCCCTCCTACGCGTCCGCGGCGGCGATTATACTGTTTGCCATTGTGCTTACCATCACAAGTATTAATTTGCTGGTGAACGGGCGCAGGAAAATTGGGATGGAGTAGGGGATTTTGACGGCCAAAGAAAACGGAGGAAGACAAAAGAATAAAAATGATGAAAAAAAAGCAAAATTTATATGTGGACGGAACGGCCGTAATTTGGTGCGCCGTGACGGCGTTTCTTTTGCTGATGCTCTGCTCGCGCTCATCCTTTCTTTATCCCTGTAACGACTGGAACGATGCAAACAGTTATTTTACTATGGGTAAGGCAATGATGAACGGGCAGGTTATTTACCGGGATTTATACGACCAAAAGGGGCCTTATCTATATTTGCTGTACGGCATAGCTTATCTGTTAAGCCATGATTCTTTTGCAGGCGTATTCGTATTAGAAATTTTGGCGATAACGGTATTTTTAGGCGCTTGCTATAAAATATTAAATCTGTATTGTAAAAGACAGACGTCCTTTTTATTGCTGCCGGTAATTGGGGCGGCGGTTCTCTCCTCCAAGAGCTTTTATTTTGGCGGCGCGGCGGAGGAATTCTGTCTTCCTCTTCTGGGAATCAGCCTTTATTGTTCCATAAAATATTTTAAGGAGAGGTACCCGGCGCTTCCAGATGTGAAAATGATTTTGGCAAACGGCGTTATGGCTGGGATTGTGATGCAGGTAAAGTATACGATGCTGGGTTTTTACTTTGCATGGATGGCAATGATAGGGCTTGCCATATTATTTAGAAAGGACTTAAAAGGGTTTATAAAAAATTGCGCCGTATTTCTTCTGGGAATGTTTGTAACGCTGGTTCCGTGGCTTGTATATTTTGGGCTTAACGGCGCTCTCGACGACTGGTATCAGTGTTATATCTATAATAATGTGTTTCTGTACAGCAATTTTAGCGAAGAGGGAAACGGGGTTTTTCAAAGAATTTATACGCTGGCAAAGCTTTTGTACTGGCTGATATTGGACAATTTGTCCTATTTTGTGCTGATTATATGGGGGATGGGATATTTTCTTTTATCCTTAAAAATAAGATGGTATGAAAAAATAAATCTTTTGGCAATGGCGGGACTTCTTTTCCTTGGAATTTATGTCGGCGGTTCCACCCTTCCCTATTATTCTATTCCGTTTATGGCTTTTGCGCCTCTTGGAGCCGTGGCGGCGGGAAGAACGGTAGAATGGACGGCGGGACGTCTGTTTGCAGGAAAAATGAAGATAAAGGAGAAAGCTCTAAAGGGAGGATTCCTTGCGGTAGCCGTGGCCGTGATAGGCGTTTCCATGGCGGCGGCTTACGGCGCTTCCATGAATTCTTATTTTATGGCTCAGGACAAAGATTCGTATTTTTTGTTTAAATTCAGGGATATTGTAAAGCAGGAGGAAAACCCGACGCTTTTAAATATAAGTTGTCTGGATGCGGGGCTTTACACAGTGGCGGATATCCTGCCTACCTGCAGGTTTTTCCAGACCAACGGGATTGCTTTTCAGGAAATGTTTCGGGAGCAGGAACAATATGTCAGAGAGGGAAGGACGCAGTTTATTCTGGCGAGGGACGACTACCCGGAGTTTATATTTGAGAATTATGAGCTGGCAGGGCAGGAGCCCTATGAATGGGAGAATATAGAGTTTACGTACTTTCTTTTTAGAAGGAAAGGATGAAAGATGAAATTTGCACCCTGAAGAGTTTGTGCCCGCGCTGCAGATGCAAGTTTCCCAAGCATTTATGCTTGTGCATTTATGCTTGTGCATTTATGCTTGTGTATATTGACAGTGAAGCTGGGCGTGAGAAGTAGAGAAGAAATGAGGAAAAAGAATGAAGGATTACATAAAGATAGCGCGAATAGACCATTGGATTAAAAATACGTTTATCATTCCCGGAACGGTGGTTGCAATACTGCTTCTTGAGGAGACGCAGCGCAATATCAATGTCTGGTATATGCTGGCGGGCTTTTTTGCAACCTGTTTTATCGCCTCCGCCAACTATGTCATCAATGAATGGCTGGATGCGGAGTTTGACAAATATCATCCTACCAAGAAAAACAGGCCTGTGGTGAGCAGCGATGTAAAATTTAAATATGTAATTATAGAGTATCTGGGGTTTGCGGCGTTGGGAATCGGCCTTTCCCTGACGATTAATTATTTGTTTTTCTTGATGGAGCTTTGGCTTCTCATTATGGGGCTTTTGTACAATGTAAAGCCTATCCGCACTAAGGATATTATGTTTCTTGACGTCTTATCGGAGTCCGTCAACAATATGATTAGGCTGCTGCTGGGGTGGTTTATCGTCACGGACAGCGTGTTTCCTCCTGTCAGCATTTTAATCGGCTATTGGATGGGCGGCGCGTTTTTGATGGGAACAAAAAGACTTGCAGAGTACAGAATGATTGGAGACCCGGAGATTGCCGGGAAGTACCGGAAGTCCTTTAAATATTATACGGAGAAAACCCTGCTTGGCTCTTCCTTTTTTTACGCCCTGTGTTCCACTTTTTGTATCGGTATTTTTTTGGTAAAATATCGGATAGAATATGTTATTGCAATGCCCGTTATGTTCACGCTTTTTGCGTACTATTTGATGATGGCTTTCAACGAGGATTCCGCGGTGCAGAAGCCGGAGAAGCTATATAAGGAAAAAAAGCTTCTTGCGCTGGTTGCGTTTTTGCTGGCGGTATTCGTTGCGCTGACTTTGATAGACATTCCTGCGCTACATTCCTTCAGCGACCCTTACTTGATTAATTTTTAAAAAGGGAAGAAAGCCGTATGATGAAGAAATGAGGAAGAGTGAAAGAAAATTCGCACTGTGAAGT